>JARLHV010000014.1 GCA_031292055.1 Desulfosporosinus sp.
GAGAGCGATGGAAAAAGAGACATACGTCAGCATCCTGTGCCAAGGAGGGATTGCGCTGTTTGCCGATAGCTACGCACTCATTTTCCGAGATGGATGCACTCACTCTCCGAATCAACTGCACTTATAAAACGAAATATTCACCCTCCGCTGAATTCGGCGTAGGGTATATTGAACGCTGAGTTTGTCGTTTATAAAAGACATAGAGGAAAGGTACTAATGGGAGAAATTGCAGAATTGGCAAAATTAATCGCCCATACTCATAAAACCCAACTGGAAAATTAATAACATAATCAGCATAGGTATGTTCAAGCCATGCCTTAAGCCATACCGAGAAAACAACACTCAGTTTTAATAAAAGGATTAATAGAGAAAGTATAAAAGATATAAAGGTAACTTTTTTAAAATTCATATTAACCCTCTTCATTCTTATTTTTAATTCCATTTAGAAGGAAAATGATTTCTGAAAATCCATAAAACAAGGCACACTGAATAGTCGAAGAAATTAATATAAGGATAACTTCTGTACTCTTTAGTTCATTTGGGAAATTGTCGCTATTCCCAATTATTAAGGCACCAATTAATCCGATCACAAAGAGCGCAATACCAATAAATTTAAGAGCGTTGCCAACAGGATTTAATTGATTCGAGCGAGAAGGTGGTAATCCAGAAGAAACAGTATTTTTCTTCAATCCTAACAAATCAGCCAAACCTGGTTCATCATTCAAACCATTAACTTTATTTGCCATTCAAATTTCTCCTTTAATTCGCTTCTTGATTTTTCCATAAAACATATAAGAATAAGACAATGGTACTATATGCAAAGAGATCAATGATTTGTGCAACACTGTAAATGCCTGAATTTAAAATTAATTTAGAAATGTTAGAGATAAAAAGAGACAATTTGACAAGAGCATCTATGGATATCCCTATTAATGCCAATAAAGTGATTTTTTTAAAATTCATATATTTCACCTCTTTTCCATTAATAATATCACTAATAATATCACTATCAATGGCCATTATTTTGTTGAAACATGACGAAAGCCGAAAGCGAAAAACACCCCAGTTTTCTGAGGTGTTTAATGTTTTTATTTTACTTGTTCCTTACCCATAAATTCATAACTGCAATGTGTGCAAATCCGCATTCCATAAGAAGAAAGTTCCCCACATTTTGGGCAACTCTTTTTATACGGTGGCACAATCCCCGCAACGATCGGCCCAAATATCCAAGAAAAGAAACCAAGGAAGAACCACGACTTGCTTTCACGATCTTTATTTTCAGCAATAACAAGTGACAAATATCCGAAAATTCCAGACACAATAAAGATAATAAGCACAATGAGCCACGTTTGATCATCCAACTTTTACTCACCCTTCCTTTTTCCTAAGATCCATCGACTAATTTAAGACCAGACCAATCAAAGTAATCCTCTTTGCCATCATGGGATACGATTATTTTATCTGATAAAGAAGCATATGGACTTGAAAGATTACCCACATGGACTTCAGAATGTACTAATGCTTTACTAAAATCATCAAAAACACTCTTTAATTTTGCATCTTTATCGTTAATATTCATTGCTTGATATTTATCATTAACATAAATTGTTAGAATTCTTCCGTCAACTTTAAAAGAAGTGATAAAATCGTTAGTTGGTTTTTTAATAATTAGATTAATACCAGAGTTCAAATCATTGTTATAGGCCATATTTTCGTTAATATAATAACCAGTAATAGAGGCAACCAATATGAAACCTATGATCAACATTAACTTAACTGCCGATTTGTTAAATTTAACCGTTGAAGCATACTTTTCTGGATCATCAACATTGCTTACATAATGACTTTTATCTCCTGGTTTCCATTGATACCCACACGCTAAACAAGTTATTATGACCTTGTTTTTACCCGCCATCCCACCCAACAACCCTATCGGACCCAGAAGTGCTCCTCCCACAGCGGCCTTGCCTAAACCAAAACCAAAACCTTTGTTACCCGCTGATAGTTGTGTTGAACCACATCTATGACACTTGATTTCACTCATTGGATAATCCTCCTTAACATGATATACCTTTACGTAATCACTTTTTGTTCAGCGGATTAATAAACCCAGTTTTCTGAGGTGTTTTTTGTTATTCTTCATCAGTAATAAATTCTTTTGGTCTATCAGGTTTATCTTTAGGCACATAAAAAACATATCCGCAGTATTCACAAGTTCCAGTTCCGTAGGTTGATAATTCGCCACACTTTGGGCATGTTTTAGCATTCTTGGGTATTACTGAAATAGCTACCAAACCTAACCCGCTAAAGAAAAAGCCAAAAACAAGCCAACCGAATACGGAACGATGTTTTTCCCATGCGATTGCACCACTAACAATGCCGCAGATAATACCTGCAACAACCATAAGTGTTAAAACATCATCTAACGATCTGAACAATTTTTATTCCCCCTTCTTTTTTGTTTAAACCTTGAATTCAATCCTCTTGCCCGTAATAATCTTTTAGTAATTCTACACAATGCCTTATTTTCCTTTATTATCATGATATGCCACAATTACTACATTCGATGGTGAAATTGGACATTTTGAGCTATTTCCAAACTTACTGCTTTATACTGATGTACATGTAATAACGCTTATTATTATTGCAAAACACTAAGTAATTCCCCCTTCTCCCTATGGTTATTAACAATTGCCTAAACATTAAGAGGTATTTTTTGCTTGTTATTAGAAGGGTAATTATAATTAACCTTAATTAGTGCTTAAATATAGGTTTAAATATGCCTAAACGTAACGTTAGAAATAGTATTATAGGCTTAAAATATTAATAACCAAGATTATACTTAGTGATTAGTCAGAATAACAATTATATAGATGAACCAACATCATGCTGATTCAGGTTATCCTCAATTTGAGGATTAGATTATCCGAAAATACCCGACATCCTAGAGTAAAACTATGTTGAAGTACCCGGCAAACGCACAGAACGTAAAAGACGCAGATCATTAAGCGCATAAACGTAAAGGGCTATTACGCTAAACAGGCATTATGCGAAAGGTTGTAAGCAGGGCACTTTTAGTCCTGCTTATTTATTTGATTTAATACATAAATACCATTATACTTAAAACTGTATTTAATGTTTATAAAGATGGGAGAAATAAAGAGTGGACAAGAAAACATACTTAGCTTTTAGCACAGATGAGCGGGCTTATTACTTAAACGAACAAATGATAGCGGGTTCAACCTTGAAGGCGGCTTGTCAGAGTGCGGGCATTGGTTCAGAAAACATAGCGAAACTCTTTAGAGATAAAGGATTCATCCGAAACGACAAAGGATTATTCGTCACGGCTGAACAAATGGCAGATCAAACAAAAGACGCTGTACCACAGACGCAGGACGTTATACTAACTGAGGGTATGATTACACCAACTACAGAAAATAACCCTATTGTGGGCAGTGATCATGGGGAAGGGCAAGCAATCGAAGAACAGCCACAAGGAGGGGTATCACAGCCGCTTGAAGTAGAACCTATTACAATTCCCCCCACTGTGTTTAATAACCCCGTTGTGGATATTCCTACAAGACAACAGGGACAGAAGAGGCTAGGAAGGCCACGACGTGAAGGTGGCGAAGTCATAAAGCTAACGATTGAATTAACAGTAGAAACGCATAGGGCATTAATGATTTATCGAGCGGCAAATAATCTTTTCGCTAATCAGTTTATTGAAAAGCTGCTGAAAGAAAACATACCTGAACGCTATTTTAATCCTTTGTGATATACCATACCACGCTAGGGTATATGGGAACATTTTGGGAACATGTTGTCGCCTAAATATACCCAACATAAAAAACTGCTAAACCGCATGGTTCTAGGGCTTTCATAACATTACATAATTATGCAAAACTCGATTTTCCCGACTCTTAATCGGCAGGTCCCTGGTTCGATCCCTGGGTGGCGCACCAAAACGACTATTTCACAGCATTTTATACACTTTTAGCCATGTTGCATAGCATATGATTTTCAGAGTGTGAACAGCTAGTCAGTTGCTTCATATTTTAAGGAAATCGAGGTTATGTAATGTGGCTAAAATTCGTTTAAAGGCTAACTTAGGACAATCAGATTCAATTCAGATGGAGACTGCTTTTGATGAGTTCATACGGTACAGTAAAGCAAAAAACTTAGCACCAATTACTCTTACCAACTATCAGAGGGAGTTTAAATCCTTTCATTTCTTCTACAATGGTAGCATACAGGACATCTCAGGGGATACCGTTATACAGTACATCGAATACCTACAAAAGAGGGATATTGTCACAGCTACGGTCAACACAGCACTAAGACATCTAAGGGCAATCCTTAACTACTGGGCAGAGCAGAACTATTGTAAACCTGTTAGGATCAAGTTGCTAAGATTTAATGAAGAAATCAAAGATACCTATACAGATGAAGAGATATCCAGACTATTGAAAAAGCCAGATGTTAAAACAGCTTCCTTCCGTGAGTACAGGACATGGGCGGTAATTAATTTCTTTATCGGTACTGGCTGTAGATTATCCACTCTTACAGCGATCAGGATTGGCGATATTGACTGGGATAACGAACTAATTGCATATACACATACTAAGAATAAGAAGGCACAGTACACACCATTATCAAGGCATATGGCAGTGGTATTACGAGAATATATCAGCTACAGAGGTGGAGAGGACACTGACTTACTTTTCCCATCGGAGAGTAACACGAAGCTGGTGGGTACTTCTGTTGCACATGATATTGCAAAGTATAACATTAAACGAGGTGTAGAGAAGACATCAGCACATTTATTCCGTCATACCTTCGCCAAGAACTGGATAATAGAAGGTGGCGATCCCTTACGCCTACAGAAGATACTTGGACATTCTACACTGGCTATGTCGCAACACTACGCTAACCTCTACAAACAGGATTTAAAAGCAGGCTTCGAGGACTTTAATCTGTTGAGTAGGTTAAAGACTGACGATAAGATCAGAATGGGCAAACTGAACAGTAGAGGTACACGCAAATGATGTTACTGATCTCAAAAGGGATTGTCTGTTGTTAGATAGTTGAAGGCTTATCAGCCGATTTATATGTGGACCTCTGTAGATTACATTGGAAATCCCAACGGAAATACAAGCGGCAACTTATTGTCTATACCATCTAGTTTATTGAATAGTAATTCTTTTATTGATTACTTTGCAAATTCCAATTAAACAAATAGTCAATACAAAAGCTAAATAAAATAATGTAAAGATATTATTTCATTTAGCTTTTACTTTTAATACGAGGTTTTTATTTTTATGATTAAACGTTAACTCTTGCGTTTTCAGTCACCCATCGAACCCCACCACTTAGCCTCTACCAAAATTAAACCATTGTATTAACTAGTATTTTGACTTTTTATATGTATATTCAATCCGGAGTTTTTTTAAGCTATTGTAACCCTCTCTTTCTGCTAAAATAAGAGGGAAAGAGAGGGTGAAGTGAAAAAACTACTTTGCAAAGATTAATAAGATATAAATAGAATGTTTACCACTTTGAACGTGGTTTGAATAAACAGTCTGAAGGCAGAGTGAACCCAATGATTTGCAGGGATCTTTAGGAATAAATCGAATACCAACAAATGAAGAGATTATTCTTTAGAGAGGTGGTAAACAAATTTTAATGGGAGGAAAGAGAGAATTATGAATAAGCTTCTAAGCGTAATTCTAGCAACACTTATGATTTTATATGCGACAGTAGTACCCGTGTTCGCAGAAACGGTCAATGGAACCGACGCAACTTCACGTCTAGCCGGACAAGACTATTATCAAACATCCGTGGCTATTGCCGAGGCTTACAACAATAACGGTGATTGTGGCAATGTAATACTCGCGTCAGTGAACGATTTTCCTGATGCCTTGTCAGCCAGCATATTGTCAAAAAAATTGAATGCTCCCATTTTGCTCGTTGGTACTACAGTAAACGCTTCAAGCGATGCATTTAATTATCTCTATACACACTCATCTCAGCAAAAGGGGACTGTTTATATTGTTGGTGGAAAAGGAGTAATTGGGCCGGATTTTGAAACAAAGCTCACTTCGATAGGGTATAGTAACATCAAACGACTAGGTGGTAAAGATCGTTATGAAACGAATATGCTTATCGTTAACGAGGTCAATGTCCCTCAAGATACGCCAGTGTTTATTGCCTCCGGTGAAAATTTCCCCGATGCTTTGAGTATTTCCAGTTTTTCAGGCTTAAAACAATACCCAACGCTTTTAGTTGGAGCAGGTTATTTGCCTGAACAAACTAAAAATTATCTTCTAAACGAAAAACCTTCTGCTGTTTATATTGCTGGGGGAACCTCCGTTGTTTCTCAAGACATCGAAAACCAAATTAAAGCCTTAGTTCCTGGTACTATGGTTACACGTCTGGCTGGTGATGATCGGTTCGGGACAAATGCCGCCGTCTTAAACGAGTTTTCACCTGCTCCTGATACAATTTATCTTGCTAACGGGGATGATTTTCCCGATGTCCTCTCTGGGAGTGCTTTAGCAGCTAAAACGGGAAATCCAATTCTTCTGGTAGATAATCAACTTGCGAACCTTCCACCTGCACTTGAAGCTTATCTGAAAAAACTCGCTGGTTCAGGGGTTCAGCCTACTCTAATAGATTTGGGTGGAACAGATGTTGTTTCAGATATCCTGTGCCAACGGGTTGAAAATGCTTTTTATTATGGCGGTAACAGTGATACAAAAGATAAGCCACAAAAAAATGACCATTCCAGAATTTCTGTGGGAGATGGGACTGCATATTATCTTGATTCGAGTGGTCATGTGTGGGCCTGGGGAGCCGGAACTTATGGTGAACTCGGTAACGGGACAACGGGCAGCAACAAGTTAAATCCCTCAGATACCGTAAATCCTATTTATGGTTCAAATGTCCCTATTGAAGTCTCAAATCTCTCAAATATAGTTTCTATTGCTGCCGGAGGAAATACTTGTTACGCTCTCGACAACATCGGTCACGTTTGGGTTTGGGGAGAGGGAGATTATGGTGAACTTGGCAACGGGACGAAAGGCATTCAATTAACCAATGGCAAATATCCAATTTATGGTTCAATTGTCCCCGTTCAGGTCACAAATCTCTCGAATATTGTTTCGATTGCTGCTGGGTATTCAACTGGATACGCTTTGGATCGTTCTGGGAATGTCTGGGCTTGGGGTGGTCAGGACATCAATGGTGAACCAACGACCTCAGCTGTCCCCACACAGGTCCCCACTCTCATGGATATTGTTTCTATTTCTGCTGATCCTCAAGGGAATGAAGCCTTCGCCTTCGATAGCTCGGGCCATATCTGGGCTTGGGGATATTTTGGTAGCGGTATCACCGCCGGGGGTGTACATCAATCAACATCACGCACTCAACCACCTGCCCCCATTCAACTCTCAAACCTTAAGAATACTGTAGCCATTACTTATGGAGGATTAGGGGACAAGAATAATGATTATGATAGTTCTGGCAAGGTTGTTGGATTTCCCACTGGCGATCAGCTTTGGTACGTCCTTGATAGTTCCGGCCAGGTTTGGGCTTGGGAATTTCTCGGTGGACAGGCTAGTGATGGGATTCAAACCACTCCCGTCAAGGTTTCGAACTTCTTCAATGTTGTCTCAATTGCCGGAAGAGGGTCAGATCATAGTACAGAGATTAAAAAATCTGGTTACACCCTTGACAGTTCGGGTCATGTTTGGGCTTGGGGAGCTGGAGCCTATGGTGAACTTGGTAATGGGGCATCAACAGAAAATCAAACGACACCTGTCCGGGTCTTGAATATATCGAATATCTTCGAAATTGCTGCAGGTAGTCGAAACGGTTACGCACTTGACAGCTTCGGCAACGTTTGGACTTGGGGCACGAATGCCTGTGGCCAACTTGGAGACGGAACTTTAACTAATTCAAACGTTCCAGTTCAAGTGTTGGGTCTTCCCAAGTAGTGAAATCGATAGAATGTTCTCCTCACACATTGTGGCAAGACCAGGGAAGTTGTGTTTTCAAGAAGTCTTAAGATGTCATAAAATGCTAAAAGTCACCCCTAAACAAATGATGCTAGGAGGTGACTTATTTTTATGCCCGGATGTGACTGTGATGTTATCGAAAGAGTGAGACGAGGAAGAAACGTGTTCACAGTCGGGGGGCCGTGTGTTTTATAAAAAAATATATATAAAAATTGTGAATGGTCCTTTTATAAATAGGGATTACGTGAATGGGGTGGCATTAATCGTGAATGGATCGTGAATTACGGTTATGGGACGTGAGAAGGCAAGGAGGGCCGTAGTTTGAAAGTATGGTACGATTTGTTTTGACACTAGGCATAGGTTTCTAGCTATACACCCTAAAGTTAGGTTACGGTGGCTGAATTTGTCAATAGTCAGTCACTTTTCTCAGAGCTGAAGCATAACTTTACATCCCGCCATAGCTAAGGGGTGTAAAGTTATGCTTCAGCTCTGGCAAATTTAGTGATGCATTATAATTACTGTCAAAGGAAAAGGAGGAAATTTAGAATTTATGAATAAACTACTGAGCGTAGTTCTAGCAACTATACTGGTTATATTTGGGACAGTTGTACCTGTGTCGGCAGAAACGGTCAATGGCACCTATGCAACATCTCGTCTTGCCGGTCAAGACCACTATCAAACATCCGTGGCTATTGCCGGGGATTACAACAATAACGGTGAGTGTGGAAATGTAATACTCGCATCCGACGATAGTTTTCCTGATGCCTTGTCGGCCTGCATATTGTCAAAAAAATTAAACGCTCCCATTTTGCTCGTTGGTACTACAGTAAACTCTTCAAGTGAGGCATTCAACTATCTCTATACACACTCATCTCAGCAAAGGGGAACTGTTTATATCGTTGGCGGAACAGGGGTAATTGGGCCGAATTTTGAAACAAAGCTTGCTTCAATGGGGTACAGTAATATCAAACGCCTCGGCGGTACGGATCGCTATGACACGAGTATGCTCATCGTTAATGATGTTAATGTTCCCCAAGGTACACCGGTGTTCATTGCCTCCGGTGAAAATTTTCCCGATGCCTTGAGTATTTCAAGTTATTCAGGCTCCCATCAATACGCAACGCTTTTAGTTGGAGTCAATTATTTACCGGAGAAAACAAAAAATTATCTTCTAAACGAAAAGCCATCTGCTGTTTATATTGTAGGAGGAACCTCTGTTGTTTCTCAAGACCTTGAAAGCCATATCAATGGATTTATTCCGGGTGCTACCGTTACACGTCTGGCCGGTGATGACCGGTTCGGGACAAATGCCGCCGTCTTAAACGAGTTTGCGCCTGCTCCTAAGACAATTTATCTTGCTAACGGAGAGGATTTTCCGGATGTCCTCGCGGGGAGTGTTTTAGCAGCTAAAACAGGAAATCCAATTATTCTGGTAGATAATCAACTTTCAACTCTTCCCCCTGCATCTGAAGCTTATCTGGAGAAGCTCTCTGTTTCAGGGGTTCAGCCTAATGTAATAGCTTTCGGTGGAACAGAAGTTGTTTCAGATACACTGATGCAACAGGTGAAAAATACTTTTACCAGTAGTACAGGCTTAAACAATATTAGCATCCCGCAAGGAGCAACAAGTATCAGTAACAGTGCTTTAATAAAAAAACAACAAAAAGTTGGTTCTTAGTTTATTAATATGACAACTCTTATTTTGCTTAGTTTATGATTGTCGGCAATAGGGGTGGAAAACTTCAGATGTAAAATTGCAAGTTAAGTGTTATAGTAGGGACAGTAGGGATACTACCATTAAATGGTGGAACATATAATGCGCATCTAAGCCCGCAAGCTTAAAAAATAATTGGGACGAACTACTGGTAAGTGAAGTGTTGAGAGGAGGAAATAGATGTATTCATTATCTTTTTTTTGGTTGATGTTGCTGGCCTCGATAGTGGCGATGTTGGGACGGTTTATAAAAATTCCGTATACCATTGCCTTAGTGTTAACGGGCTTGGTAGTAGGTTACTCTGGCTTGTTACCTGGAGTGTATTTGGAACCGCATATCTTGTTTGCTATTTTTTTGCCGCCTTTATTATTTGAAGCGGGTATCAACATACATTTTCGCTCATTACAACGTCAATGGAAGATCATACTCGTATTAGCTGTTTTAGGAACAGTCATATCTACTTTGGTCGTAGGATATGGAATGCACTATTTTTTAGGATTGCCAATTATTATCGCGTTGTTGTTTGGAGCAGTAATTTCTCCGACTGACCCGATTTCTGTAATGGCTTTATTTAAGCGGTTGGGGGTTAATGAGCGGCTCTCGATGATTGTAGAAGCGGAGAGCTTATTCAATGACGGGATTGCAGTGGTTTTGTTCGGGGTAATCGAAAGTGTGATGATTACAAGTAAATTTTCTTTGTCACAGAGCATATTTGCGTTTTTTGTCACTGTCTGCGGAGGGGCTGTTATCGGTATAATTTTAGGTACGACTGCTTCCCGCCTTACCCAAGAGTTTGACGATCATCTCTTAGAAATTACATTGACTACTGTCGTGGCATACGGTTCATATTTAGCAGCGGAAAGCGCGGGTGTTTCAGGTGTTATCGCTGTGGTAGCCGCTAGTCTGGTCATGGGTAACTATGGCTTGCCCAAAGGAATGACACCCGCTTCGCGCATGGCAGTCTTATCATTTTGGGAATATGCGGCCTTTGCTGTCAATTCTATGGTTTTTTTATTGGTCGGCCTGGAAATAACCTCCATGCCGATGGTTGCCGATTTAAAGGCGATTATTGTTGCTGTTGGCGTTGTATTGATAGGGCGAGCAACTTCAATTTATAGCCTCTCGGCGTTATTATCTACTTTCGGGCAGCATATTCCCGTTAAGTGGCGGCATGTGTTGGTATGGGGCGGGTTAAGAGGGGCGTTATCCATGGCTATGGTGCTCGGGATAAGCACGGATGTCTCAGAAAGAGAACTCTTGGTGCCATTAATTTTTGGAGTAGTCTTATTTTCTTTAGTGGGTCAAGGTTTAACAATTGAACCGTTGGTTTCAAAACTTGGATTAAGTCGAAAAAAATGCAACTTGGTAAAGTATCAACTGTTGTTAGGCGAAAATTTATCGCTGCGATCGGCCGTGGAAGAGCTCGATCGCAACGTGAGACAAGGGGCTATTTCGCAATCCACTAGCAACCAGATGATACAACGCCTGAGCTTAAGGCAACAAGAGATAGATCAAGATATTGCCGAGCTTTATACGTTAAATGAAAATATTGCTGCGAATGAAATGAAAAAAGCGGAGCGCATTGTCCTTATAGCCCAAAAAATGGCATTCCAAAATGCTGCCCGCAGCGAGATTATCGAATGGAGTGTTGCTGCGAATCTAATCAGTAAGTTGGAAGAAGAGCAGGAAGCCAAAGAAACCAGTCATGATTCGTAAAGCGGAAAAATGATTTCCTTACTTGTTGAAATGAGGTTTGATTGTTCTGCCCGTCACTCGTCGGTAGACTGTTTCAATAGCAAACGATAAACCCAGCATAATTATTAGCACCCATATTTCGCTCGGTGCTGCATTGACCCGCTGCCATATCAGGATACTCAAGGCGGCTAAACATAGAAGCATTCCTATTAAGGATATTACTTTGCGACTCTGGGTCTTTTTCGAAAGCTTATAATTTGTGTAATTAACAGCAGCAAAAATTAGTAAAAATCCCGCACTTCCCATCGTGGAAAGACTTGAGAGGTCAAAAAAATTGGCGACAAAGAGAGTCAATCCTGAAGTAATAAACAGCCCCTCCAAGGGCTGATGCCAAACCTTTTTTTCCAGTACTTCTGGCAATTCTCCCGATTTGGCAATAATATAGCTAACTCTCGAGGCACCGTACAAGGTCGCATTAATTGCTGAGGCAGTCGATAAAAGCGCTGCAATTGTAATAAGAGTATAGCCAAAACTACCTAAGAACGGTTTAGCTGCTGCGGCTAAAGCATAGTCTTGGGCAACGACTATTTGCTTAATGGGTAAATTTCCTAAGGTAACCGCAGAAATAAGCACATAAAGCACTATAACAAAACCTACTGCGGTAAAATAGGCTTTGGGAATTGTCTTGCTAGGATTGCGCATTTCTCCTGCTGCGTTCGCGATCAGCTCAAACCCTTCATAAGCAACAAAAATTATCATGCCGCCTGCTATTAGTTGGAAGGGCTGGGCCCAGGTTGATGGTTGCAGACTATGGAGATTAGTACTCCACAGACCTGCCAAAATAAACAAGATTAAGATGGTTATTTTAAAGCCTACAATCCATTCTTCTGATTCACCAACGACCTTGGCATTTAAGAGATTTAAACCAGTTAGGAGAATAATAATTCCACTGATTAAGACGTGTTTCCATAGCAATTGTGCTGCTGCAGGAAAGAACACGGCTCCGTAACTACCAAAGGCGTAGGCATACAGGGAAAGCATGATTACGTAACTCACCCACAACAGGACATTAAGTCCACCCGCGGTTAGTCCGGCGCCAAAGCCTTGGTTCAAAAATTCCACCGTTCCTCCCTGACTCGGGTAGGTAACGGATAATTTAGCGTAGGAATAAGCTGTTACTAGTGCTATGCACCCTGCAATGGCGAATGCAATTGGAGTACCGCCTTTAGCAAGCTGAACAGCTAATCCCAGTACGGCAAAGATACCTCCTCCCACCATACCACCGACACCCATTGCGACCACCGACCAATAGCCTATAGACTTTTTTCCAACCGATGAATTATCCATTATTAACCTCACGATCTTATTTTTCAAATTTTTGCACTGTACTCGCCTTGGTGGTTTGCAAGTGAAAGCTATTTCTGCCTGCATGTTTCGGATGTTCTGGTTGTGAATTTGTTATTATAGTATAGAGCAAATGTATTTAGGCAATATGTTGAACTTTATCAGGAGCAGAATATAGAGATAGAAGTATCATAGATGGCTGACAACGATTGATTAGAGCTAATGTTTCGAATCAGAAGTAGACAAATTCCTGGTTTCAGCGTTCAAGATTAATGGTCAGAGTTAGTTTCAGCACTTGTACGTTCAACTTGTGCAGGGGTCTGTAAATCAGTAGGAATTTCTTTAGACAAGTGTTGATTATTAAGCTGTGCTTTGCGTTTGAGTCTAATCGTTCTCCATAAAGCTAGAAACAACATAATTAGCGCCCCAATAAAGGCAGATCCAAAAATAATGAGAACCAAGGGGACATCTTTGACGAGCCAAAAAAATTGAATCGTTACTGGAGACGAATTTTGCAGGGCGAATATCGAGATAAATAGGGCGAATACAAGAGCTAAGATAAGTATGAACATCTTAACTACCTCCTTTTTATTTATTTTTACAATTTCGATAGTTATGACGAAATCCCTGCTTTTAGTAAGTGAGTTTGGAGGGGCAATGCTTATTTCCCCTATTATGCCTCCACTTTGTGTGGTTGGAATAGGATTGGCTCAGAAAGATCCATAATATAGCCTTCGGTGGATTCCTTTTATCGATAACGAATCTAAGAGCCATAAATACGGCGAGTGCCTTAAATTTTAAGCTTGCAGGTTTTAGTTTAGAAAAACATTAGGAAAACCTACACAAATAACTATGAATGAAGCGTTATCAAAAGATACACAAACATAAATCGAGAGTGTGTTAGAAACTGAGCTGAACAGAAAGGTTCTTGTTAATATAACATTTTATCTAAAACCTGTAGCATCAAATAGTTCAAAACTTGCCGATATTGTGCCAGCGCCTGATTTATATAAGCCTTGATAGTTAATGGTATTATGAACAGCCCAAGAGAAAGTGAGAGTTATGGTTTCTTTTTGGATTGAAGATTTTCAACGTCGATAAGTTGAGGCCGACGCTTTAATGCCCACCAGGGGGCTCGCACAAACGTATCTTGTAATAAAGCTCGTATACGCAAAGGAGCAATCGGACTGAGGTAAGGCACTCCGAAGGAACGAAGTTTTAGGAGATGAATTAAAAGTATATAGAGACCTACCGAGACTCCAAAGAAACCAAGAATACCAGCCAAAATCATAAATGGGAATCGAATGAGCCGAACGGCAAGACCTAAATCAAAGGTTGGAATTGCATAACTCGCTATAGCCGTCAAGCTAATGATTATGACCATCAGTGGACTGACTAGTCCGGCTTTCACAGCTGCATCGCCGATGACAAGTGCTCCTACAATCCCAATCGTCGACCCAATAGGTTTTGGTAAGCGTAGCCCTGCTTCCTGCAATATTTCTAAAACGATTGTCATAATTAAGGCTTCGAGAAGGGCTGGAACGGGCACTCCTTGCCGACCAGCGGATATGCTCATTAGGAGATCCGTCGGTATAATTTCCTGATGAAACGTCGTTACTGCTATATAGATGCTAGGAGCCAATATGGCTATAAATGCTCCTATATAACGGATAGAACGAGACAGGATTGCAACCATGGCTCGTTGATAATAGTCTTCATTAACATTTAAAAACTGCGTCAATATTACTGGTACCATGAGTACGATGGGGGTTCCATCAACAATAATGCCCACTTTTCCTTCCAGAAGTTTTCCCGCCAGGATATCGGGGCGTTCTGTAAAGGAAATTTGGGGAAAAGGCGAATAGGGATTATCTTGAATCATTTCTTCGATGTAGCCACTCCCGAGCATACTATCTATCTTAATGGTGCTCAGCCTCCTGAAAACTTCGGAGACGATATCTGGACTTGCTACTTTCTCGATATAGGTAACGACAAGATCTGTTTTCGTCAAATCTCCGAGTTTTAAAGAGATGATTCGCAAGGAGGGATGTTTAATCTTGCGCCGCAAAAGTGAGGTGTTGATTCGAAGTGTTTCCGAAAATCCCTCGCGCGGTCCTTTGACGATCGATTCTGTAATTGGTTCAGCAACGCCTCGATTGGCCCATCCTCTGGCACCAAAAACGAGTGCTTCTTTAGACTCGCCGAAGAAAATAACCGCATCACCGGACAAAATCGCATCAATTGCTTCGCCCACTTTAAATACCTTTTTAAATTCAAGCCCCGGAAGTATAGTTTGGAGTGTTTTATCTACAACATTTGCTAATGTCAGTTGAGCCACTTCTGGGTGTCCTGCCAAGTCCACCATGAGTGGCTTTAGGATAAACTGATCCAGTTGATTTTTGTCAACCATCCCATCAACAGCCGCTAATAAACAGGGGATGCGCTCTTTTCCTTGGAGGAAAAACTCTCGGAACACGATATCGTTACTTTTGGATAAGATAGTCCTCACTGTTTGTCCGGACAAAGGGTCATTGAGCTCCTCGTCGAACGAATATGAGGGAGACTTCCGTATCTTTTGCTCTCCCTTCGGTCGAATGGTGAGTTCTTTGATCATCTTTAACCAACTGCGCATAGTCTTCCTCCTTATCCAACTTATTGTATCCGACAACGAGTTGATTATTCGGCATAATGCTTAGGCACATTCAAGAAAATAACTAGTCAGTCTGCCAGTCTATTTTGTGTCATACTGCGTCGGCATGTGCCCCTAATAGCTCCGCTATGAGGGGCACATGCCTCCTTGTCTGACGCAAAATATCCAAGGCATCATGACTTGTTATTTTCTTTCATATGCCTTAATTAAAATTAATGGCCCCCTTGTCAGACGAGGGGGCTTAGCGTATTATAACTAAGCAAAACTCTAAAAAAACAGCAATCCTCTACAGTGTGTTGGAGAGGAGAGAGTTTTCTTTGAACATTTTCCATTTTCTTGATAGAATAGGGTCAGTGTGTGTGATACCGAAAGGAGAGGCTTCTTTAATATGGGAAAAGAAATTATAAATAACTTAGGAAAAATCGATATTTCTGAAGAAGTTATAGCTACGATTGCAGGTGCTACGGCAGTTGAGTGTTACGGCTTAGTGGGTATGGCTTCGCGCAAAATTACCGATGGATTTGTGGATTTGTTAGGGCGGGAAAATCTGGGACGCGGTGTGGTGGTTTCTATTAAAGACAATGAAGTTGTCATTGATCTCCATATCGTTGTTGGATATGGGGTTAAGATTTCTGAAGTTGCCGCTAATGTTATGGAGCGCGTCCGTTATACCACAGAGAAACTTACGGGATTAAACGTGTCCCAAGTAAATGTGAATGTTCAAGGAGTTCGCGTTTTAGAGTAGTGCAATAGAGTAGGGGGATACGGGCTTGAAACCAGGAACGGACATAAAAAGTGTTCTTCACGGACAACTTTGGAAACAAATGATGGTGGCTGGTGTGCAGGCTCTGGAATTAAAAAAGCATGAGATTGACGCTCTGAACGTTTTTCCTGTACCAGACGGTGATACGGGAACAAACATGTTTTTAACCATTCAAGCCGCAGCCAGGGATTCCGAGAAAGTATCGAGCTGCTCTATTAATGGAGTGGCGACTGCGGCTTCGATCGGCTCTTTAATGGGAGCTCGTGGAAATTCAGGGGTTATCCTTTCTCAGATCTTACGGGGAATTGCCAAAGGGTTTGAAGGGCTGCAAACAGCTACTCCCCTTCAAGTGGCGCAGGCTTTGCAAATAGGGGTTGAGACGGCATACAAAGCAGTTATGAAACCTATTGAGGGCACGATTTTAACGGTTGCGCGAGAAACTGCGCTGGGCGCGTTAATTATGGCTAAGAGGGGAGGGTCCCTTCTTGAAACCTTTCAGGAAGCACAACGTAAGGGCTTAGAGTCTTTGGCGAAAACTCCGGATTTGTTGCCGGTGTTGAAACAAGCAGGTGTGGTGGATGCCGGAGGACAGGGGTTTCTCGTTATTTTAGGTGGATGGATCTCTGTTTTAAGTAAAGAGGTGGTTAATCTTAATGCGTTAACCGAAGTGGGAAAAAAACCAGCACTGCTTGGGCAAGTACACCAAGAAATAAAACGGGAATTCAAGCAGATTGAAACCCTTGATTATCCCTATTGCACCGAGTTTCTGGTTAAGGGAAATGATTTGCGTGTTGAACAAATACGACAAGATTTAAATGACCGTGGCGAGAGTTTATTGGTTGTCGGAACACCTGAAGTGGTAAAAATTCATGTCCACGTTAAGAATCCTGGTAAAATTTTAGACTACGCTATTCAGTGGGGTTCGCTCCACGAAGTTCAAATTCATAATATGCTCGAACAAAATGAGAATATGGCTCACGCCATGAAAACTCAGATAATTGATCCAGTTGAAGAGCCAACAGACGTCAAAAATGAAGGTCAAATCCTGAAAAAGTATGGTGTCGTTGCCGTGGCGATGGGGCAAGGAATAATAGATGTTTTCAAGAGCTTAGGCGCTGATGAAGTTGTGCATGGTGGGCAAACTATGAATCCCAGTACAGAGGATCTTGTTGCAGCTGTTTCTAAAGTTCCTGCACGTTGTGTTTTTATTTTGCCGAATAATGGGAATATTATCATGGTAGCCCGTCAAGTTAAAGATATTGTACAGGATCGTGAAGTCTATGTAATCTGCAGTCAATCGATTCCCCAAGGGATTTCCGCTCTGCTGAATTTTAATCCGGAAAGAGGAGCGGAGGCCAACGTTCAAACCATGGAACAAGCACTAGGTAATGTTCGTTCTGGAGAAGTGACTTATGCGGTCCGTGATTCCCAGTATGGTACTTTGCATATTGCCAAGGGAGATATTTTAGGACTGGTGGAAGGGGAGATCCTTACTAAGGGTCAGACATTACTTGAAGTAGCCCAGGCAACGTTGGGAAAAATGGCTTGGCAAACTCGTGATTTGCTTACCATATTCTATGGAGAAGAAACAAAAAAAGAAGAGGTTGAACTTCTCGAAAATTGGCTTAGCGAAGTCAATTCGAGCGTCGAAATAGAGGTTCATCCGGGTAGGCAACCGCTCTATTATTATATTTTTGGTGTAGAATAGGTTATCCTCCGGAAGTTGTCCGGGGGTTTTTTTATAGAGGAGGTGGAGCATGGGCAAGAGTAATATCTTTGATCTGCTTGGGCCGATCATGGTTGGTCCGTCTAGTTCCCACACGGCTGGCGCAGTTCGTTTGGGCGTAATGGCCAGAAAGATCTTAGGTGAAGAACCTGTTGGAGGAACAATTACTCTACATGGCTCGTTTGCAACGACAGGAAAGGGACATGGAACTAACTTGGCGTTAGTCGCGGGACTTTTAGGCATGGCTCCGGATGATGAACGAATTTCAGAAGCTGCCACGATCGCTAAGGAACGTGGTCTGAACGTCATTTTCACAACTGCGGACCTCGGAGATGTCCATCCGAACAGCGTCAAATTTGATTTGTTGGGCAGAAATGGATGCCACGTTCAGGTTCTGGGGTCGTCCATCGGGGGAGGTTCAATCGTCATTCGAGAGATCAATGATTTTCAGGTGGAGATCAGGGGAGGATATCCCACCTTAGTTATCCTACAACAGGATCTCTCAGGAGTTGTGGCGCAAGTGACGCTCCTCCTGGCGACTGCCCAGATCAATATTGCGCGTATGTTGGTATCCCGTGAAAAGAAAGGAGCGCAAGCCTTAATGGTTTTGGAGACGGACCAGAAAATCGATGAGGCTCTCCTTGACTTACTGCGGAAACTACCAAGAATCTATCAGGCGATGGCTATTGAACCGTTGGAATAGGAGGAACTGAGCATGCGTGCCTACAAAGACTGGGTTATTGAGGCTGAAACCAAAGGGCTTAAAATCAGTGAAGTCGTACTTCAAAACCAGATTGATGAATTAGAGCAATCAGAGCAAGCGCTTTTTCAACGTATGAGTAAAAATTTAAAAGTGATGCGAGAATCCGTTGCAGCAGGGCTTAGCGGCGAACGTCGTTCAATATCTGGTTTGATAGGGGGAGACGCAGCAAAAGTTGAGGCAAGGCGTAAACAGGGAAAAAGCTTGGTCGGCGAGCTTATGAGCGGCGCGATTGCCAGAGCCCTGGCGGTGGCAGAAGTCAATGCTTGTATGGGGAAAATCGTTGCGGCACCGACCGCCGGTTCCTGCGGGGTACTGCCTGCAGTCCTTTTGACGGTTGAAGCGGTCCGTGAAGTTTCGGAGCAGGAACTTTTACTTGCCCTTTTTACCGCTGCAGGACTGGGGATGATTATTGCAGAACGAGCAAACGTTTCTGGCGCCGAAGGCGGATGTCAGGCTGAAATAGGCTCTGCAGCGGCTATGGCTGCCGCAGCGGTAGTGGAATTAGCCGGAGGCTCGCCGAGGCAGACGGCGGACGCCGCAGCAATCGCTCTGAAATCAATGCTTGGTTTGGTCTGTGACCCCGTGGCAGGGCTTGTGGAAGTTCCTTGTGTCAAACGAAATGCCACAGGAGCATCGATTGCCTTGGCAGCAGCTGAAATGGCACTTTCGGGCGTAGAGAGCGCGATTCCGATTGATGAGGTTATTGATGCTATGGACAAGATTGGTAAACAAATGCCCTGTGCGTTAAAGGAAACGGCGCAAGGTGGCCTGGCAGTGACGCCAACAGGACGACGAATTCAGGCTGATTTTCTATGAAGCCAACTCAGGTGCAACTCGTTTTGAATAATTTCCAGCGAGCTCTCTTGGCAGAAGAAAAACAGGGTTTTACAAATACTGGGGTATTGGGAGGGTTTAACGTCTTTTTACGAGGAATCCTCCCCCGACTTGAACAGCTACTTCCCGATAACGACATGGACTTATTGAGGCAATTGGCTCAAAATTATCCAACTCTGAGCTCGCTGCGACGCAGAGAAGCCTTTTCGGAACTTCGTCGGTTTATGCAAGAAGTGACGGCTGAAGTCCAAGACCTCTTACCGCAAACTCTACCAATAGTACATTCAGCGCTCGAAATAAAAAGTCAGCAAATACCTAACGCAAGAGCCTTGACAGGATCAAACAGTGCTGCTTGGCGAGCGAGGCCCTTGCAGTACTTAAAAGGGGTTGGTCCGGAAAGAGCCAAGCAGCTTGAAAAGCTAGGGATCAAAAACGTTTTAGATTTGCTGCAATATTTTCCTCGCAGGTATGAAGATCGCCGCAAACGGATGATTGCTGAGTTAAAAGACGGAGAAATGGCGACGATTGCCGGAGAAGTGGTAGCAGGGCAGGTAACAAATGGCAAGCTGAAAGTGGTTAAATTGAGTATTGAGCAGCAAGGACGTTTGTTTCAAGCCACATGGTTTAACCAAATTCATATTCTTAAACACTATCCGGTAGGAACAAAAGTTGTTGTAACAGGAAAAGTTCGCTGGCAGCAGCAGGTGCCGGAGGTTCTGGCCACAGATATTGAAATGGTGAGTGCAAGTTCAGCCGATCTCCCTGATCTTGGTGAGCAAACTATCTCGCCTGTTTATTCAGAAACGGCACGTTTAACCTCAAAAGTAATACGCAGCTTAATCCAAGCTGTTTTGGATCAGGTTGAGGTGTGCTTTCCAGAGATTATTCCTCAAGAAGAGGTGCTGGAATGGATGGGACGAACTCAAGCCCATCGAGAAATTCACTTTCCGACCGATTATACCAGTTTATCCCAAGCGAGAGATCGTTTGGTTTGGGAAGAGGTTCTTTTTTTACAATTAGCGGTCTCTGGATTGCGTCAGGGTATGGTGCGGCACAGAAGCCCAGTACTATTGGGAGGGGAGGAACAGATCCGGAGTTTTTATAAAGCTTTGCCTTTTCAACTGACCACAGCTCAACAACGAGTGATTCGAGAGATATTTCAAGATCTCGCTCGACCACAAGGAATGGCCCGTTTGGTCCAAGGGGATGTCGGATCCGGCAAAACGGCGGTTGCCATGGCGGCGCTGCTGCGTGCAGTGGGATCAGGGTACCAAGGGGCAATGATGGCTCCTACGGAAATACTAGCGTTACAGCATTTTCAGTCGCTAGAAAAAGTGTTTACCCCCTTGGGAATTACGGTTGTATGTTTACTGGGCAGTCAGGGCAAAAGTGCGCGGGAAGAACGATTGGCAAAGATCGCGGACGGCCGGGTACAAGTTATAGTAGGAACACATGCCCTTATTCAAGATACGGTGGTGTTTAAGGCTTTGGGCCTGGCTGTTACCGATGAACAACATCGCTTTGGGGTGCGACAGCGTTCGCTGCTGCAGAGCAAAGGTGAAAATCCTCATGTCTTGGTTCTCACCGCGACGCCGATTCCACGGACGTTGGCCTTGACACTTTACGGTGATTTGCAACTTTCTGTGCTGGATGAGATGCCTGCAGGGCGAAAGTCCATTATTACCCGCAAGTTGACGGAACGTGCCCGTCCAAAGATGGAACGTTTCTTTGAAGAGCAGATCAAGCTTGGCAGGCAAATTTATGTTGTTTGTCCGTTGGTAGAAGAATCAGAAACGCTTGATCTTATTTCTGCAACTCAGCGTGCTACAGAGTTACAGGTTAGGTTTCCGAAGTGTCGTATCGCTCTCCTGCACGGAAGAATGAAGGGGGCAGAAAAAGAAGTAATCATGACCGCGTTTCATGCCGGAGAGATTGACATGCTGGTTGCCACAACCGTGGTTGAAGTTGGGGTGAATGTTCCGAATGCCTCAGTTATGGTCATTGAATCGGCAGAGCGGTTTGGACTAGCACAATTGCATCAGCTAAGAGGACGGGTTGGCCGAGGAAGTGAACAGTCGTATTGCTTTTTATTGTCAGGGAACATTGACAGTCGTCGTTTAGACATTCTTTGTCAGACAGAAGATGGGTTTAAAATTGCCGAAGAAGACATGCGCCTGCGCGGAACGGGGGAACTATTAGGGACACGGCAACATGGTTTGGCCCAATTGCACCTTACAGATTTCTCTCGGGATGGGCAGCTTATTGAGAAGGCTTATCAGATGACCCAGAAAGCGTTACAAAATCCGGAAAAGTATAAGTTGCTTTTTGAAGAAGTGCAGCGGTTGTTTCCGGCGGAGAAGATAGGGGTGCATTAACGTCACTGACGTTAAATTGATAGCAATATATTTCTAGAATTCACATAGATAATACTGGATTTTTCACTCCGTTATAGAAAGAAACAGTGCAGAAAGTTTAAAGCTACATAAAATAAGAATCTGAACTATTTTCAGATTCTTATTTTATGTAGCTTTAAGTAATTATTTATAATAATTATTCGAAAAAATGAGTTTATGATCGGAATAAGAAAGAATTATCTTGTCTAACATTAAAGGAAAAAGAAAGTTACTGGAGAATAACTATTTGTTCTATAAAATTGATATGGAGAAGGAGATGGTTCTATTGGCTGTAGAAGGCCAAAAACATAATCTCTCGGTCAATTCTAGCTTTGATGGCGGGAAAGAAAAAGTCGAAATTTTTGGAAATTTTGAAAATTCGATTGTTCCGATATTAAATGCTCGTAAAGGGGTGCAGAGGCGGAGACGACTTGCGAATTATCGAATGTTATTCGAATATTCGAGGGAAAGTTTACTAATTATAGATTTAAAAGGAAATATTTTAGAAGCCAATAGAGCAGCCATAAGGGCTTATGGATATACACGTGAAGAGCTATGCACTATGAAAATTCACAATCTCAGAGCTGAGCAAACTCTGGATTTAATCAACCTACAAGTGCGCGATGCTTACGCCCGTGGAATAACTTTTGAAACTTGCCATGTTAGAAAAAATGGGGAACAGTTTCCTGTTGAAGTAAGTTCACATCAAGTAGTGGGTGGATATGAAAAAATATTATTAAGTGCGATACGAGATATTTCAGAACGTAAACGCTTGGAGAAGGAGTTAGTGCTGTCAGAAAATATAAATACGATAGAGAAAGTGGCAGCCTGCCTCGCCCATGAAATTAGGAACCCACTGACTAGTGTCTATGGATTTCTTCAACTTGCCGCTAGTCAGAAGATTGATCAGATAACGTTCGTTGAAAGTTGCAATTCGATGCTACAGGAACTTGACCGGGTTAATTCTGTAATGACTGACTTAATAGTAATTGCTACTGAAAAGAAAATTGATTATCCTTTCTAAGGAGTTTATCCTTTAGTAAGAATAATAGAGAAAAATAAGCAGACATAAAAATAAGCAGACATAAAAAAACAAGAGTCTGGACATAGTTCTGGAATCTTGTTTTTATTAATTAAATAATTAGTCGAGATAATGGATTATTAATCGAAATAAGAAAGAAATATCTTGTCTAACATGGAAGGAAAAAGGAAATCTATGAAGAATAAATATTTAACTATAAAGAATTTATATTAAGAACGGTTAGCAAACTATAGTTACCTTGTATAACACAACAAACTGCGCAAAAACAAGCTGAGGTCAACAAATTCACAGGTCGGTCTGTCGATCTGAGACTGATAAGACGTCTGGACTATTCCTGCATTTTTTAAAAGAAATGAAAGGTAAGGTGTAAACAGTATGGGCGAAACGTTCTCCTCTGACGATACTAATATTACAAAATATAGCTTTGCTGAGCTTTTTGATTTGAATGAAATTCAAAAACTTCAGGATTTATTTTCTGCTGCGATGGGTGTTACTTCAATAATCACAGAGCCTGACGGGACCCCAATAACTGAACCCAGCGGTTTGGGTAGTGTATGTAATGAAATAGTAAAAGAAACCGCAATAGATCTTAAGAGTCCCAATAAAGCCGGTCCTAAAAACCAAAGCGGCGTAGGTGGTGGTTTGTTGGATGAAGGTGCAACGATTGTTGTTGAGGGTAGCCATATTGCTAGCTGGTTGATCGGGCAGGTTCTCAATAAAGATTATCAGAATGTCTGTAACTTTCTTCTTATAACTGTACAGCAACTTTCAAAGTATGCTCTCAAGAATATTGAGTTAACTCATGAAATTAAGTGTAAAGCATTAAATGAAATAGCGATTATAAACTTAAATCAAGATCTTGAAAGAATGATAAAGGAAAGAACGACACAACTTGAAGCGAGTAATGCAGAGTTGGAAGAAATCAATGCCATGCTCGAAGAGAGTAATGCAGAGCTGGAAGAAATCAATGCCATGCTTGAAGAAGAAATCCTTAAACGCCAACAGGCTGAAGCAGAAACTAAGAAATTAAATGAAGAATTAGAAAATAAGGTTATAGAGCGGACAAATCAGCTTCAGGATATGAATACCCTCTTGGAAGAAGAGATCATTGAGAAAATGAGGACAGAGTATGAGCTGAGTAAAGAAAGATTCTTTACAGATGCCTTATTTAATTGTGTTCCGGGGATGATTTATCTCTATAACGACAAAAATGAATTGGTGAGATGGAACAAGAAACACGAGGAGATGACGGGGTATCCCTCGGAAGAGTTGGCTCATATGAAGTTATTGGATTGGTATCAAGAGGATAACAAAAGCCTATCGAATGTAATGGAAGGAATTAAAAGGGCAACTCAGAATGGATTTGGGGATGCCGAGGCAAATTTGCAAAAAAAGGATGGCTCAGAAATACCCATGTACCTCACTGCCAGTCCTGTAATTATTGATGGCAAACCATATTTTGCGGGGATAGGAATTGACATTACCGAGCGTAAGCGGATGTATGAAAGGCTGGAAAAATATCAGGTTCTTACTGAAAAGGCCAACGTTGCTATGCTGTTCATAGACAAAGCAGGAAATATTCTTGAAGCTAACGATGCAGCGACAAAAATTTATGGTTATACATATCAAGAATTTTCAACAATGAATGTTAATGATTTGAGGGATCTTAGCAAAACGTCCGATATAATTGAGCAAATGGAATTAGCCGATAGTGAAGGGATTATTTTTGAAACAATTCATTATCTCAAAGATGGTGCTCCTATTAATGTCGAAGTGAGTTCTCAAGGAACTTTTATAGGAAAGAAAAGAGTCTTGCTCAGCATCATAAGAGATATCACTGAGCGCACAAAAAAAGAAGACGAAAATCGATATCTAAGTTATCACGATGTTTTAACAGGTCTTTATAACAGACGATTTTATAAAGAAGAAATTAAACGCTTAGATACTGAAAGGAATCTTCCTATTTCAATAATTATGGGGGATGTAAATGGGTTAAAACTTGCCAATGATGCTTTTGGTCATAACAAAGGTGATGAACTTTTGCAAAAAGCGGCAATAGCTATTCAAAGTGCGTGCAGACCTGAGGATTTGGTTGCTCGCTGGGGTGGCGATGAATTTGTCATTCTGCTGCCCAAAACTAAACAAGAAGAAGTAGAAGAAATAGTTAAAAGAATAAAAAACGCGTATTTCAATGTCCAGGTTAATGCTATTCGTGTCAGTATTTCCTTTGGTTGGGATACTAAGCTGAAAAGTGACGAAGATATCTTAAAAGTCTTAAAAAGTGCTGAGGATTCTATGTATAATCATAAAATTGTTGAAAATGAAAGTATAAGAGGTAATGCTATCAGCACAATCATTAATACCTTGCATGAAAAAAACCCCAGAGAAGAACAACATTCCCAAAGAGTAAGCGAAATATGCCAGACTATAGGAAGAGCCTTAGGCTTTTCTGAACTGAAAGTTGACAAACTTAAAGTTGTTGGTCTCCTCCATGATATAGGGAAAATTGCAATCGAAGAAGGTATACTTAATAAGCCTGGAAAACTTACAAAACAGGAACGGGATGAGATAAAGCGTCATCCCGATATTGGGTATAGGATACTAAGTTCTTCGTATGAAATGTTAGACCTAGCAGATTGTATATTGGCACATCATGAACGATGGGATGGGACAGGTTATCCAAAAGGTTTAAAAGGTGAAGCTATTCCGCTAGTAGCCCGAATTATTGCCCTTGCTGACAGTTATGATGCTATGACTAGTGAACGCCCTTATCGAAATGCATTGAGTGAAGAAGAGGTTCTTGCGGAAATCCGAAATAACGCTGGTAGTCAGTTTGATCCTGAGATCGCGAAGATATTTATTGAACAGGTCTTAGTCAAGCGATGGGTTTAAGGAATTAGATTCGAATTTATAGCATCAATTTCCAAGTATGATCTTGATCAAATGGTCGAATAATACTATTAGACAAAAATTCAAAATTAAGCAAGGCAGCAGCGAAGCAGGTCTGCTGTTTTTAGAAAATAGTCTCTAAGGAGGTGTAAGCTTTGGCTAAGACCACCAAACCAATGGTCCAACTCACACCAGAATTAGAAAAATTCAAGTATGAAGTAGCTCAAGAGATTGGGATTGCTAATCGAAAACACAAAAGTTTTCCTAATTCGCCACAGAAATAATGATCTAGGCGAGAAGGGTTAGGTTTTAATAACCTAACCCTTCGCTTGTTGTTCAGGCTTATTGCAAATAATGCTCATAGTCCTCACGATCAATGCCCGGATGCAAGCTGATTGCCAAAGCGCCAGCGATGATCTTAGCCGATGTTTTGATGAGCAAGTCAATTTCTTTGGGGGTAACCATTAGGTTTCCTTGGAAAGGAGCAAGTACATCATCGATGATTTGACTGAATGTTTCAGTCTTTATGCCTTTATAAAGTTTATATAAGGTTGGACTAGTGACGAATTGTTCAAAAACACCTTCAACGACATCATGAGCGATTATAGCAGCATTTACGACAGTAGGTAGTCCGATGGCAATTACTCGACAGCCTAATGTTTCTTCGTTTATACCAGATCGTGTGTTTCCAACCCCTGATCCGGGGTGAATGCCAGTATCGGCAAGTTGAATGCTTGTACCAACACGTTCTAAAGAGCCAGCAGCAAGGGCATCAATGGCAATAACCAGATCGGGCTTGACATGATCTACTATGCCACGAATAATTTCAGCGGTTTCAATTCCAGTGATCCCCAATACACCTGGAGAAAGGGCACTTATTTTTCGCATTTGACCGTGTAATTCATGGGGGGAGAGTTGGAAAAGATGGCGAGTAACCATTGTTTTGTTAATGACTTGAGGACCTAAGGCATCGGGTGTAGCATTCCAGTTACCTAACCCGATTAAGAGAATACTGGCATCATCTTTAAGATTCATCAATTTGATTAATCTATCGGCGAGAATGTGGGTAATATCTTCATGTACGAGATGATTGTTATTCCGGATTTCTGGAGCATCAATGGTAATGTATTGTCCTTTTGGTTTACCAATTGCTTCAACTCCTTCTTCGGTCTCAACAGTAATGGTTGTGACCTTGGCATACTCCAGTTGTTGTTCATCCATTAGGACGCCGGGGATTTCTTCTCCGCTTTCTCCACGCAGGAGTTGATGAGCTTCAACGGCTAAATCAAGCTGAACATTGAGGTGTCGATAAAATTCTGATTTTTTCATGCGTCTATACTCCTTTAAATACATTTAAAAAAGTCACTGGGGCTTAAGATTATAAGCTCCAGTGAACAGAGAGGAAAAACGAAAGGAAGAACGGGATGGGGGAAGGTGCCATAGTTAGTATAGGCAAAAGTTAAAATGTTATACACGCAATTTAGGAAGAATTTTCATAGGCTATAGGCTATGGTATACTAATAACCAAAGAGATTTTCTCTAAATATTATAGTTTTAGCTGTAAAGCGCAATAGGCTCTGTTATAATATAAAATGGAGGATTTTATGAGGATTATTGCAGGTGAGATGCGCGGCCGTCACCTTAAGGCGGTAGGAGGAAGGCAAACGCGTCCGACCTCGGATAAAGTAAAGGGTGCGATTTTTAATGTTCTTGGGGATAAGGTCTTGGATGCACGAGTATTAGACCTTTTTGCTGGAACTGGAAACCTGGCGATTGAAGCACTTTCTCGTGGTTCTCGCGAAGTGGTACTGGTAGAAAATAGTCTTGACGCGCATAAGGTTATACGCGATAACCTTCAAAAAATTGGGGTATGTCATAAGGCCAAACTTCTATTGATGGATGCCTTTCAATATATAGACAAATACCCTGCGGAGGTTTTTGATCTTATTTTTCTGGATCCCCCTTATCATAAGGAACTTGTTACAAAAGCCCTCTTGACTGTAAAGGAACTCTCTTATTTAGCACCATTTGGCGTTATTATCGCCGAAACAGCTAAAGATGAAGAATTGAATGGGGATATCTACCCGTTGGAGATTCGTAAGATAGGCGAATATGGGGACACAAAAGTATGGTATTTACAGAGAACGGATGTATGATGAGAGGGAGGATATAAGTGGAAAGCGATATCTTGAGTTTACTTATTGAAGTGGAAGAAATTGTGGATCATGGGCCAAAGATCCCGATGACGGGGAAAGTTTTGGTCGATGACACTGTGATCTTTGAATTACTGGATCGTGTCAGGGCAGCCTTGCCAGAGGAGTTAAGCAATGCTAAATGGGTTTTAAAAGAACGGGAACGAATTTTGAATGAAGCTCAAGTAGAAGCGCAGAGACTCATGGAGCGAGGAAAAAATTACGTTGATAAAATGGCTGTAGAAAATGAAGTGGTTAAGCAGGCCCAGATCTATGGAGAAGACATCGTTCGACAGGCGCAAACATTCGCCCATGATGTCAAGATTGGGGCTGTCCAATACGCTGATGAAATGCTTCAGCATCTTGAACAGAGCTTGTACGAGACGCTTCAATCATTGCGTAAAAATCGAGAGCAATTAAAGGAGTTAGCTAAAGAAGAACGCGATCCGCCAAGTAATCCTGAAAGAGAGAAGAGTGAGTAGATCTACTTACTCTTCTCTCATACTCTTTTCTCATTTCACTCAGTCAGAAAGTATGTGCAACTAGGCGGCCATTGATCATGAATGCCTTGTGTCCCTGCCCACCAAGCTTTCTTTACGGCCTATCGCCTTAAGTGAAAATAAGGCGTTTTATTGCAGAGTTTGTCTGATCAAGGCAAGTACTGCAAGCAGGGCCATGATCCCGATAAAGACAAGGGAACTTAAGTGCCAAGTATTCAACCAGAGGGCGGTTGTGCTGGGGATTTGCAGAGGAGAAAAGGATGCTGTAGGTATCTTCGCAAACAGAAGAAAAAGTTGACTTAGTACTAAAGCAAAGATTGCTTGAAGAGCCCGGGCAATTACAAATGAGGAAAAACGCAGATCAGTGCCACTGATTAAGCCGGCAACTTGGGCGAATACTGAAAGGCCACCCCAGCCCATAATTAGGGTAAGGAGAGCTACTTGCTGATGGAGCAAAGGAAGGGCTTGGATTGTCTCTTGGCAACCTAAGGTCATTTCAAAAAGGCCATTGAAAAAAGCTTGAAAAACAGGAACCTGAACAACCCGAATAACATTATGACTAAGTATAGCTAAAATTAAGGTGATGTGCCAGATGTTTAATAGGCGTAGAATCACGGCAAAGAAGGCCATAAAACCAGCTACCATGAGCACGGTCGTTGTGCTTTGTCTGATGGCAGCGCCGAGAATTTCTCCTAAGGTTCGATTGTCTCTGGTTTGGGCTTTCTTCATTTCCTGCCAAGCTCGCTTCAATGACGGCAAATGCTTCGGATCCTGAGAGCCAGGTGTGACGCGATAAAAACGGAAGAGGAATCCAACCATTATATTGGCGAGATAAACCGAACTGGAAAGTATTATACCGAGCGTAGGTTGGCCTAACATTCCAGAAGCGACAGCACCAAACATGAAGCCAGGGCTGGGGTTATTCGTAAAAGCTAAGAGGCGTTCTCCTTCTTCACGGCTGATTTCTCCCGCTTGACGAAGCTGTGCTGTTAGGACTGCGCCCATAGGAAAACCTGATGTAAAACCCATAGCGACAACAAAGGCGGCCTTGCCGGGGAGGCGAAAAAATGGGCGCATGAATGCTTCCAGAAGAATACCGAGGAAATGAACAAATCCTGATGCCATCAGGAGCTCGGAAAGAATGAAAAAGGGGAGCAAAGCAGGGAGGACAAAACGCCACCATAAGGTCAACCCTCCGCTTGCTGAGCTAAGCACTTCCTGAGGATAGATAAACATGCCAAGGGCAAGAAGACTTAAGGCAACGACACGGGCAACTGTGGACACGAAATTATCACCTCCCTTCCTACATTTATATGGAAGAAATTCAAGTACTAGAAGTTGGACTTTCAGTTTGACCTTGTAGCGGAAGCAAATCGTTGCTTGAGTGGAGTTTGCCGTTGGCAAAATTTTCTGAAATTTGTCCAATAATAATGATGTAAGGGGTTGATAAGATCGGAAATTCTGTGCTACACTCAGGGAGTAAGTAAATTGAATAGGGCAGATCTGGAAAATGGAGAAATGAAAATTGGTTGTATTGTGAGAATTGAAAAGAATCATTGGGGTTGGGCAAAAAAATATAAGGGGGCATAATTCATGAAAATTCTTGTTGTTAATTGTGGGAGTTCTTCACTTAAATATCAGTTGATGGACATGACTACAAAAGATTCCGTCGGCATAGGGCTGGTAGAGCGCATTGGTCTTGAGGGCGCTGTACTGACTCATCGTACAGCCTCTGGAGAAAAAGAAGTTATTACAACCGAAATTCCGAATCATACTGTCGCTATTGAGCTGGTATTGAAGGTGTTGGTGTCTCCTGAATATGGTGCGGTTAAAGATTTAAAGGAGATTTCAGCGGTTGGACATCGCGTTGTACATGGCGGGGAAAATTTTGCACAATCCGCAATAATTAATGATAAGGTCATGCAAGCTATCCAAGACTGCATCGAGCTAGCGCCACTTCATAATCCTCCCAATATTGCAGGAATTGAAGCCTGCCAGAAACTTATGCCGGGGATTCCTCAAGTGGCGGTTTTTGATACGGCTTTTCATCAAACCATGCCTGATTATGCTTATCTCTATGGATTAACTTATGAGCTTTATGAAAAATACAAAATTCGGAGATATGGTTTTCATGGAACATCCCATAAATATGTTAGTCAGCGTGCTGCGGCCCTACTCGGAAAACCTGCCGAAGAGCTGAAGCTCATCACCTGCCATTTAGGTAACGGTTCTTCAATTACCGCTATTAAAGGAGGGAAATCCATTGAAACATCTATGGGCTTCACTCCTTTGCAAGGGCTTTTGATGGGAACGCGCTCCGGAGACTTGGATCCGGCAATTGTCACCTATATTATGCGTAAAGAGAACCTTGATTCTGACCAAATCGACAATTTCTTGAATAAGAAATGTGGTGTGCTTGGGGTTTCAGGGGTAAGCAGTGACTTCCGCGACATTGAGAAGGCCGCCGAGGAAGGCAATTACCGTGCTAAGCTCGCCTTAGAGATTTTTGCCTATCAAGCTAAAAAATATATTGGCTCCTACGCCGCTACGTTGAACGGGGTGGATGCCATTATCTTTACGGCTGGACTCGGGGAAAATTCATTCACTATGCGGGCAGCTATTTGCGCTAATATGAGTTATTTAGGCATAAACGTCGATCAAGAAAAAAATAAAGTTCGGGGTGTAGAAGTGGATGTTTCTGAAACGAACGCCGCTTGCCGGGTTTTAGTTATTCCGACAAATGAGGAATTGATGATCGCTTTAGATACGTACGAATTAACTCGCTCGTAGGGGTACGATACATCGGCCCCTTGACAAAGAAAAATGTGCCAACTATAATAGTGGATGTGTATTGGGGTGAATAATGTGAAAGTGAATGTAGCCCAAGTTCGTTACAGAGAAGGTGAAAGTGTCTGTTTCGATTTAGTTGAAGATTTTTCTTCCTTCGATTTGGGAACAGAAATCCTTTCGTTTCAAGCACCGGTACATGTTCAACTTCAGGTAAACAACACAAGTAAAGTGTTGCTGGTTCACGGGAAGATTGATACGAAACTTAACGCGACGTGTGGACTCTGTTTGGAGACGTTCGTTTATCCATTAAGTCTCTCCTTCCAGGATGAATGGATTTTTCGAGCGCAGGCGACAGACGATCTTTTAGAGACAGCACTCATTTTGGACAAAGACGAGATTGAGATCAATGAGCGAATTTTTGAACAAATTGTGTTAGCTTTACCTATGAAGTTTATTTGTTCAGCAGAGTGTCAGGGGCTATGTCCGACCTGTGGTGCGAACCGAAATCTGGCTCCGTGTCATTGCGGGGAAAACGACATTGACCCTCGGTTAGCGGCACTGGCCAAGTGGCAATCCAAGGACTGATTAATTTTAGAGAACCTAAAGGGGGTGTAATTATGGGTGTTCCGCAACATCGCCAATCGAAAGCAAGAGTACGTAAACGTCGGGCTATGTGGAAACTTACTGCACCAAACCACATCGAATGCCCCCAATGCCATAAACCGAAAATGCCGCATTATATATGCCCTAGCTGTGGGTATTATAATTCCAAGGTAGTTATCGCTGTCGAATCATAAGGTTTAGCGCGCAAAAACAAAGAGCTCTTTAATAAGGGGCTCTTTGTTTTTGGATATAATGAGGTGCGTGCTCCCATAATTCATAGTCATACTCTATATTCCATTGGGCTTCGACAGGGTAATTTATTGATAACTGAGGCACGATGGTTTATAATTGTGACCAGGTCATAAAGCTAATCTTCGAATTGTTAGTAGGGTAAGAAATGGTGATATAGATGGCTCGTTATAGTAAAGCAGATCGCCGTAAAATATTAGGGGAAGCACTTTTGAAGCATCCGTTCTTTACTGACGAAGAGCTTGCTGAGCGATTTAAGGTGAGTGTCTCAACCATTCGTTTAGATCGTGGTGAACTGGGGATTCCCGAACTTCGGGAACGAACTCGGGTGGTAGCTCAAGAAGCGTATTCAACCTTAAAGTCTTTAGATGACCAGGAACTGATTGGAGAATTGCTTGAACTTGTGATTGGAGAGAGAGCGCGTTCTGAGTTAATGATCGATGAGAGCATGGTTTTGGCTAAGGCAAGAGTTGCTCGTGGACACTATTTATTTGCCCAGGCCAATTCCTTAGCTATTGCCTTAGTGGATGCGCCGATGGCCTTGACTGGAAGTGTCGAGCTTAAATTCATACGACCTGTTCAGTTGGGTGAGATAGTCGTTGCTGAAGGCAAAGTACTTAAACGTAAGCAGAGTAAATATTGGGTCCGAGTATCTGTAAAAGTTGATGCAGAGGAAGTGCTCCGAGGGCACTGGGTCCTTTTTGCGCTTGGCGAACTTAAGGATGTACGGGGAACGGAGTTGGATTAAATGAGAATTGCTGTCGATGCAATGGGTGGCGATTATGCCCCTGAGGAGATAATAAAAGGGACACGGATGGCCGCAGAAAAAAATCCTGATGTACATCTGATTTTGGTAGGGCAAAAAGAGCGAATGCTTCCCTTCCTGACAGGCACAAGACCTAAGAACATATCGCTGGTTGAAGCCACTGAAGTCATTGAGATGAATGAACATCCCGCGAATGCCGTCCGCAAGAAGAAGGATGCTACAATAGTGGTGGCGACCCGCTTAGTAAAGCAAGGGGAAGCCGATGCCGTCGTAAGTGCGGGAAGTACTGGGGCGCAAATGGCTGCTGCACTACTCGGTTTAGGACGCATAAAGGGGATCGAACGACCTGCTATTGCCACGGTCCTGCCAACTGTAGAAGGAGGAAAGTTAGTTCTCGATGTAGGCGCTAATTTGGATGCGACACCAGAGCAACTTTGCCAATATGCGTTGATGGGTAGCATTTATGCAGAAAGAATCCTGGGGATTCCAAATCCGCGTGTTGGATTACTCAATATAGGAAGTGAAGAAGGCAAAGGAAATGACCTAACTCAGAAAGCTTATCCTTTGCTTAAAGAAGCAGCGATTAATTTTATTGGAAATATTGAGGGACGGGATATACCTTATGGACGTGCTGATGTCGTCGTTTGTGAAGGTTTTGTCGGGAATGTCTTACTCAAAATGGGTGAAGGGCTGGCGGCAGTATTATTTCAGCTGATCAAGGAGAAAATCACGTCAAATATGATTCGGAAGTTAGGCGCCCTGGTGGTGAAACCAGGGTTAAAAGAGATCGCCCAGATGATGGACTACGCTGAGTATGGAGGTGCTCCATTGTTTGGGGTCAATGGGATTAGTATTATTTGTCATGGAAGTTCACAAGCAAAGGCGATCTTTAATGCCATCCGTGTAGCTCAGGAATGTGTGCAAACGCGTTTTATTGAACAGATTCGAGAAGAGCTCCCTAAGTGAGTCTGATGTTTAATAAATAGAAAAGAGGACATATGACTATGCGAAGTGTCGGAATTGTGGGGACAGGATCATATCTTCCTGATAAGGTTTTAAGCAACGCGGATTTAGCAAAATTTGTCGATACAAACGATGAGTGGATTGCTTCTCGTACTGGGATCAGGCAACGACATATTGCCGAAAAGGACATGCCTACCTCGGAACTGTGTTATCAAGCGGGATTGAGGGCTCTTGAAGATGCTCAGATTGTGCCTGAAGAGATTGATCTCATCATTGTAGCGACGATGACACCGGATTATGCATTTCCGGCAACAGCCTGTCTCGTTGCCGATCGGCTAGGGGCAAAAAATGCTGCAGCTTTTGATTTGGAAGCAGCTTGCAGCGGATTTATCTTTGCGTTGGCGACGGCTAGCCAGTTTGTTGCCACGGGGATGTATAAAACAGTGCTTGTTATTGGCGGGGAAGTGTTGAGCAAAATTCTTAACTGGGAAGATCGTTCGACCTGCATTCTCTTTGGTGATGGCGCTGGCGCAGCAGTTTTACAAGCAGTTAAAGAGGGATTCGGTTTTTTGAGTTTTGAATTAGGTGCCGATGGTTCTGGCGGTAAATTACTCAGTCAACCAGCAGGTGGCTCGAAGTGTCCGGCGAGTCTGGAAACAGTGGGGAAAAATTTACACACCTTGCAGATGGAGGGCAGAGAAGTTTATAAATTTGCCGTTCGGATTATGGGGGACGTTTCAGTAAAGGTTTTGGAGAAGGCTGGGATAAAGAAAGAGGATGTAGATCTTTTTCTCCCGCATCAGGCCAATACGCGCATTATAGATGCTGCTGTCAAGCGGCTGGGAATATCTCCAGATAAAGTTGTTGTTAATCTCGATAAGTATGGTAATATGTCGGCAGCGTCCATTCCAGTTGCCTTAGATGAAGCGGTTAAAGCGAGACGGATTACCGAGGGAGATACCATCGTTATGGTCGGATTTGGCGCAGGGCTTACTTGGGGAGCGTGTGTTTTGAAATGGACGAAAGTAGGGCTAAAAGTATGATTAAAACAATGATTAAAACAAAGATTTGTGAATTAATTGGGATTGAGTATCCGATTTTCCAAGGTGGGATGGCTTGGGTTGCAACTGGAGAATTGGCTGCTGCAGTGTCGGAAAGCGGAGGTTTAGGCATCATTGGTTCTGGACAAGCGCCTGCGAATTGGTTGCGTCAAGAAATTCACAAAGTGAAAGGGATCACTAACAAGCCGTACGGGGTCAATGTCATGCTGATGTCCCCATTTGTCGATGAAGTCATGCAGGTTATTCTGGAGGAACGTGTTCCCGTGATTACAACGGGGGCAGGGAATCCTGGCAAGTATGTGCCCATGCTTAAAGAAATCGGAACGAAGATCATTCCGGTGGTTGCCTCAGTTGCGTTAGCTAAACGACTGGAAAAGGCCGGAGTTGATGCCTTAATCGCCGAAGGTATGGAGTCCGGCGGACATATCGGAGAGATTGGAACCTTTCCTCTGGTTCCTCAAGTGGTTGATGCCGTTAAAATCCCGGTCATTGCTGCTGGAGGGATCGTGGATGGTCGAGGCTTAATAGCGGCATTAGCCCTCGGTGCCGAGGGGGTGCAAATGGGAACACGTTTTATGTGCGCGGAAGAATGTACCATTTCACACCTTATTAAAGATAAGATTATTCGCGCCAGAGATCGAGCTACTGTAATTACAGGACGGTCAACGGGGCATCCGGTTCGTTGTCTGGATAATCATTTTACCCGTGAAATTGATGAATATGAACGGGAAGGGATGGCGCCTGAAGAGATTAGCAAATTGGGTGTTGGGAGATTGCGCTTAGCCATGGTGGATGGAGATGTTGAGTATGGTTCAATTATGGCCGGTCAAATTGCTGGAGCGGTTAAACGTGTTGAGCCTGCAGCCCGAATTATTCAGGATATCATGCAATCTGCAGAACGAGAATATGAGCGTCTTTCAGAACGGTTTGGGGAGAGGAGGGTCTGAATTTGGGTAAACTGGCCTTTATTTTTCCTGGACAAGGATCCCAGTATGTCGGAATGGGACAGGAACTATTTCAGACTCCCAGTGGGATGAAGATAAAGGAGATAGCACGTGAGATTCTAGGAAGTAAGTTTCTGGCCTTACTGGAGGAGGGCCCGGAAGAAGAACTTCAACAGACGGTTAACACTCAGCCAGCGATATTACTGGTTAGTGTGGCTGCTTGGCTGCACCTTCATGAGGCGGGAATTGAACCGGATTATGTTGCAGGGCACAGTCTTGGCGAGTATTCGGCCCATGTAGCTGCGGGCAGTCTGGACTTGGCTGAGGCCTTACGCGTGGTCAAGCGGCGTGGAGAACTCATGCAAGAAGCTGTTCCTGCTGGGGGAGGGATGGCTGCCATTTTGGGGCTCTCTACTGATCAGGTGGAGAAAGCCTGCCAACGAGCAGCAGAGCACGGTGTGGTCGCACCTGCGAATTACAATTGTCCAGGACAAGTGGTTATTTCTGGAGAATTAGTGGCCGTAGCCTATGCTATAGAGGTTGCCAAGGAACTAGGGGCCAAACGGGCGATACCGCTGGTAGTGAGCGGACCATTTCACTCCCGTCTTATGGCGCGAGTGGGGGAAGCTTTACGGCTGGTTTTAGAGGGCGTGTCTTGGCATACTCCACGTTACCCTGTTATTGCGAATATTGACGCCACTGAAGTTTGTTCTGTGGAACGTACAGTGAGCACGTTGGTTGAGCAAGTGAGTGGTGCTGTGCGTTGGGAGCAATCTGTTCGCCATCTTCTGGACTTAGGGGTCGATACCTTCGTAGAGTGCGGTCCAGGTAAGGTACTGACTGGTTTGGTTAAAAAAATTGCCCCCGGTGCCAATCTCCTCCGCATAGAGGATCTGGCGTCCTTAAAAAAGTCACTTGCATATTTGAAGGAGAGTCGTTAAAATGATGCTGAATGATAGCGTGGCCATCGTCACAGGGAGTGGGCGAGGGATTGGACGCGCCATAGCTCTGGAATTGGCAGGAGCGGGTGCAAAAGTTGTTATTAACTATGCGGGGCGTTCCGATAAAGCTGAGGAAACCGTCCAGTTGATCCGTGCAGCTGGCGGAGAAAGTCTGGCTGTTCAAGCGGATGTGAGCCAAGCGAGTGATGTTGATCGCTTAATACGAACCACGTTAGATCAGTTCGGTAAGATTGATATTCTCGTTAACAATGCTGGCATCACACGGGATTCTCTCTTGCTCCGCATGAAAGAAGCGGATTGGGATACGGTCTTGGCTACAAATCTTAAAGGAGTTTTTCTCTGCACCAAAGCGGTAAGCAAAGGAATGCTCAAACAACGTTCAGGTGTTATTGTTAATATCTCCTCTGTAGTGGGTCTTTCCGGAAATGCCGGACAAGCCAACTATGCGGCAGCTAAAGCTGGAGTGATCGGATTTTCAAAGTCCATTGCCAAGGAATTTGCATCTCGCGGAATTCGTGTCAATGTGGTAGCGCCGGGGTATATTATTACAGATATGACGGAAACCTTATCAGACGGGGTTCAAAGTGACGTTCTGAGCGCAATCCCACTCGGTCGCCTAGGGAAGCCGGAAGACGTTGCCAAAGCAGTTCGATTCCTTGTGTCCCCGGAGGCATCCTACATAACAGGACAGATTTTTTGTGTCGATGGGGGTATGGATATATAATCAATCTAATCTGTGAGAGGAGGTGAAGAAGCAGCATGGGAGTTTTCGAGAAAGTAAAAGCCATCGTCGTCGAACAACTTGGGGTAGATGAAGTTAATGTTACCCCGGAAACCTCCTTTGAAGAGCTAAATGCAGATTCTTTGGATATCGTTGAATTAATTATGGCTCTTGAAGAGGCATTCGACTTGGATATTCCCGATGAGGAAGCCGAAAAGATCCGGACAGTTGGAAATGCAGTGAGCTACATCACGGATAACAAATAAACAAGAAAAGGTCCCGTACTCAGATGCGGGGCTTTCTTTTAAGAGGATAATCTTTCTTCTTTACAGCAAAGTGTAACAGGGAGAGAGTTCAGATAGATGTTTAGAGGTCTTTGCTACTCATACTTGACGATATGTTCAAGTAGAACTCTGACAGGGAGGAAAGATTGTGAAAATACCCGAACTTCGTATTGCAAATTTAGTGGCTAAAATTCCTGTTATACAGGGAGGAATGGCCGTAAGGATATCCATGGCTCCCCTCGCAGCAGCTGTTGCTGAGGAAGGGGGGATCGGAACAATTGCTGGCAGTGGTTTGTCTGTGGAGGAACTAAGAGCAGAAATTCGCGAAGCACGTCGGCTTACCAAAGGAATTATCGGAGTAAACGTGATGTTTGCGGTCACTGAATTTGCTCAGCTGGTTCACGCCGCATTTGATGAAAAAATTGATCTTTTGGTTTCAGGCGCTGGCTTTTCCAGGGACATGTTCACTTGGGGTAAAGAAAAAGGGATTCCGGTCGTGCCCATCGTTTCCTCGGCAAAACTTGCTAAATTATCGGAAAAGCTTGGGGCAGCTGCTGTGATTGTGGAAGGGTTTGAGGCTGGTGGTCATTTAGGGACGGATAATCGTTCCATACACGATATTTTACCGGAAGTAATAGCTGCGGTCAGTATTCCGGTCATAGGTGCTGGAGGTTTCGTCAATGGGGAAGATGTCGCACAGACCCTGAAACTTGGTGCCGATGGGGTGCAAATGGGAACTCGGTTTGCGCTTAGCAAAGAGAGCGGTGCAGCTCTCGCTTGGAAAGAGCAAATGTTAAAGGCTACTGAAGAGGATATTGTTATTATTCATAGCCCAGTTGGCTTACCAGGGCGGGGGATAAGGAACCCCTTCACCCGGGCTCTTGAAGAAAAAGTGGATGTCAAGCCAAAGGAATGTAATCATTGTCTCAAACGGTGTGAGAGAAACTTTTGTATCATGAGCCGATTAGTTAAAGCTCAACAAGGTGATGTGCGAGAGGGGCTTATATTTTCAGGGGCCAAGGTTTATAAGATTAAAGAAATTTTGTCCGTGCATGAAATTTTTGAGGATATCAAAAAGGCAATACTTGGCTTAAAGGAGGAAAAGTGTTGAAAAACCGCGCAGTTATTACGGGCATGGGTGTTGTCTCTCCTGTGGGAAACCAGCTGGAGGAATTCTGGAATAATCTAATTGAAGGAAAATCCGGAATCGGGTTATTGACGCGTTTTGATACTACCGGTTTACCCACAAAGGTTGCTGGTGAGGTCAAAAATTTCGAACCAACAGAATGGATTAATAAAAAAGAGAGTCGACATATGGATCGGTTTTCCCAATTTGCCGTGGCTGCAGCTAAGATGGCTTTGCAAGATGCGGGGCTGGATTTAGAGAAAGTGGACAAGGAACGCGCCGGAGCTGTAATGGGCTGTGGGATCGGGGGCGTGATAACGTTTGAAGAACAAAAAGAGGTACTCATGAGTAAGGGGAGTGGCCGGATTACGCCGTTTTTTGTGCCAATGCTGATTAGTAACATGGCGGCTGGACATCTCTCGATTGAGTTTGGCTTACAGGGATCGAGTATGACAATCGCCACAGCTTGTGCTTCGGCCACCAACGCGATTGGCGAGGCCTTGCGGATTATTCAACGCGGAGAAGCCGATGTTGTGTTTTGTGGAGGAACTGAGGCACCGATTACGAGTTTGGCCTTCGCCGGTTTTTGCGCGGCTAAAACGATGTCAACTGAAAAGGAAAACCCGGAACAAGCGTGTCGACCCTTTGATAAACGGCGGAGTGGCTTTGTCATGGGCGAAGGAGCAGGGGTTTTGATTCTGGAATCCTTGGAACACGCTGAGGCTCGTGGTGCTCACATTTATGCCGAACTGGCTGGTTATGGAAGCACATCGGATGCCTATCATATTACGACTCCGATTCCTGGTGGCGATGGTGCAGTTCGGGCGATGCGACTTGCCTTAAAGGATGCAGGGGTAAGTGTTGAAGACGTTGACTATATCAATGCGCATGGTACCAGCACAGGGCCCAACGATGCGACGGAAACCGCTGCCATTAAAACTGTGTTTGGCAGTTATGCCTCAAAGGTAGCGATTAGCTCGACTAAATCCATGACGGGACATTTGATGGGGGCTGCGGGAGCCATCGAAGGGATAATTTGTGCGCTTAGTATTGAGCGGGGAGCAATCCCCCCCACGACGAATTATGGAGAGCCGGACCCGGATTGTGATCTTGATTATGTTCCGAATAAAGCTCGAAAACAAACAGTGAATGTAGCGATGTCCAATTCCTTAGGTTTTGGTGGGCATAATGCCACCATCGTCTTTAAAAAATTCGTTTAAAGGTAAGGAGATCTAAATTAATGGTTGAGAAGAGCCGTAACGTGACTGCAAATTATATAAAGACGGAGGGAAGGTCAGGGCGAAAGAAATATGTCGCGGCTGCGCTGGAACAAGAACCAGGACTTAAATTAGCTAAGCGATTGGGGCTTCAGATCCTGCCCAATCGCTTGTTTAGCACGGCCTTGACTCACCCTTCATATGTCTTTGAAAATCCTCAGTACGGTAAAGAAAATAACCAACGTCTTGAGTTTTTGGGTGATGCAATTTTGGACTTTGTGATTGCGGAGTATCTATATCTATCTTATCCGGATCGACCGGAAGGAGAGCTCACCAAAATGCGGGCTGCTGTCGTGAATGAAACGACTCTGGCTCACAAAGCGCATGAAATTGAGTTGGGGCAAGAGCTTTTATTAGGCAAGGGGGAGCAGGTATCCGGTGGACGTGAACGCCCCTCCATTTTAGCAGATGCTTGGGAAGCGGTTATTGGAGCGATTTATTTGCAATATGGATTGCAAGAAGCGCGTCGGGTAATTTTGGAGTTACTCAAACCGTGCATTGACGAAGTTGCCGAAGGGAATTATGGGGACTACAAAACCGTATTACAGGAAAAAGCTCAACGGGAGGAAAAAGAAGTAAACTATCAGATCTTAGTGGAAGAAGGACCTGATCACAATAAGTGCTTTACGGCCGGCGTTTTTCTGCAAGGGATTTTAATGGGGAAAGGTGTGGGGCGCACCAAAAAAGAAGCAGAGCAACATGCAGCAAGGCAGGTGCTGGAGCTGTGGGGGCGAGAGAACGATGGCTAAACCTGAAAGTTTCCCGGTTTTTTTGAAGGGAATTCATATTCAGGGATTTAAGTCGTTCGCTGATCGCGTCAAATTTGAATTAGGCCATGGATTAAGCGTGATTGTTGGTCCGAATGGGAGCGGAAAAAGCAATGTCGCCGATGCGGTGCGCTGGGTTCTGGGAGAGCAAAGTGCGAAGAGCCTGCGGGGAGCAAAAATGGAAGATGTAATTTTTGCAGGAAGTACACAACGGCGTCCCGTCGGTATGGCAGAAGTTTCGCTTGTTTTTGATAACACTACAGGGATTTTCCCATTAGACTTTCGGGAAGTCACTATTACACGACGGGTTTATCGTGATGGTGAGGGGCAATATTTAATCAATAAGGTTGCTTGCCGGCTCAAAGATATTCAGGAACTATTTATGGACACAGGCTCTGGTAAAGAAGGATTTTCGATCATTGGGCAGGGGCGGGTTGAGGAAATCTTAAACCTGAAATCGGAAGAACGTCGATCGCTGATCGAAGAGGCGGCGGGAATTACTAAGTATCGTTTTAGAAAGCGCGAAGCTTTGAAGCGTCTTGATGCCACGATCCTTAATCTCCAACGTCTTGAAGATATTTTGCGAGAAATTGAGGGACTACTGACTCCTCTGGCTGCCCAAGCCCAAGTGGCCGAACAAAGCCTAGCTCTCTCGCTTAGGCAAAGATGCTTGGAAATTCAGTGGATTGTTCTAGACATCACGGAAGTGAAGCAAAAGTTGTCAAAAGCTGCGCAGGATTCGGAAATCCTGCATTTTAAGGTAGTAGAGGCTCAAGCTGGATTGGGGCTCCAAGAAAGTCGCAATCTCGAAGAAAAGCTTGAACTTAAAACGTTAGATGATGAGATACAAGTGAAGCAGGGGGAGTCCTTTCAGGCGGAGCAAGCCCTCAATGCCTTGAAACATGATCTGAGTATTCGGACTGAGCGCTTTCAGTATTTTGATGAGCAAACCGCAAGGCTAACTCGGGAGATCCTTGAGGATGAAGATAAACTTAACTATTTGCAGGAACGGATTAAAACCCTGGCGGCTAAGCAAACGGTTTTAAAGTATACGGTTGATGAATCAGAGCGCAAAGTTACAGTTCAAGAGCAAAAGCTTAATCTTGTGCGCGAGAATCACCATGCTGAGGATATAGAGCGAATAAAAACTGACCTTTTTCAAGCTCTGACCGAGCAAGCCAATTGTTCTAACGAATTGACTGGGACGCGTCATACTCTTACTTCTTTGGAACAACAAATTCTGCAAATTGAACAAGAGCAAGTGAGTAAAAAAGATGAGTGTCAATCCTTGAGTGAGACTCGCAAAGTGCAGGAAAAAGAACTGGTTCAGATGGATTTACAAGCCCAAGTTTTAGAAAAAGAAGAGTTAAAGCTAAGAACAGAGCGGGGGAACCTCCAAGAGCTTCGTCAAGAAAGAATTCTTCAGCTCCAGAAACATAAAACTCTTATTGATCAATCCAGAGCACGGTCGCAGGCTTTGCAGTCTTTAGAAGACTCCTTTGAAGGATATCAGCGTGGCGTGCGTGAGGTGATGCTGGCCAAGAAAAAAGGCAGAACAGAGTGTCTGGGTCTCTGTGGGACGGTGGTTGACCTGATCACGGTTAATGAAAAATATGAGGTGGCCTTGGAAATTGCACTCGGAGCAGGAGTGCAAAATGTTGTGGCCGAGAATGAACAGGCGGCTAAAAGTGCAATTGCTTATTTAAAGGCCCATCAATTCGGACGCGTAACCTTCCTTCCCCTTGATGTGATTCAAGGGAAGCGGATGTCCGTGGGCATGGCGGTGGAGCGGGATCCTGGCTATATCGGGATTGCTGTTGATTTGGTAAGCTATGATAAATTGTATCGTACGGCGATGGAATTTCTGCTTGGACGTATTATAGTCGTCAAAGATATGGAGGCCGCAACTCGGATTGCGCGTGCATCGGGATATAAACTGCGAATTGTGACCCTAGAGGGAGACCAAGTTCATCCCGGCGGATCTCTGAGCGGAGGGAGTATGCAACGCAAAGGTGGAAATTTGCTGGCCCGCTCCCGTGAAATCGAGACCCTGCGTGTCGCGTTGGTACAGATGGAAGAAGACTTAGGGCGAGAAGATCAGAAAGCCCTGGAAATTGAGGCACGCCTGCAGGAAATTCAGGAAAGTATCGAGAGTTTAAGTTCGAAGCAACGGGGTGATCAGAACCAGCAGATCAGGCTTAAGGCAGTGTACGAAAATGCGCTGAGCCAATTCCAGCGCTTAGAAGGCGATATCGTAGGGTTAGATCTTCGTCACGAGGAAACTATGGCTAAAAGGAATGAACTTCGTCAACTTGAGATAAGCGTAACGAAACGTTTAGCAAGCGCGGAAAAAACCTCGTTTGATTTGCGCGAGGAGTTCAATCAGAGGGAGCAAGAAGCCAAAACTTTGGCTGGAGAGATTGAAGCGTATGGGGAGCAACTGACCCAGGAGAAAGTTCGGCTAGCTAAGTGGGAGCAAGAATTGACTCAATGTATAGAGCAACTTGGAGAAGAACATGCGGTCTACTTAAACAATGAATCAAACCTCAAGCAGAAGAAAGAAAATAAAACTAATTTGCAACAAAACCGTCAGGTAATTGAAGCGGAGCAAGCGGCGTTGCAGCAGCAGTTGGAGAACCATTCACTAGCCCAGGAAGCACAGCAATATGCCTTAATGCAACGCAGACAGGACCGGGAGGGTTTAGCGACTCGTGTTTTTGAACAGGAACAGGAGATACAATCCCAGCGCCAAGGAGTGCATACCCTTGAACAACGCCTGCATGTCAATGAAATTCAAGTTGTCCGTTGGGAGACAGAGTGTCAAGCCGGGGTAACTCGTTTAGCTGAGGAATTTTCTCTTACTTGGGAAGAAGCGATGCCATATCAGACCAAGGAGGAAAGGACTGTCTTAAAGCGCAGGGTTGAAGACCTGAAACATCAAATCGAAGTGTTAGGCCCAATTAACCAAGCGGCAATTGAAGAATACCCCAAAATGCGGGCGAGACAGGAATTCATGTTGGCACAACAGGATGATTTAATTGAAGCTAATCAGACCTTGCGCCAATTGATTTCTGAACTGGATAAGACGATGAGTGAACGATTTATAGAAAGTTTTATTGCTGTGAATGCAGCTTTCCAAGAGGTGTTTAAAGAGCTTTTTCATGGTGGCAATGCAGAACTCCATTTAGTGGACCCTGAACATTTGTTGGAAACAGGCGTCGAGATTATTGCTCAGCCGCCTGGAAAGAAACCTCAACTGCTTTCTCTTTTGTCCGGGGGAGAACGAGCTCTAACGGCGATTGCGATTTTATTTGCCCTCCTGCGAGTTAAACCGAGTCCGTTTTGTATCTTAGATGAGATTGAAGCTTCGCTAGACGATTCTAACGTCCAGAGATTTGCCCAATATATTCACCGCTTATCGGATTCTATCCAGTTCGTTGTTATTTCTCACCGCAAAGGAACTATGGAATCGGCCGATGTTTTGTATGGTATTACTATGGAGGAATGTGGGGTCTCGAAATTGCTATCTGTTCAGCTTGATGAGCGACAGGATACAATCTATACAGCCTGATTCGATCGTCAATAGTTGAACTATGGATTACGAACTTCGAATCACGATTAGAGAGGAAGGAACAATTTGGCAGGATTTTTTGCAAAACTCAAAGCGGGTCTTACAAAAACACGGGAAAATTTTGTGGATAAAATTGAACAAGTTTTTACAGGTCGCAAGAAAATTGATGACGACTTATATGAAGAATTGGAAGAAGTGTTGATCCGTTCAGATGTCGGTGTCAATACATCCTTAGAATTGGTTGAACGTTTGCGCAAAGAAGTTAGACAGCGAAAATTAGCGGAGCCTGGTCAGCTTACTCTGGTTCTACAGGAATTGATCGCGGAGTTATTGGGGGAAGAAGAAACACTCATCTTCGCCAAGCAAGGTCCAAGCATTATTCTCGTGGTTGGGGTTAATGGGGTTGGTAAAACGACCACGATCGGTAAGCTTGCCAACCAGTTCAAAAAAGATGGGAAACGGGTTATTATGGCGGCAGGGGATACCTTTCGGGCGGCTGCCATCGATCAACTTGAGGTCTGGGGAGAACGATCTGGGGTAGAGGTTATTAAACATCGTGAAGGTGCGGACCCGGCAGCTGTCGCTTACGATGCAGTACAGGCTGCAAAATCTCGTAATATTGACGTTGTTATTGTGGATACCGCAGGCCGCCTCCACAATAAAGTGAATCTAATGGAAGAATTACGGAAGGTTAAGCGAGTGATTGAACGGGAAATTCCGGGAGCACCTCATGAAGTGTTATTAGTACTGGATGCCACAACGGGACAAAATGCCCTGCAACAAGCGAAGCTTTTTCAGGAAGTGGCTGGAGTAACGGGAATTGTCTTGACCAAGCTGGACGGGACGGCTAAAGGGGGCGTTGTGTTGGGAATTCGAGGGGAAACTCAGATTCCGGTGAAATGGATTGGGATCGGTGAAGGTTTGGAGGACTTGCGTCCGTTTGTGCCTAAGGATTTCGCGGCAGCTCTCTTTGATCGGCCTGACGAGGAGGGAGAGTAAAGGCCGTCCGCAGACATTTTATGAAGGTGGTAAACGAGGGGTACTCCATGTGGATAGGACAGAACCCTATTGTTCCGCTGGGCGGCAGGTTATTATGGACGCTTCAGAGCAACTTGGGTTTGCGGTAAAGAATGGAGCATGTTATGTTTGTACAGAAGGTCCACGTTTTGAGACCCCTGCTGAGATTCGAATGTTTCAGCGCCTTGGGGCAGACCTCGTCGGAATGACGAGCATTCCGGAAGTTGTTCTGGCACGGGAGCTTGGGATGTGCTATGCATCTATCGGAATGGTCACGAATGAAGCGGCTGGGATTGCCGCTCATCCTTTAACCCATGCAGAAGTAATGGAGAGCATGAAGGAACTAGGGGTAAAGGTCGCCCAGCTCATTCAAGCGACTTTCGAGTTATGGACTCCTAGTCAGAATTGTCTATGTGCCTCAGCAAATAGAGAAGTCGGCAAATTTTAGAAAGGCAGTGGGACGATGAAATCGATTGAATGGCTAGGAAATTCCTTGCGAATACTAGATCAGAGCAAGCTTCCGGTAGAAACTGTATATCGGAATGCTTTGTCCTATAAGGACGTGGCAGAAGCTATTGAACACATGGAAGTTCGCGGTGCACCTGCCATAGGGGCAGCAGCAGCTTATGGATTTGCTTTAGGAGCGCTGGAATACCATGGGGATATCGAAGGACTACCCAGTCACATGGAAGTGGTCCAAGACAGACTAGCGGAGACGCGACCTACGGCGGTCAATTTGTTTTGGGCACTTCGGCGGATGGAAGATCGCTTGCGCGAATGCTGGGACGTCGAAGATTTGGATGAGGTGCAACAGATATTAATCGAGGAGGCGGGTCGTATCGCCGAGGATGATCGCCGCATGAACCATCTTATTGGGGAACATGGTAATGAGATTGTTCCAGAGAAAGCCAATATTTTGACCCATTGTAATGCGGGAGCTTTAGCTACTGTGGAGTACGGAACCGCCCTTGGTGTTATTCGAGCGGCTCATGAGTCAGGTAAGTCTATTCATGTTTACGCAGATGAAACACGACCTTTATTGCAGGGGGCACGCCTGACAGCCTTAGAACTCTTAGGAGATAAGATTCCGGTGACGCTAATTGCCGACAATATGGCCGGATATTTGATGCAACAAGGCAAGGTCGATCTCGTGATTGTGGGAGCGGACCGAATCGCTGCCAATGGGGATACTGCAAATAAAATTGGGACGTATTCTGTAGCGGTTTTGGCACAAGCTCATGGCATTCCTTTTTACGTAGCCGCGCCAACCTCCACGATTGATTTAAAAGTAGCCACTGGTCAAGAAATACCGATTGAAGAACGACCGGCCAAGGAAATCCGAGAGTGCTTTGGGGTACAAATTGCACCAGCGGAGGTCAATGTTTATAATCCCGCGTTTGACGTCACGCCAGCGAAATATATCACTGGTATTATTACAGAAAAAGGGATTGTGACTGCGCCATATTCAGTCAACCTTCTTAAATTGATGGTGCGACCCTGAATTCAGGAGAGAGCAGTTTCAAGTTTTTTTCTTTATAATCCCATGATAACGGTTGTAAGGAGATGTTGAGAATGTCCAAGGTTTTAATTCGGGCCATGGTTTTGCCCATGACCGGAGCGGATATGTTTTATCCCCAAGGAGAAATCGCTATAGAGAATGATCGGATTCTTGCGGTTGGAGAACGGGGTTCTGCTCCATCAGGGTTTGTGCCCGACCGTACTCTGGATTTACCCAATGATTTAGTCATGCCAGGCTTAATTAACACTCATACCCATGCAGCGATGACGTTGCTCAGAAGTTATGCGGATGATCTGCCGCTTATGCCTTGGCTCAAGGAGAAAGTATGGCCTTTCGAAGATAAATTGACCGAAGAGGACATTTATTGGGGAACAGCCTTGGCACTTTGTGAAATGATACGCTCTGGAACGACTACGATGCTGGATATGTATGTTGCCATGGACCAAGTTGCAGAAGCAGTACTCAAGGCTGGAACACGAGCCGTCCTTTCCCGGGGGCTGATCGGGAATGGTCCAAATGGTGAGTCGGCTTTCCAAGAGGGGTGTGATTTAGTTCGGCGTTATCACGGAGCTGGTAAGGGACGAATAAACGTCATGTTTGGTCCCCATGCCCCTTATACTTGCTCAGGGGAGTATCTCCAGAAAGTGAAAGCGGAGGCAGACCGACTCGGTGTCGGGATTCATATTCATGTGGCGGAGACTCAAGACGAGATCAACATCCTTCGGGAGCAATATGGGAAAACCCCTGTACAGTGGCTGGATGAGCTTGGACTTTTCGGAGGGCATGTTGTGGCAGCGCACTGTGTCCATTTGACGCAGGAAGATATGGAAATCTTGGCACGAAGGCATGTCTGTGTCGCCCATAATGCGGAAAGTAATATGAAACTGAACAGTGGAACTGCCCCAATTACAGAGTTGCGCGCTAAAGGGGTTGTCATTGGACTTGGAACGGATGGCGCGTCAAGCAATAACAATCTTGACCTTTTTGGGGAGATGCGCTCGGCAGCATTCCAGCAAAAGCTTCAGGTGGATTCAACTGTGTTACCAGCATATGAAGTGTTGGAAATGGCGACGGTCGGTGGGGCTCAAACTCTTGGCCTGGAAGATGTCGGGATGCTTGCCCCGGGCTTTAAAGCGGATCTCATCACGATTGACATGGATCAACCCCATTTTTATCCCCGTTTTTCCATCCCAGCACATTTGGTCTATGTTGCCCATGCTGGGGATGTACGCACAGTGATGGTTGATGGTAAGTTTCTCATGGAAGAACGGAAACTTTTAACCATGGATGTGAGTGAGGTCTGTAAAGAAGCGGAAACTCGGGCCAAGCGGATTGCAGAGGAATTGAAGGGCTAATTAAAGTGGAATTATAAATCCGTACGCCAATTCGAGCGATTTATGTGCCTACTTGACAATCGCTTTGATTTAGTCTAAAATTCGGTTGTAAAGTAAAAATACTTTACAGGGGGTCGGGATGGAGAAACTTGCCGAAATCGCTCTTTTAGCAGATTTTTATAGCCCACTTCTTACGGAAAAACAACGAAACGTTTGGGATCTTCATTATCAACAGGATCTATCTTTGGCTGAAATCGCTGAGTTGGAACATATCAGTCGTCAGGCTATTCACGATTTACTCAAACGCACAGAACGAATTCTTGCCGAATACGAGGAAAAATTAGGGCTTGTTCAGCGGTTCTGGGCGGATCGTGAGAAATTACTGGAAGTGAAATCCTTGGCAGGGGGATTAAATGAGCAAGATTTCACCAATCGGTCAGCATGGGAGCGCCATCTACAGCTACGCGCTTTGATCGCTGAAATTAATGTCAATATCTTAGCTGTGTGAGAACAGAGGTCGGAGGTCGGAGGTCGGAGTCTATGACTTAACTGCGGGCTTTGACTGGATCCGTAGCTTAATCGAAAGCGGGGACAGGCATGTTTCAAGGACTAAGCGAAAAACTCCAAGAAACATTTAAACGGCTTAAAGGAAAGGGCCGGTTAAAGGAAGCGGATGTCAATGAAGCTATGCGCGAGGTGCGTGTTGCTTTATTGGAGGCAGATGTTAACTTTAAAGTGGTTAAGGACTTTGTGGCCAAGGTTAAGGAACGTTCGATCGGACAGGAAGTTTTAGAATCCCTTTCTCCTGCGCAATATGTCATTAAAATTGTACATGAAGAAATGATTGAACTTATGGGTGGCGCGACAGGTAAAATTCTCATAGCCTCAAAACCGCCAACCGTGATTTTACTAATTGGCCTTCAAGGCGCAGGAAAGACAACCCATGCGGCAAAATTGGCTAATATGCTCAAAAAACAAGGCAAACATCCGTTACTGGTTGCTTGTGATATTTATCGTCCCGCTGCGATTAAGCAATTGCAAGTCTTGGGCGATCAGTTGAAAGTACCAGTTTTCTCTATGGGACAAATTGCACCCGTGGAAATTGCCCAAGCCAGCATTAAGCACGCCAATTCGAATGGGCAAGATGTGGTCATTATTGATACAGCCGGTCGTTTGCACATCAATGAAGAGCTGATGACTGAACTGCGGGACATTAAAGCTGCTGTAAAACCCCATGAGATTTTATTAGTGGTCGATGCCATGACGGGTCAGGATGCAGTCAATGTTGCGGAATCGTTTCACAAAGAACTGGGGCTTGATGGTGTCATTCTCACCAAGCTGGACGGAGATACTCGTGGTGGGGCTGCGCTTTCAATTAAAGCAGTGACTGGGTGTACCATTAAGTTTGCTGGAACGGGTGAAAAAATGGATGCCCTGGAACCCTTCCACCCGGACCGTATGGCTTCTCGAATCTTGGGGATGGGCGATGTTTTGACCCTAATCGAGAAAGCGCAAGAGTCTTTCGATGAAAAAAAGGCGAAAGAAATGGAACAGAAGCTGCGTAATCAGGAATTTACCCTTGAGGACTTCTTAGATCAGATGCAGCAAATGAAAAAGATGGGTCCGCTTTCTTCAATCTTGGAGATGATTCCAGGGGTGGGTAAGCAATTAAAAGATGTAAAAATTGACGAAAAGGATACCGCCCATCTTGAGGCCATTATTCGGTCGATGACGATGGAAGAACGCCGGAAACCAATGGTCATTAAAGATTCTCGTAAAAAAAGGATCGCTAAGGGAAGCGGTACAACGGTTCAAGACGTTGGACGTCTCTTAAAACAGTTTGAACAAATGCAAAAAATGATGAAGCAATTTGCTGGCTCAGGCGGCGTAGGAATGCTTGGAGGCGGTAAAAAAGGTAAAAAGGGAAAGAAACCAGGAATGCGATTTCCCCTGGCCTAGCTGAAAAGCGAGGCGCGAATCAGTGCTTAGATTCCGAGCCTCGCAACATCAAATAGAGATGAACACACGCTATCATAGGGCGTTGTTTATATAGTAAACTTACTTTAAACGGAGTTTGACCTCCATCTTGAAGTTTAGTTAAACTAATCTTGGGGCTAAATGTGCGGTGTACGATCTTGGATGTAAGGCATTCGAACCTCGGACTTCGAACCTCGAACCTCGAAAACATAATAAGGAGGTGAAAATATGGCTGCCAAAATCCGTTTATGCCGCATTGGTGCGAAAAAGAATCCTTTCTATCGTATGGTTATTGCTGATGCTAAAGCTCCCCGTGATGGAAAATTCATTGAACAAATCGGTTATTACGATCCAACTAAGAATCCTGTCGTTTTGAACATTGACGAAGAAAAGGCTTTAAAATGGCTTGCTACAGGAGCACAGCCTTCAAATACTGCTAAGTCTTTGTTGAGCCAATCGGGTATCTTAACTAAATTCCACGAGTCCAAGAACTAAGTGTAGTGTGTAGGGGGTGGTTCCTGTGAAGGAACTTGTAGAAATCCTCGCGAAAGCGTTAGTTGATCAGGCTGACCAAGTTCTCGTTGCTCAGTCTGAGACTGACAAAAGTGTGCATTTGCAGCTGACTGTCGCGCCTGAAGATATGGGGAAGGTTATCGGGAAGCAGGGTAAGATTGCAAACGCTATTCGTACGCTGGTTAAAGCGGCTGCCGTCAAAGATGGTCGCCGGGTTCATATGGACATTGATCAATGACGTTGAGAAGGGCTTAGTGCCCTTCTCAACGTTTTAAATCGTTCTGCTGGAAAGGAGCTAACGAGTATGGATGAAGTGTTGATCGGAGAAGTGTTGCGTCCACATGGCTTAAGTGGGGAACTGAAAATTTACCCGTTAACGACAGATCCCGAGCGGTTTCTAAAACTGCAGGATATCATCTTGCGGAGTGGGGAGATCGATCAACACTTCAAGATTATTACGGCCCGCGTGCAAACAAATTTAGTTTTTCTCACTGTCGAGGGGATAGATTCCATAGAACAGGCCAATAAATATCGAGGTTGGGAAGTGCGGATTGATCGCTCAGAAGTACCACCGCTCCAAGAAGGGTGGTACTATTTTGAGCTGGAAGGGATGCAAGTCTATGAAGGGGATAAATTGTTAGGCACCTTGTCTCAAGTCTTGGAAACTGGAGCGAATGATGTCTATTTGGTCAAGGGAGCTCAAGGGGAACTATGTATTCCAGCGCTTAAAAGTGTTGTCCAGCGCGTCGATGTCTCTGGTCGACGTATGGATGTTATACTTCCCCCAGGATTGTAATCGATGTTAGAACCTTGTTGTTGGAAGGGAGCAACAGATGATGCAAATTACAGTCTTAACGTTATTTCCGGAAATGTTTGCGCCTGTGCAAGAAAGCATTCTAAAACGGGCTCAAGAAGCAGGTTTGCTGCAGATTCGCTTGGTTAATTTTCGAGATTATGCAATCAGTAAACATAAGAATGTCGACGACGTTCCCTATGGCGGGGGAGCAGGGATGCTCCTAAAGCCTGAACCAATTTTCGCCGCTATACGGGATTTGCCGCAACCTCCCGGTAAGCGGAAGATCATCCTTATGTCACCACAAGGCCATGTCTTTAGGCAAGAGAAGGCCAAGTGTTGGTCGGATCTGGAGGAACTGGTTTTTATATGTGGGCATTATGAGGGATTTGATGAGCGGATTCGTGAGCTGGCCGATGAAGAGGTCTCCCTTGGGGATTATGTGTTGACTGGCGGAGAATTAGCTGCAATGGTCATGATTGATGCTGTGGCGCGACTTATTCCCGGAGTGCTTGGAGAAGATGCATCCGCGGAGGAGGATTCGCACACGGACTCACTTTTAGAGTACCCGCAGTATACGCGTCCGGCTGATTTCGAGGGGCGCCTGGTTCCCGAGGTATTATTATCCGGGCATCACGCTATGATTAAGCGCTGGCGTAGAAAAGAGTCGCTCAGGCGCACTTTTTTACGGCGCCCGGATTTAATTAAGGCAGTTACTTTTGAAACAGATGATTATCCACTTTTGGAAGAACTTGTCCTGGAACACGTGGAAATTGCACCCTGGAAAACGTTGTGGGAACATCTCTGCCCACCCCCTAAACGACGGCGGCGTTTCTAAAAAAGAGGCATGAGGTTCAAAAATTATTCACTTGAAGGTTATGTTGAAGGAGGAATCGACTCCATGGCAGACATTTATTTAGCTTTGATCCACGCCCCTGTCTATAATAAGAATATGGAGACGGTCGCGACTTCGATCACGAACCTAGACCTCCATGATATTGCTCGATGTTCAACAACCTATGGCCTAAAACGTTATTATGTGGTTCATCCAGCTGAAGCACAGCGCAAGTTGGCAAGCCGTATAATGGGGTTTTGGCAAGAAGGTTATGGAGCAGACTATAATCCAGATCGGCAAGAAGCGTTTGCACGGGTAAAAATTGTCGAGAATTTAGCTGAAGTTTATGCAGAGATTGAAGCAGAACATGGGGTAGCTCCTATCAGAGTGGCGACCGATGCTCGAAAATATACTAATACAGTCACTTATGGACAGCTTCGTGAGGACATAGAAACTAAGGAAACTCCGATTCTTTTATTGTTTGGGACAGGTTGGGGGTTGCTCAAAGAAGACGTAGAATCAATGGATCGAATTCTTGAGCCTATCTATGGACCAACGGATTATAATCATTTGTCGGTGCGTTCTGCGGTAGCAATAATCTTGGACCGCCTACGTGGACACTGAGACTTATTACGAATGACTTGATTTTAGGTAGTTAGTCTTCAATTTAAAATTATTGCATAACTAAATGGGTTATGATAAAATAAATAGGCCTGATGATAGATGGTCCGCTCGCTGAAAGTCAGTGTATGAACATCTAGGCAAGGAAGGAGGGAATTTTATTATGGATTATATTCGAATGATTGAAGAAGAACAAATGAAAAAGGATCTTCCTCACTTCCGTCCAGGTGATACAGTACGTGTACATGTGCGCATTGTTGAGGGAACCCGTGAACGTATTCAGCTTTTTGAAGGGCTTGTCATCGCAATGAAAGGTGGCGGCATCAGAGAGACTTTTACCGTTCGTCGTGTCTTCGCTGGTGTTGGAGTAGAACGTACCTTCCCTTTACATTCACCTCGTTTGGATAAGATTGAGGTGGCTCGTCGAGGTGTGGTTCGCCGGGCTAAGCTTTATTATTTACGTGCACTTTCTGGTAAAGCAGCACGGATTCGCGATCGTCGCAACGTCTAAGGTTAAAAATGGGCTGGAGCAATCTAGCTCTTTTTTTTTACTATCGGAAAGTATAAACTTGCGTTATATACTTTCTAAGCATAAGTGCAACTAAGGCTACTGCCGGCGCCTGAGGGCTTGGCGCTAGCCGAGTTTCTTTATACTTATCAGAAAGTATAACTTGCGTTATATACTTTCTGTAGCATAAGTGCAACTAAGGCAGCCGCCTTCGCCAAGGCTGACAGAATGCGTAATACGTGCGAAGACAGTGTCTTCGGGCACCAGCCGAGTTTTCTTTATACCAGTCTGCAAGTAGAATTTTCGATCGGGATAAATATAATTTGATCTTTTTGAGTTTGTTATGGGTTCTCGGTGTATGCTCTGCAGAATCTTGTTCATACTAAAAGAGTAGTGCAAGAGGGGAGCGTAACAATGGAACATAAGAACTCAAAAAAAAAATGGGTTTTGGGTATTATCGTTGCAGTTCTGCTGCTTGGTGGGCTTTTACGTTGGGGAGTATGGCAACCTTATCTGATTCCGTCGCCTTCAATGGAACCTGGTCTGACTTCTGGAGATCGCATTTTGGTCAACCGTCTTGCGTATCACTGGTGGGCTCCCAGCCGAGGAGATGTCATTGTGTTTGCATTTCCGAAGGATACAAAACGGACCTTCATTAAACGAGTTATTGCTGTTGAGGGTGAAACGGTAGAACTACGCGACAATAAGGTTTTTGTGAATGGGAACGCTATTCAGGAACCCTATGTTAAGCTTGGTGATTATCCTCCTTTTGGTCCGGAAATCGTTCCATTAGGGAGAGTGTTTGTCTTAGGAGATAATCGTCCTCAGAGTGAAGACTCGCGAGAATGGGGGCTTCTCCCTAAAAACTACCTTCTGGGAAAAGCTTGGTTGCTCTACTATCCTTTTCAGCGTTTTAGGTTCTTTTGACAACAGACTGCACGTTGCCTTAAAAGAAGTAGACTCTTTTTGGAAAAGATAATGAGGGATATTCATGACGATTCAATGGTTTCCGGGGCATATGGCTAAAGCGAGACGCCTTTTAATTGAACAACTTCGATGGGTGGATGTTGTTTTAGAACTTGCCGATGCCCGAATACCGCTTAGTAGCCGTAACCCGATGCTTAATAAACTGCTTGGCAATAAATCAAGATTATTACTGCTCAATAAAGCGGATTTGGCTGATCCTAATTGGACGTCAAAATGGCTTGCGGATCTCAGAACATCAAGTCCTGCTTATGCGGTTAGCGCAACGACAGGGCTTGGGGTTAAACAGATCGTACCTGAATTGGAACGTATGGTTCTGGCAAAACAAGCAAGACAGGCTGAAAAAGGCATTCGTCCTCAGATGATTAAGGTGATGATCGTGGGGATTCCCAACATTGGTAAATCGTCCTTGATTAATCAATTGACAGGCGGAGCTCAAGCGAAAGTTGGTAACAAGCCTGGCGTTACCCGTGGGAATCAATGGGTTCGAATCCATGAACGAGTTGAACTTCTGGATACACCTGGAATGTTATGGCCAAAATTTGATGATCCTGACGTTGGGCGAAAGTTAGCTGCACTTGGAGCGATCAAAGACGATGTTTTTGACATTGAAGAATTATCAATATGGGTCATCGATTGGCTAAGAGTGCATTCTCCAAAGGCTTTACTTCGTTATCAGATTTCGGATGCAGAGGTCACGTTGGAGAGCTTAGGACGAAAACGAGGATGTCTGATCCAAGGTGGGCGTGTCGATACGCTCAAAGCCGCTCAGATTTTTCTACGTGAACTTCGGATGGGACAACTTGGTCCAATAACGATGGATTACATTTCTGAATAAATAATTTTGCTTAGACATCTAATCTTTGGTATCAATGAATATTATACACTAATTAAAGGAAATTGACTTTATATGTCGAAGTGAGAATTAAGGAGAGAAGAGGAGAAAAGTGTGGAACCGTTATCCCAGATGAATATACGGGAAGTTGAAGAAGCACTGTATAAAAATCCTTCCCCTCGAATGCTTTTCGCTTGTCAGAACGACCCTCGTCAAGGAGTTCGGCAGCTTGCCGTGCGTCTCGTCAAGTATCAGCAAGCCCAAGCAATAGAAGAGGCTCGTATTCAGAAACTGCTTGTGGAAGAAAAGAAATTATGGAACCAAGGGTTTCTCTTGTTGGCGGGAATTGATGAAGCGGGCCGTGGACCGCTGGCTGGGCCAGTTGTTGCGGCGGCCTGTATTTTGCCGGCACAGTTTGATTTATCCGGTCTTAATGACTCCAAAATGCTGACGGAGAGCAAACGAGAAAAAATTTATACTCAAATTCAAGCTCAAGCGCTTGATTATGCGATTGGAAGTGCTGAACCGGCTGAGATTGATGCCTTGAATATTTTACAAGCCACTAAGTTAGCTATGAAACGCGCGGTCGAAGGATTAACCATTCGTCCACATTACTTATTGATTGATGCGCTAAGACTTCCTGGAGTTCATCTTCCCCAGCTTTCGTTAGTGGGGGGAGATCGATTAAGTGCTACAATCGCAGCGGCCTCGATCTTAGCCAAAGTGACCAGGGACCGCTTGATGGTTGAACTCCATGCCCTTTATCCGGACTATTTATTTTCTAAAAACAAAGGGTATGGCACAAGTGAACATATGCAAGTCTTGCGACGTTTAGGGCCATGTCCTCTTCACCGCAGAAGTTTTGCTCCGGTGAAGCAAGTAACGTCGGTTAGTTTAGAAAGGAAGGTAGGTGATGCTGCGGAGTGCTAAATCAGGTGACCATAGCTGATAGCTGTGGCATAATAGATTTAGCTCATAGAACGGGGCATCGGATTTTTTTATGAAAGGAGGGTAAGAGAATGGGTGATAATAATTTTGCTGGTGTAGGTATATTCCTCGTTGGTGCGATCGCCGTATCGATCATTATGATGATCGTGCCGAAATTATTGGCACCAAACAAACCACATAAAGAGAAGTTAACAACTTATGAGTGTGGTAACGAAACAATTGGACGGACCTGGCTCGGATTTAAGAGCAATTATTTTATGTATGCCCTAGTATTTACTGCCTTTGATGTTGAAACAGTTTTCTTGTATCCTTGGGCGCTCACATTCCAAAAACTGGGGACATTTGCCTTTGTGGAAATGTTCGTCTTTATGGTCATTCTCTTGGTCGGTTTCTGGTATGCTTGGAAGGAAGGTGCTCTAGAGTGGATGTAGCCTTAGAAAGACAGCTGCGCGAAGATGAAACGTTGATGGAAAAAAATATGTTGGTTACCAACCTTGATAAACTTCTCAACTGGGCACGAGGGCATTCCTTCTGGCCAGTTACGCTTGGTTTAGCCTGCTGTGCAATTGAGATGATGGCTACGGGCGGACCTCGCTATGACATTTCGAGATTTGGTTGGGAGGTTTTCCGTGCTTCACCACGTCAAGCGGATGTTATGATTGTGGCGGGAACTTGCACTCGGAAGATGGCTCCGTTGTTGCGTCGTATTTATGACCAAATGCCTGAGCCAAAATGGGTTATTGCTATGGGTAGTTGTGCCAACGCAGGAGGACCCTTTGTTGATTCCTATTCTATGCTGGCCGGCGTTGATAAGGTTGTACCAGTCGACGTTTATATCCCCGGTTGCCCTCCACGACCAGAATCCTTGTTATATGGGCTATTGCAACTTCAATATAAAGTTTCAAATCCCGCTAAGGTGAGGTTAATGAAACATGGAAAATAAAGTATTGAAAGAACAAGTGGAGAAACTTGCCGCTCTGGTTAGCGGCGAGGTCGAAGAGATTTTGGGGGAACTTGTTTTAAAAGTTAGAGCCCCACATATTATTGAAACTCTAACAGGCGCTAAAAACTTCCCGAATTTTCCTTGTGATTTCTTGCACGATCTGTGTGGATTAGATCTTGTCGATCATTTAGAAGTAGTCTATCAGTTGTCAAGCCTGCGCGGACCACAGCGTTTACGCGTGAAGGCGATAGTTGAGCGTGAAAATCCGGTGATTGATTCCGTGACTAGTCTCTGGCAAGGCGCAAACTTCTTAGAGCGTGAAGCCTTTGATATGTTCGGAATTAATTTTAAAGGACATCCCAATCTTAAACGAATTTACATGTGGGATGATTTTGAAGGTTATCCGTTGCGCAAGGACTATGTGACCGAACCCATAGAGGTTCGCAATATCGTGCGCACACGTATAGAAGGGGAATAGGGGGGAGAAAACCATGACTATTGAAAATACTGAAGAGCTTATCCTTAACATGGGCCCCCAGCACCCGAGTATGCACGGCTTGTTTCGCATGGTGGTCAATTTAGAGGGTGAAACGGTTACGAAAATTGAGCCCAAGTTAGGATATCTTCATCGTGGGATGGAAAAACTAGCGGAAAGCCGAACGTATGCACAGTTTATTCCCTATACGGATCGCTTGGATTACCTCGCGTCTCCGCATAACAACTGGGCCTATGTCCAAACTGTAGAAAAACTTATGGGTGTTGAAATTCCCGAACGGGCGGAATACCTTCGGGTTATTTTTGGTGAGCTTGCCCGGATTGCTAGTCATCAAGTTTGTATCGCCAGTACGGCACTCGATATGGCGGGGTGGTCGGCATGGTCTTATGCTTTTCGTGACCGTGAACGCATCTGTGATATGTATGAGATGACAGCAGGAAGCCGCTTAACGGTAAACATCATGCGCATCGGAGGCATAATAGAGCCGCCAGCAGAATTTTGGCCGGCCTTAAAATCATTCCTCAATGACACTCCTGAAATGATTGAAGAATACAACGGCATCTTTTTCGGGAATGAGATTGCCCAAGGTCGGTTGAAGAGCGTCGGTATTTTATCAAAAGAGCTTGCGGAAAACTTGTCTATTACTGGTCCGGTTTTACGAGCTTCCGGTGTCAATTATGACGTGCGTAAAGCAGAGCCTTACAGTATCTACGATCGATTTGACTTTAACGTACCTGTTCGTTATGGCTGCGACAGCTACGACCGTACTATAATCCGGCTGGATGAGATTGTGGAAAGTATCAAGATCATTAAGCAAGCAGTCCGTGATATTCCAGAAGGCCCGGTTATGGCCAAGGTACCCAAGGTTATCAAACCTCCAGTTGGTGAAGTCTATCACCGTGTTGAGAACCCCAAAGGAGAATTGGGCTTCTATATCGTTAGTGATGGCACGACCAAACCAGCACGGGTTCGGATTCGGCCGGCCACATTCATTAACTTACAAATGCTCCCGATTGTGTGTTTGGGCTGGAAAATCCAAGACGTTGTTGCGATTTTTGCAACGTTGGATGCCGTGTTGGGTGAAGTCGACAAGTAGTAAATTGCAATGAGGGGAGAATAAGATGGACGCTTTAAACAATGTGTTTGTAAATATTGCGTATGCCATCCGTGGACTTTTTGCGGATCCCCAATCAGTTTGGGCTAATTTGGTCATGAGTGTCATTAATTTCATAATCGTGGTTGTGATTGTTGTCCTGGCTGCTTTGATTTTGATTTTACTTGAACGCAAAGTAGCGGGTTGGACATCACAAAGGCCAGGGCCCAATCGTCTCGGTCCGCGCGGATGGTTCCAGACTATAGCAGATGCCTTGAAACTTATGGGCAAAGAAGATATTACTCCGGCAGGCGCTGATAAGTTCATTTTCAAAGTCGCACCGATGATTATCTTCTCTCTCCCGATGATGACCTTAGCTGTCATCCCTTATGGGAGCGGTATGGCACCCATTGATCTTGATTTAGGTATTTTTTATTTTCTTGCCATCTCAGCTATTTCAACTGTGGCTTTCGTAATGGCTGGATGGGGATCAAATAATAAATACTCCTTACTGGGAGGCATGCGGGCGGTTGCCCAAATGATCAGTTACGAAATCCCCTTGCTCTTCTCTTTACTTGGGGTTGTTATGATCACTCAATCATTTAATCTAGGCGTTATTGTTCAAGATCAAAAAAACATTCCTTTTATTCTTATTCAACCTCTGGCTTTTGTGATCTACATCATTGCTGGTATGGCGGAACTTAACCGTGCACCGTTTGACTTAGTTGAAGCAGATCAGGAAGTTGTCGCAGGACCATTTACAGAGTACTCAGGACTCCGCTGGGGATTGTTTTTCCTTGGAGAATATGGGAACATGACTGCTGTCTCGGCTCTCGCCGCAACTGTTTTCCTAGGTGGCTGGCAAGGACCCGGTTTCTTCCCGGGGTGGGTATGGTTCTGGATGAAAGTCGGAGTTATCATTTTCTTTATCATGTGGGCTCGTTGGACTTTCCCAAGAATTCGTATTGATCATTTAATGCACTTAGCGTGGAAGGTCTTGTTACCGCTTTCAATATTAAATATTTTTTTGACGGGTCTGGGGATATACATTTACCGACTCGTGATGGGAGGGTGACATAGTGTTTGGTAAAGGTCTACTAACAGGTTTAGGCATCACATTCAAACGCATGGTCGGTCCTAATATCACAGAGTTTTACCCTGAGCAGAAGCCCAACCTTCCGACCAGGGTGCGTAGTTCCATGGGACTTGACCGGAGCAAATGTATTTCTTGCAACATGTGCGCGATGGCCTGTCCGAACGGGGTCATCAAACTGACGAGTGAAAAAGATGAAAACAATAAAAAGGTTCTCAAGAGTTATCATATGGATGTTGGTCGGTGCTTGTTTTGTGGTATGTGCGCTGAAGTTTGTCCGACCAAGGCTTTGACAGTAACTCAGGAATATGAAAACTCTGTTTATGAACCGGGAGATATGCAGTGGGATATGATTAAACGGGCTGAGCGCAAAGGGAAGGTGGGGTAAGCGTGGGCACTGTCGTATTTTTTATTTTTGCGATCATGGCGATTGCAGCTGCTTGGGGTGTTGTCACCTCAAAGAACATTGTGCATAGTGCGCTCTATCTTGTCCTTTGCTTTTCAGGAGTGGCCGTGCTTTATGTTCTTATGAATGCGGATTTCCTGGCGGCTGTTCAGTTGCTGATCTACACGGGAGCAGTAGCCATTATGATCGTCTTTGCGGTCATGTTGACCTTGCGCGGTGATATCAGTGTGAGCAATACCGAAAACCGTCACTGGGGTTGGGGTGCATTGGTGGCAGCTTTGGTGTTTATCATCATGGCTCTGGTTATCCTCGCCAATCCAGACTGGCGTATTTTAGCCACACCGTGGACGAGTGGAGGCTCAGCAGAAGATCTGTCGCTTCTGTTACTTACTCGATTTATGATTCCCTTTGAAGCAGCCGCTGTCTTGTTGACTGTGGCCTTGGTTGGAGCTGTGGTCTTGGCGAAGGGAGTGAAAGAAAGCAAATGAATTTAAGCAATTTAAGTGTTGGGCTTTCTACTTATCTCTTGGTTGGAGCAATGCTTTTTAGTATTGGTCTTTACGGAGTATTTGCCAAGAGAAATATTATTGCCATACTCATGTCGATTGAGCTGATGCTCAATGCTGTCAATATTAATTTTGTGGCGTTTAATCGATTCGTCTGGAACCAAAAGAGTGGTACTAACTATATTTTGACCGGGCACGTTGCTGCACTTTTCGTGATTGTTGTCGCTGCTGCTGAAGTGGCCGTAGGCCTTGCTTTGGTCATTACGATTTATCGTAACCGTCAGTCGACCAACGTGGATGAATTTAATTGGTTGAAGTGGTAAGCGAGACTATGGAGAAGGTAGGTGTTCAAGGAAATGCATGATCTCTTTCGGTGGGCATGGTTAATTCCTGCTTTGCCCTTCCTGTCGTTTCTACTCATCGCCTTTGTCACAAAACGATCCAAAGGACTGTCTTCCACAGTGTCGATTCTCGCGATTCTCGCCTCACTTGGCTTGGCTATAGCGATTGCTATAGGTATTATTCAGTCCGGTGCGGAAATTGTGGAACATGCTGCGATCGTAAACGTGAATTGGCTAAATATTGGGGGCTTAAAGATCGATTTCGGAACGGTTGTCGATCCCCTGAGTGGCATGATGCTGTTTGTGGTTTCCCTAGTAGCATCAATGGTACAAATCTATTCTTTAGGATACATGCATGGTGACAAGGGATGGTCGCGTTACTATTGCTACCAGTCTCTGTTTGCAGCTTCCATGTTGGGTATGGTTCTGGCCACCAATTTGTTACAACTCTTTATCTTCTGGGAATTGGTTGGACTATGTTCCTATTTGCTGATTGGTTTCTGGTACTTCAAAGTATCCGCGCGGGAGGCAGCGAAGAAAGCCTTTATGACGACTCGTGTCGGAGACTTTGGCTTATTACTCGGGATGCTTTTCCTTTATACCAAGTTTGGAACGCTCGATTTCGCTACGCTTGCCGCGATATTGAACACAAATATTCAAAATGTCGCAGTTATTGGAACTGCGTCGTATGTGACCGTTATGGCGTTCCTCGTCTTTATGGGACCGGTGGGCAAGTCAGGACAGTTTCCCCTTCACGTTTGGTTACCAGACGCTATGGAGGGTCCAACGCCTGTTAGTGCTCTGATTCACGCAGCAACCATGGTTGTTGCCGGGGTTTACTTAGTGGCGCGGATGTATTTCCTCTTTGTTCATGCCTCCCCGTCTGCTTTACAGTTTGTCGCTGACATAGGTGCATTCACAGCCATCTTTGCAGCGTCCATTGCGATTGCGCAAGATGACATTAAACGAATTCTAGCCTACTCCACCTTAAGCCAACTTGGGTATATGATGTTTGCGCTGGGTGTGGGTTCGTACTCGGGATCTATGTTCCACCTGATGACCCATGCGTTCTTTAAAGCCTTAATGTTTTTAGGCGCTGGTTCTGTGATTCATGCGCTGCATGAAAAACAAAATATTTGGGACATGGGCGGGCTGTGGAAAAAGATGCCAATTACTGGTTGGACCTTTTTCATCGGAGTTATGGCCATCTCCGGCGTCCCACCGTTTGCCGGATTCTTCTCGAAAGACGAGATTTTAGCCACCGCTCTGCAAAATGGACATCCAGTGGTTTATGCAGTGGGGCTGTTTACGGCTTTCTTAACAGCGTTCTACATGAGTCGCTTGTTCTTTGTAGCGTTCTGTGGACCTGAAAAACCAGAAAACCATCCTCATGAATCACCTTGGAGTATGACGATTCCGCTGATCATCCTCGCTTTCTTTAGCGTTGTCGGTGGATGGGCGGCCTTACCAGATCATAACTTTGCTTTCTTTCTTCATTATCTCCCGCTGGGACAGGAATATGAACGAGAAGCTATCAACTGGGGTCTTGCCGGGATTTCCGTGATCGCGGGACTGCTCGGGATTGGACTTGCTTATATCATCTACCTCAAAAAGGCCATTGCTGCCGAGAGTATTGTAGCCCGTTTCCCAAGGGTTTACAAAGTACTTCAAAACAAATACTACGTTGATGAGTTCTATCTTTGGATTATTAACAACATTATGGGCGGTGTAGCCAAAGTCTTGTACTGGTTTGACATTTATGTCATAGACGGGATCATTAATGGAATCGCCTTCATCACGCGCGGCAGTGCTAAAACACTGCGCCGTACAAGTACCGGGCAACTACAAACCTACGCTATGGTGTTCTTTTTCGCAGTTGTCATCATATTCATGGTCTTCGCATTTGGGGAAGGTCAACTGACATCTCTTAACCCCTTAGCGACGCTGGGAGGTGTGAAATGATTTCTTCTGCACTACCAACAACGAATTCACTCCTTCTGCCCTTCATCCTGTTAGCTCCACTCGTGGCAATGTTAATGATTATATTCTTGCCTAAAGATGAGAGCAAGACGATTAAGATCGTTGCCGCCATTGGTACGCTTATCTCATTAGTTCTCTCACTTTATGCTTTCTTTGCCTATGATCGAGTGTTGGGGGGAATGCAGTTTACCTTAACGATCCCTTGGATTCCTGATCTCGGTGTCAATTTAGCCTTTGGAGTTGATGGAATCAGTTTACCCATGCTTCTGCTCACAAACATTATTGGTTTCTCATCGATCTATGCATCCTGGAATATGGAGAAGCGTGTCAAAGAATTTTTTGCTCTACTGCTTATCCTCATCACGGGTGTTATGGGAACGTTTATCGCGCGTGACTTGTTTATCTTCTTCCTTTTCTATGAGATTGTGGTTATTCCAATCTACATCATGGTCATCATCTGGGGAAGTACGAAGCGGGTTAGCAAGGAATATGCTGGTATGAAGTTAACCATTTACTTGCTTATCGGATCAGCATTCCTTCTAGTTGGAATGATCGCCCTATACTTAGCCGCTGCTAAAAATGGTCAGCCAACCTTTATGTTTGATCAGTTAGCACAGAGGCAAGACCTCTACAGTCCGGCTTTCCAAAAGGTTGCCTTCGGTTTAATGCTCTTTGGTTTTGGATCATTGATTTCTATGTTCCCTTTTCATTCATGGTCTCCCGATGGTTATGCCGGAGCTCCGACTGCTGTTAGTATGATTCATGCCGGAGTTTTGAAGAAAATTGGAGGTTATGGATTAATTCGCTTAGGTATCTTTGTTCTCCCACTCGGAGCAAGGTATTGGGCTCCTATCATTGCGTTCCTAGCCATTTGCAACGTACTTTATGCAGCCTTCATTGCCTTGGCACAAAAGGACCTCAAATACGTCGTCGGATATTCATCGGTTAGTCACATGGGGTACGTCCTCATTGCGTTGGCTGCCCTGAACCCGACAGCTATGACAGGTGCTATAGCGATGATGTTTGCGCACGGAGTTATGTCCGCCCTCATCTTCTCGATGATCGGATTTATCTACGAAAAGACTCATACGCGCAACATTCCTGATTTGGGAGGACTCGCCCATCAAATGCCTCGCTTAGCCATTGGTCTTATGTTGGCAGGTATGGCCTCTCTGGGTTTGCCTAGTACGATCAATTTTATCTCTGAGTTCACTATCTTTATGGGTACAATCCATGTCTATCCAGTGTTGGCTATGTTGGGTATTTTCGGGATTATCTTCACGGCAGTCTACATTTTACGGATGATTGCCAACGTTCTGTTCGGACCGCGTCGTCCCGAATGGGACCATTTGGTCGATATTCGAGGGCCTGAATTGGTTCCTTTGGTTATCTGCGTGTTCGTAATCTTTATTACAGGGATATTCCCGAACATTTTACTTGGCATGATTAATAGTGGGGTCTATTCTTCAGGGCTTGCCAAGGTCCTTGAGACAGTGAGTCAAGTGAAGATGGGAGGGTTGTTCTAATGGTAGATTTCAATATCGCTACAGTGCTCACGCCTGAAATTGCGATGGCCGCTTTAGCCTTGATTCTGTTGGCCATTGGACTACTGATTCCACCTGGCGCGCGTAAAGGCATGATGCCACTCACTGCGTTCTCGTTACTAGGTGTTCTTGGTTATACTCTATTTGACTTTTTCCATGGTACAAAAGCCTTGTTCCTGGATGGCCTGTATTTACATGATCAATTTGCAGTCTATTTCAAAGTACTCTTCTTAGCGGCGGCCCTTCTGGTTGTCCTCTCATCAGGGGGATATGTGCAGAAGTTAGCCGAACACCGTGGCGAGTTTTATTCTTTGATCATGACCGCGACTTTGGGAATGATGATCATGGCCGGAGCTGGCGAACTGATTACAATGTATATCGGCCTGGAACTGATGACAATTTCCTTCTATATACTTGTCGCTTATTTGTCTGATGATGCACGTTCCTCGGAAGCAGGAATCAAGTATCTTGTGCTTGGTGCGACATCATCTGCCATTTTACTCTACGGGATTAGCCTTGTTTACGGCTTGACCGGATCGACGCAGTATACGGAAATTGCCAGTGGGTTGGGGGCTAACCTCTCGCCCGCGTCTTTCTTGGCTACAGTTTTTCTGCTCGCTGGGTTAGGCTTTAAGATTTCCTTAGTACCGTTTCATCTCTGGGCTCCGGACATTTATGAAGGAGCGCCTACTCCTGTCACAGCATTTTTGGCTATTGCCTCAAAAGCAGCAGCCTTTGCCGTATTGATTAGGGTCTACCTCTTAATGATGAACAGTCAAGCCTTTTCAGGTACCGGACAAACCTTGTTAGTTGTTCTAGCAGCACTGACAATGATTTTAGGTAACTTGATTGCGATTCCGCAAACTAATATCAAGAGGTTGTTAGCCTATTCGAGCATTGCTCAAGCCGGTTATTTGATGGTGGGCATTATTGCTGAGTCTGTGGCTGGAGTCAAAGGTGTCCTCTTCTATGCGATGATTTACGTCTTCGCTAATATGGGGGCCTTTGCTGTGGCAACTCACGTCTCTGAGAAGCAAGGGAGCGACCAGATCAAGGACTTTGCTGGGTTAGCTCGCCGTTCACCATTGGCAGCGGTAGTTATGACGGCATCCCTTCTATCCTTAGCAGGGATTCCTCCACTGGCAGGATTTGTAGGGAAGTTTTATCTCTTCTCTGCAGTCATGGACTCAGGGTATACGGCGATCGCTTATATCGGTTTCGTCATGAGCATGGTGTCCGTATACTATTATCTCTCGGTCGTCAAGGTGATGTTCCTTGGCGAGGGCGAAGGGTTGCCGGATATTCCGGTCCATGGAGCAGTGAAATTCACGATGGTATTTACCATGTTAATTACGTTAGCGATTGGTATATATCCAACTCCTTTGGCTCAAATGGCAGCTGCGGCTGCCCAGAGCTTAATCAAGTAACTTTGCTTAGGGCATTTGTAGAACGTACAAACGTCCCAGACTATATAGAAGGAGGTTCTCAGTTATTACTGAGGGCCTCTTTCTATATGACAATTAGAAAAACTAACGTTTAGGTGATATAGTAAAACTAGAGCTTGAATTGTAGGTTTTTACACCGACAATAGATTATATAAGGATGATTTTTTAGAAAAGGAGTTGTCCGAATTTCTGTGGAGGATAAACAATCCTTGGGAAAAGCTGGCGAAGAATTGGCTGCGCGTTTAGTAACAGAATCTGGATTGCGTATTATTATGCAAAATTATCGATGTCCCAAAGGAGAAATGGACATTATTGCTTATGATGGAGAGGTACTAGTATTTATTGAAGTGCGTACGCGACGGTCGTCCTATAGAGGATGGGGTGAGGAGAGTATCACACGTCAAAAGGCACGACGTTTACAAGCGATTGCAGCATATTATGTGTTGCAACAGGGGTGTAGAAGTTGGCCGAGCTTAAGATTTGACGTGATTGGGATACGTTGGATCAGGGAAAACCCTGAGATTATCTGGATTAAAGCAGCTTTGTGACAATAGTTAGTTTTTGATCACAAATTCCTCATGATTGAGTGGTAAACTATAATAGACATAGTTAACACTTTTGTTCAACAGCTTAAGCAGCGTGTTAAGGGGGATTGCAAATTGGATCCGATTTTAATTGTAGATGATGAAGAGAAAATTAGAAAATTAGTGCGGTTATACCTTGAGAAAGAGGGTTTTGAAGTAGAGGAAGCGGAGGATGGGCGGGTCGCCTTGGAAAAGTTTCGAGCTGGACAATTCTCCCTTTTGATTGTGGATCTTATGATGCCTGAGATCGACGGCTGGCGTGTCTGCCGCGATATCCGTGAGAAATCAGCACTTCCGATTATTATGCTGACCGCAAGAGGGGAAGAGTTTGAGCGTGTACTTGGACTTGAACTTGGTGCTGATGACTATTTGGTGAAACCCTTTAGTACCAAGGAATTGGTTGCACGGGTCAAAGCTCTTTTGCGTCGCTCGACAGGTCAACTCCATCCTGTTTCTACAGAAATAACGGTCGGGTTGCTCTCGATCGATAAAGAAAGACATCGCGTTAGCGTCGGAGACGAAATAATTAATTTAACCCCTCTGGAATTTGATTTGCTATATTTCTTAGCTAAAAATCGAGGACGAGTTTTCACACGGGAACAGCTTATGGAAACTGTCTGGGGCTATGATTTTTACGGAGACGCCCGAACGGTGGATACCCATGTCAAAAAGTTGCGTGAGAAACTGATCCCTCCAGAAGTTAAGCGGATGTTAGTAACCGTATGGGGTGTGGGATATAAATTTGATCCCGACCAAGTTCATTGATATGGATTCTAAAATACGTCATTCATGGACTATTTCCATCAAATTATGGTTAGCTATGACACTGCTAATTCTCACTGTTCTCGGAGGATTAGGGATCACAATTACTTGGCTCTTTGGAGATTTTTATCTGCAACAAAAGCTGGATTCACTGCAGAAAGATGCGACAGAGATTTCAGCCCAATTGGCGCTTAGCCCGAGTTGGAGTGAACGTTTAAGCATGCTGGCAACGTTTAAACTAACTTCTGGAACGCAATTGGATTTGCTTGATACACAAGGGAATATTTTGATATCGGTTTCTAGTTCGCACACGCCTCAAGTTCTGAATGGCGGTATCGGAGGGAATCTTGGGGTAATTATTGGAGGTACAATTGGGGGAGGGTCTCGAGCCTTGAGACCCTCTGACTACTTCACTGATGAAGATTTAGCTCTGGTTTTGTCCGGTCAAACGATTAGGATTAATGCCCCACAGCTTAACAGCGGCGGGCAAACCATGCTGCTAGCTGCAACACCTGTCGGTATTAAACCAGTACGAGGGGTTGTGCTCTTGGGAAGTTCTCCAATCCAAACTCAAGAGAGTATTGCGACATTTCGTTGGCTAATTTTCTATGCTTCCTTAATTGCAGTTTTATTGGCCACAGTGATTAGTCTTTTCTTTGCTCGGCAGGTCACGCGGCCTCTGGCGTTAATGCAGCGGGGAGCAACACGAATGGCGAAAGGTGACTTCCTGCCTATTCAAGGCGTGACCAGTAAAGATGAGATTGGAGAGTTGGCCGAGTCTTTGAATTCTATGGGAGAAAGTCTGAAAAACCACATGGAATGGCTTTCTCAGGAAAAAAACTTGCTTCAAGGGATTGTGGAAAGCATCAGTGATGCGGTTGTTATGATGAGTTTTGACGGATTAATTCTCTACGCCAATGATTCAGCCAAAGCATTGTGGCAGGAAAATGAAACTGAGCTTCAGGAACGCAAGATCCAGATTGTTCACTTTCTGCAAACGATGACTCAAAATAGTGATCAGGCTGAAAATCATGCAACAATTACTCTTGGAACTCAGATACTGCAGGTAGTTATGGCACCGATGGCTGAGACAGAGGGATTTCGTGGGCATGTCGCAGTTTTGCGCGATGTAACGGCGTCTTTGCGAGCGGAAAAGGCTCGTCGTGAGTTTTTAGCTAGCGTTACGCATGAGCTGAGGACTCCACTTCATCTTATCCAAGGATATTTAGAGGCAATCCAAGACGACGTGATACCGGAACCTCAGCAAGGAGAATACATTGACTTGGTCTTGGAAGAAGCCAAACGCTTAGCTCGTTTGGTTAAGGATCTCCAAGATATTAATTGGCTAGAACAGGGACAAAGTTTGCAACGTGTTTCGCTTGACTTGGAAAGTTTCATGAGTGATATTGATCAACGTTTCCAAGGTCGAGCACAGGAGCTAGGCGTGGATCTGGAAGTTTCAAAAGCGTCGGGCGAACTATGCGCAGATCCTGATCGGCTTTTACAAGTCTTTATAAATCTATTAGATAATGCAATGAGCCACACTCCTTGCGGAAAGAAAGTCCGGGTTTTTCTTGTGGAAGAATTAAATCAGGTGCGGATTGCTGTCCAAGATGAAGGGGAAGGGATACCAAAGGAAGCTTTGCCCTTTATCTTTGATCGTTTCTTTCGGGTGAATAAAGCACGGTGTCGAAAAGATGGAGGGATGGGTTTAGGGCTAGCTATTGTAAGACAAATTGTCGAAGCACACGGAGGGCAGGTGAAAGTTGAAAGTGACATGGGAAAAGGGACGATATTTTGGATTACGCTTCCACGTAAGCCGTATAGTTTGTTAGTAGAAAAATAGAACCATATTCTGATTAATATGGAAGGAATATAGAGAATAGCAGCGAACATTCTATCTTAGGGGAGGGGATAGAATGTTCGCTGCAGTATATGGAATGACGGTTATTGGCTTACAGGCGCACTTAATTCGAGTTGAAGTTGACGTGTCGAATGGTCTGCCAAGTTTTGATATTGTTGGCTTGCCTACGACGGCGGTGAGAGAGGCTCGTGACCGAGTTCGCTCAGCGATACGAAACTCTGGCTATCAGTTTCCTTTGCAGAGAGTAACTGTCAACTTAGCTCCTGCAGATTTACGCAAAGAAGGTTCAGGTCTCGATTTGCCGATTGCATTAGGGATCCTTACAGCGACTGGTCAAGGCACTTCCCCATCACTTGTTCAGCATGTCTTTTCCGGCGAACTTTCTTTAGAGGGGAATCTTCGCCCTGTTCCAGGTGTACTCACAATGGCAATAACTCTAGAGCGGGAAAATAAAAATCTAAAAGCAAGGTTAGCAGGGGAGCCCGTAGGCGAAACGTTGTGGCTGATCGTTCCGCCCGATAATTTGGCCGAAGCACGTTTAGTGACGGGGTTAGAAACACATAGCTCACCCACTCTGGATCAAGTAGTGAAGGCAATAGCGAATAAGAATGACTTTAATGATGACGTTAAATCTCAGATTCCTCCCCAAGAGCCATACTGTGAAATTAAGGTGGACTGGAGAGATATTCATGGACAACAACACGCCAAACGGGCGTTGGAGATTGCGGCAGCTGGAGGGCATAATCTTATTTTAATGGGACCACCAGGATCAGGCAAGACGTTGTTGGCGAAGGCATATGCGGGGATTCTTCCCTTATTAAGCGACCAAGAAAGTATCGAGGTTACTCAGCTTTACAGTGTTTCAGGGTTACTAAAAACTAATGGGTCATTGATTCAATATCGCCCCTTTCGAAATCCCCATCATACAGTAACCAAGGTCGGTATGATTGGTGGGGGGCGGGATCTGCGCCCAGGTGAGTTAAGCTTTGCCAATCATGGTGTTTTGTTTTTAGATGAGCTTCCAGAGTTTGCACGTGAGGTCTTGGAATGTTTGCGGCAACCTTTAGAGGATCGCGAGTTGACGATTACTCGACAAGCAGGAAGTATCACCTACCCAGCGCATGTTAGCGTTATTGCGAGTATGAATCCCTGTCCGTGTGGTTATTTTGGCGATCAGGGCCGAGTATGTTCTTGTACTCCGCTCCAGATCCAAAATTATCGTGGCAAGATCTCTGGCCCCCTCTTAGATCGATTTGACTTGCATGTAGAGGTTCCAAGACTGAATTATTCTGAGTTAAAGAGTAGTAGTGGGAGGGAGTCTTCAAATGCAGTCAGGGAACGCGTTATGGCGGCCCGTAGGACCCAATGGTCCCGTCTCGGTCCAGCAAAGACAAATGCCGAAATGACTGCCAAGGAAACCAAGGTTTACGGTGAGTTGACTTCAAGTGGGGAAGTTCTAATGCAGAGGATTTTTGATAGTCAACACTTAAGTGCTCGGGCGCATGACCGAATTTTAAGGGTTGCGCGTACGATTGCGGATCTAGCAGACTGCTCAGATATTTCTGCGGAGCATTTGGCTGAGGCCATACAGTTGCGTACGCTGGATAAACGTTTATGATTAATTCCACTGAAAAACCGTCCCACAGCAAGGACGGTTTTTCATCTTTTTCATGTAGTTTTTACATAATTTATTTCTTCTGCTCTTAGAATACGCTCCAGTTATGAGAATTTAATGATGATTATCTTAAGAATTCCTTAAGATAATTGGCAGCTGGATAGCCTATTTTGACTCTTTACCTCGCACCGTCTTTAGGGAGGGGATTCAAGTCAAGTACATTAGGAAAGATGATCCAAGGCTTTATAGGTGGAGTCCAGCATAAAGTGTCAGATTAAGGGTCCTAACTAAATTCCTTTCATCACTAGTCGATAGAGATAATATTGATGGCCTATGAACAGGATTTTTCGAAGCATGCTCCCAATGAAGCTGTACCTCGAATACGAATGTTATGGAGCTCTATGTCGGATTACAGACATAAAAAATGGCTAACGAATGTTCCGCTATATACTATTAATAGTTTACCAAATTTTTTAAGATTAAATTAGATTATAAATCCATTATTTAGGTCTTAACCTGCCGTTTTTTGTGATGGTTAATAGCTTAGTTGTCACCATTATAGTTTTACATTACTGATTTCCAACGGGTTTGATTAAAAATATTCCGGAGCTAAACAAAGAAGCAGATGATTATGGCCGATGAATCTGGAGAAGAACTGATTGGATAATCTTTTAACAAATATGTTGAAAGATGTAAAACGGTGGATTATAATAACCACTGTATGAGCAAGGAGCCTAAAAATCGTTAGGGTCGAATTTTGCTATATACAGTTAGCTGTGCGATTAGTTGTTTTCTCGTTGATAATCTTACATACACCGTAGCCAAAGCGGTGTTCTTTGTAGAAGTATCAGAGAAATTTTGGACAAGCTAGTGATAATTAAAAAGAAATGGAGGTCTTATACCTGTGAGTGTTATGAAAGAATCCAAAAAAGCAGAAATTCAAATGCATCTGTCTGAATTTGAGATGCCTCCTATGCAAGATGTTGTAATTGTTGGGCGTAATGCACCTATAGGTCCCGAGGCATTAAAAAGGATGGTTGATGTCCTCAGCCCGAATCAGTACAAGATCATTAAAGTCGACCATCCAGTCATAGAGGCTATCGTAGTACGTAATGCCCTAATGAACATGATACCTGAAGAAAAATTAAGTGAGTTTATTTTAGAGGAGGGTGGGAAGATTGTTGACGAAAGCACGATTATCAAAGCTCATGTCAATATAACCGTGCATGTCATTAAATCTATCGACTTATGATAACTATTAAGCGAGTCGCAAATATTTATCATAAAGAATTTTACGCAGTGGATGTATTGGATGGAGTCGCCAAGATAAAGTCATTTTTTTTAGCGACGGAAAATAGTTGTTGTCCGGTCATGGATGATGGCAACCTAGTGGGAGTAATAACATACAAGGATCTATTGAGAACACATCCCAATCGAATAGTTGCGGATGCTATGCGAGGCGAACCGGTCACGGTTCCTGCAGAAATGCCGCTTTGGCAAGCCAAAGAACTTTTCGAAGAGACTGGGTTGGATGTCTTCTTAGTAGAGGAAGAAGGACGGTTATCCGGTATTTTATCCCGAAACCTGCTCGAAATACAGCTGGGATCCCATATTGATTTGTTGACCGGGCTTTATAAGAGCGATTACATATATTATCATGGTGTTCGACTATTGGAAAATAAGCAAGAAATCAGCCTTGTTTTTTTTGATATAAACAATTTCGGTATAATAGATAAAACTTACGGTCATACAGTTGGGGACATTATTTTATGCGAAGTGAGCAAACTGTTAAAAGAAAATATTCCTTCAAAGGCCTTTTTATGCCGTTTCGGAGGAGATGAATTTGTTGTTTTGTTACCAGCATACTTGGACGAAAGCGCTGCCTTAGCTTACCGTTTGGCGGATATAATTGGCCACCACAGTTTTGTCCGCGGAATAAAGATAAGTATTTCGGCAGGAGTAATTGGAGGACGGAGGCACGAAGAACGTTCTGATGATCCGTGGAATATGATGGAACAACTGATGAATATCGCCAGTCTAAGGTCTACAGAGGCTAAGAAAAGTAACACAATACTTTCCATGGCTGTGCCAAATGTTAAATGAAGCTGTCTAGTTTTAAGGTAGAAGCCGAAGAACTTTGGATAATGGAGAAGAAATAAAGAAGGAGTGAGTGACTATTGATAATCGTGGTGATGTCTATTAAGTAAAAAGGCTTGCTGATAAATTCAGCAAGCCTTCTTCAGTCTCTAACATAATAAGGTATCAAAACAACGAAAACCTAACAAAAAAGAAGAAGTTATAAAATCAGAGGAGCATATCGATCGAGAAGGGTTCCGTCAATTACATTTGTTTGCAGTGTAATAAACGAGAGGAGATACCGTAAGAAGTCGTAAGGAAGTTTGATGTAACGTCCTGAAATCCTTCTCTAAAGTTTAAATTAGAGAGGGATTTCAGGCAATCAGTTAGGATTGGATTGTATCAGGAGTCATTGTTGTTCTTGTCCTAAGGTCTTTATCAGTCTTTGGTAATCTAATTTGCAGAACGCCGCTTTGCAAACTTGCGTCGACTGATTCGGCTCTAATGCTCGTTGGTAGAGCGATTGTTCTGTTGAGCACCAGATGCTCATTGCCAGTCCAGACCGACGCAAAAATTGTCACGGAATTCTCAGTTACATTGAGGCTAACATCATTTAGCACAGCATCTGAAAGATAAGCAGCTACCATTACATCACTTGAAGTTTCGGAAATATTGATACTTGGTGGAATCATTCCGTTAGAATATTGTCCGCCCATAATATTTCCAAGGGCAGTTTGGCCAAATTGTCCGGCAGAAACATCATACTCGAAATTTGGGGTTTGGCTAAATTGACCGGATGAGATATAATTATTAGCAAAATTCTGCGTATTCCATTTTTGAGCGTTTATACATAAACCTGAAGATGTGCTGCTGCAATTGAAGGCATTAATACTCATTGGATGTAAACCATAAGTAAAAGTTGTTCCAGCACCGGAATAGTTGCTAGCGATCGGAGAGAGTTTGATTTGACCAGATTGTCCAATAAATTGATTGTTTTGACTGTTACCTAATTGCATTTGTCTACCTCCCGAAATTCTATTTCGTGTTCCAACTAAATTATTATCAACGAAATCTCTGAAAAATATTCAAAAGCATTCGGGATTATAGTTTTCGTCGCAAGCGAATTATTCGACGGGTAGCGTACAGGAAGGCATCGATGATTGGAGTTTGACAGTCAATATACAGAGTACCCCTTGGTACAAAGGGGTATTGCGTTAAAAATCAAAAGATCCCCAAAATTGGGGATCTTTTGATTTGCAAGGTTGAATTATGAATCAATGGAGAAGAGTTTTTAAAAAGTTCCCTCCGATTATGCTGCCCCGGAGGGACAAAGAGGAGTATTCACACATGAAAAAGACTGAAAAGGAACTAAAAGTGCGTTCCTTTCACACATTATACAATATTTAGTTACGGCTTTGTCAAATTTGAATTCGGTAAATAATGGGAAATTGGATCCTTTGAAATGGTGAAGTAATTGATTGGAACATTGTAATGACATTTATTTAGTTGTATAGGGTTTATAACGACCACTGATTTCTCTTTTTTCAACGGGTATTACCATTTCGGAATCTGTATTTTTAACTTTATAATGTCCCGAAATACAACCAGAGCGATCAGAGATCTTTAAATATCCATAGTTATTTAGAAACATTTTTGATTATCCTCCTCGATTTTTTGCCAACCTTGTTCAAGAATGTTGACATTCCTAACGGTATCAGTAGTGTCTTTTTCTAATATACCTTTAAAAATATATTCATCCGAGCGATGAAGACTTTCAATAATTCCGCAAGACACCATAAAATTACCATCATTATTGGCGCTTATTTCTGGATTATAAGGTTTGTCCAGATCTAAGTACGCTTCATAATTTTCATATAATAACCAGATTTTTGATTCTAAAACCTCTGAACTATAAATTATCGGAAGATTAAGGGATTCAAGGGCTTCTTTACGTCCAATAATATAGTTGTGTGAGAAAAACTTTTTAGTTAGTTTATTGACAATAGCGTTAATTTTTTGTTCATCAGCAAGACTATCTAAATGTTTAATAAGAAGTTTCTTAGCAACGTCTCTAATCAATAAATAGGAACGATATAGACTCCCGATTGCTAATGGTTGAACAGAATCAAGCAAACGGAGAAAGACCTGCACCATAGCATCTTCATTAAGGATACCTAGATTTTTCGTTACTGAAAAAAAGGAATAAATATCTTCAACACTTACCGGTAATCTTGCAGTTGCATTTAGGGGATCCTGAGGATTGTAAATACTAGTTACATTAGGATCGATTGGACTTAACTCGCCAGATTTATTCATCACGATTTCTGAAGCGCCAAGAGCAATCAAAGTACCAGCACTATAGGCCTTATACGGAATTAATATAGAAAATTGATCGGTAAATTCATAGATAAGATCAACAAGTCTTAATGCAGTTAAAACATCTCCTCCTTTAGTAAATAGAAATAAATCTAATTTTTTTATGGGACCCAAACTAACTAAATGTTTATAAAAAACTGGAATTATATCTGGTGCTATCCTCGTACTAATACTTTGTCGATCGGCACCTATATAACAAATAATTTTAGAATCCCTTATTTGCTCCAGTTCATTAAGAAGATTTTTTCTTTGAGTTGTCATAATTATCCCTTTCTATCCACACAGTATTTCTTTGGTATTATTTTAAAACTTTAGGTTAAATATTCTCTTTCATAGGTGAATATTTTTAGAAATTCAGCTAATAATAGTTGAGGTGAAAAAAATAAACTTTTGGGAGGCATTACAAATGCAATTAAGTAACATTCAAAGCAATCAATTTTCAGGTCAAAGTCAATCAGGTCAAATTCGACTCAGCCCAGTCGCGAGCAATTTTTCTGGTGTAGGAACTACTGTAACTTACGGGTTACAATCCAGCAATGTGAATGCATTCAATTCAGGTAACACTTCATCAGGTGTATGGGCTCCTCAAAAATGGAACTTAAATAATAATTACACTGGCCTTTCCTCAGGACAATATGGTCAATATGGCCAAACACCAAATTATGCCTATGGTGTTTCAGCCGGACAATTTGGTCAAACTGCAAGTGGAAGTTTCATGGGTGGACATTGTTCTCGTGGAATGATTCAACCAAGTGTCGACATTTCCGAAACTTCAAGTGATGTAATGGTTGCAGCTTATCTTTCAGATGCCGTTCTGAATGATATTAGTCTTAATGTAACCGAAAATTCCGTAACAATTTCGGCATCGGCGTGGACTGGCAATGAACATTTGGTGCTCAACAGAACAATCGCTCTACCGACGAGCATTAGAGCTGAATCAGTCGATGCAAGTTTTCAAAGTGGTGTCCTAGAAATTAGATTGCCAAAGGCTGACAAAGGAGTAAGAACAAGAACAACAATTACTCCTGAAACAGTACAATCTTAATCCTTAAATCCTCCTAAATTAATTATTTGTAAAATCCCCCTCCAGAATAAGCTTGGAGGGGGATTTTCAGAGTGTTTTGATGCTATTGAACCGCTACCATTCTCATTATATAATAGTTCACGTGATGCAACTTGGCGGAGAGGAAGGATCGATTCGATTATTGGATGAAATGTCGAGGAGAAACGCGAAGCTGGTTATGTCACGATTAATTATAGAAGAGAGTAAAAACTAATGGCTAAAGATTTTTTTGAAGCATATATCGTTTGCTTATTTATGTTTTTAATCCCAATAGCTATGATTTTTATTTCACGAATAAGAGGTTTTATTGCTGATAGATATAATAAAAAGAATGAGAAAAGGTAATTTAAGCTTTTCTCATTGTTACAAGAAGAAAGAGTAAATTGAGAATACATTGCTTGACATCAAAGTTTTTCCAGTTCATAAAAATTATTTATTTATGACGATGCTTTATCAGAGCGGAATTATTGAATTAAAGGGAAATTAGAAGCAGGTGATAAGCTTCTTACAGCAAGTGTTCAACTAATAGTTCTGACAAAGGGAGTCCCCAATGAGATGGCTTTCCACCAGTGCGATAATACATTTCCTTAAAGGCTAATTTCAGAGCAAAGATCATATGCCCCATTTTTATGACGCTCGTCTTACCGCCGTACCAGACATCCGAATGAATATAAAAGGCTTTGTCTCTGCCCATATCACCCATACAGATCACTGCTGGACGGAACGGCTCATCGGCCTTTTCGGCAGAAACCTTGCCAAGATCTTTGCCAATTTGCAACGCCACGATCCTAGCCTGCATATCGCCCAAGGTTCCTAGTTTGGGCACGGTCAATGCCGCTGCATCTCCAACTGCAAAAATTCGAGGATAATCAGGATTGCGCATAGTTAGATCTGTAATCACGAATCCTTCTTCATCAACAATCGGCAAATCCTTCATAAACGAATGAGGTTGCCAATCAGGAAGAACAAGCTTTATTTCAGCCTCTAAACTTTTCCCATTGGCAAATTCAATTCCGTCCGCCGTCAAGCGTTTAATATCTTCTGTATTATTGAGATAATGATAGCCCATTTTTCCGGCCATCCCTAAGAGTTTTGTTACGATCTCATCGCCAGCATCTTCGGCCATGACTGGCCCCGGAGTAAACAAGGTAATTTTATCTGGACCGCCCTGCCCATGTTCTTCCAGCCAAGCACCGAGTGACAGGCCAATTTCCAACGGAGGCCCTTCACAAGCCGCCAAAGCTGTTGGCAGCCAGTTGGGTTTGCCTTTGGTTCCCTGATGAAAACGAGACGAGCCAATGACGATAGGCCCCCCTTTGTAGCCACCTCCATATAAGTAGCGCCGTAAACGATTGGCATGATAAGTATCCGACAAAGTAAAGCCATATTCCCCAAATCCTTCGATCTTGTCATAAGCTAAGCGGGCCCCTAAAGCTACGACAAGATAATCATATCGAATATGCTCGAGAGGAGCGCCCGGCCGTTCCATAGAAACATAGTCTACCAGAGAAGTTTCGACATCGATCGCTTTAACTTCAGCTTGGATAAACTCTATCCCGTCATCTTGTAAAATGTGTTCAATGGGCATATGCATAGTATGTTGTGGATTGCGGTTGGCAAATACTTCGATCGGAATATTCGGAACAAAAAGAAGATAAGGTTTGCGATCTATCACTGTGAGATCAACCTTATCGCCGCATTGCTCTCGGATGAATCTTGCCGTAGTTAATCCGGCGAAGTTTCCACCTAATACTAGAACATGTGGTTTGCTTGGATATTGCATGAATGTTCCTCCTTTTAAGATTTTCTGGTTTGTAGATTTGCTTTTTAGAAAAGTTTAACCTAGCATGCTAATAATTTCTACATCGATGAACAAAATCCTTCTTAATATAAAGGTGTATTTAATATTCATTAAAAATAAACGTTGATTAATACCTCAGCAACATTTTGTAGAGGGACTGATTCCGAGCCAGCCTTGAAAAAGGTAGTCATGATTATACTATAACTAGATAATTATGTTATTATTATCTAGTTATGTTATAATTATTACAACGACACTTGACAAACAATTAACTTTGCATTGAAAAGGGAGTGATCAAATCCAGAAGGGCAAAGATATTAAAGTTGGAATTGGTTTTGCGACTGGGAGAAGGAGCTTTCAAAAAGTGCTGAGAACCAACATCTACAATTGGATGGAATCTGGTTTAGTAGAGAACAAAAGGATCAGTTTAAATCTTTTTGTCGCCTATGATCTTAAGTATAATAAAACTAAAATAACGGATTACACCAATGTACACCCAGAACTTGTTGAGTTGATTGATAGTAGTAAATTTATTGGAAGTATTGCTAGAAAAGAAGAAATTGACTATTTAATTCGCGAAAACGTCATCAGTGCTAATGAAGATCGTCTAATTTTTGGTAGGGGGTATGCTGGTAAGCGTAATGCTGTGTTATATAACGCTATAAAGCAGAATATGGATTATTTGATTTTTTTGGACGATGACGAATACCCGATGGCAGTGACCAATACGCGCAAAACTGCAATCTGGGGAGGTCAGCATGTTCTATTAGACCATCTTAAATACATCACTCAAGCGGACATAACGCATGGCCATCATTGTGGCTATATATCACCTATTCCTTATATGGAATTTAATGACACCATGACCGAAGCGAATTTTCGCTCTTTTATTGAAGCTATCAGCAATGATATTATTAACTGGGATACGTTGAAGATTGTTATGAAAAACGGTGGGGTAACCTATGCGGATACAAATATATTAATGAGCGATGATGCTGTCGAGGTGCCTGAGACAAATCATGCCAAATTTATCTCAGGGGCTAATTTATGTATTAATCTTACCGATTCTCGTCGTGTTTTTCCGTTTTACAATCCGCCGGGAGCAAGAGGAGAGGACACTTTTTTAAGTACCTGTCTAAGCGAACGAAAAGTTTTGCGCGTGCCTTGTTACACATTTCATGACGGGTTTTCAACCTATAATCACCTTTTAGAAGGGGTTCTCCCAATCCAATTGAAGTTCATTAAAGCGGATAACGAGCAGATTACCACTCGCTTTTACAAGGCCTGTATTGGCTGGATTCGTTATAAGCCATTACTGCTTTATATCACGCAGCCGGATTCTTATGAGGAAAAGATAAAAAAGATGCGGGAACAGCTCAACGAGACATTGCCTAAAATTTGCGCTTATTTCGATCAGCCGGATTTTATGAATGTCTTACCTGAATTAGAAAAATACCATAAAAATGTCAAAAAACATTATGGTGAATTCCTCGAAACACAACGTATCTGGGCTCAGATCACGGATCACTTTGCGCAGTGTCAGAGCGCTGATAAGCAAGCCTGAGATGAAATTAGGACGGTTCCCAGGCGGTAACGCTCAGGGGCTTTTTCTATGTACGAAACTACAAGATTAATGAATAGTAAGAATCGTGGCACCTTCATCACTGTAGCTACGTGATTCGGAAAGGAGGTTAATGAGAATTGTAATGAATGATAAACTTATGAAACTTCTCGATAATGATAGATTTGCAGCTCTTGTTGGCATAGAGCTTGTCAAAGTGCAGCCTGGTTACGCAGTGGCAAAGATGGAGATTACTGAGAAACACTTAAATGGTGTCAATATTATTCAGGGAGGAGCAATTTTTACTTTGGCAGATTTTGCCTTTGCGGCCGCATCAAATGCATGTGGACAAATAACCGTAGGAATTAATGCCAGTATATCCTATTTTCAAGCGTCTAATGGAAAAACTTTAATAGCGGAAGCTAAAGAGGTCGCAGTTTCTCAAAAAATTGCTAATTATAATGTTGATGTGTTTAATGAAAACAAAGATCATATTGCTCGATTGAGCATTACAGGCTATAAAAAGAACGAAAACATATAATACATTTAAAAATCAGTAGGAAAATTTGCTGTCACTTGCTGTTACTTGGAGGTTAATTATTTGGGCAAACAAGAAAACATTCTACAAGAATTTAGGCGCATACGCATTAATGAAGAAGCGGTGAATGTTGAGAAAATCTATTTTTATAAGACGGACAGAAGAGTAAACTCCAAGCAAGAGGAACCCTTCTTATTTTTTCCTGGAAAGTTGCCTGTTTTGCTGTCTGCCCCGCATGCAGTTAGGCACTATAGGCAAAAGAAGATTAAAATGTCGGATCAATTCACAGGTTCTATTGTTTATCTCTTGAATAAGCTGACAGATTGTCATGCTATTGCAGCTACCAAGCTTTATGGAGGGGACCCTAATGTTGACAACCCCTGTATATATAAAGAGAAAATTGCTGAGATATGTAGCCGGGAAAAGATAAAGTTCATACTGGACATCCATGGTGCTGCCCATGAGCAAGAATTTGATGTGGACTTTGGTACGAATAGTGGGAAAACCCTTTTAGTTAAGGCTAAAACTTTGGCTATACTAGAGAAAAACTTTCAGAACTTCGGGTTAATTAGAATCTCCTACGACCATTTTGCCGCAACAAGTCCCAATACTCTCGTCAATTATGTGGCGCGTGAACTGGGAATTTCGGCTGTACAGGTCGAGATCAATAAGCACTATAGAGTTCCAGCACAAAACCCCCAAGGGTTTCACCGTCTAATGGGAGCTTTGATGGAAAGTATCAAAGAACTAGCTCAGTAAGCACATTAATATGCCTGCTAGCTGTAGAAAATGCCAGAAGATGTTTAAAGCTGCCATAAAGTGGTAACAGCCATAATTAGAATGGATAGAAGAATTGTTCCTCCAATAATAATAAGATTTTGTTTTTTTGTGTTAAGTTTGTGCCAAGTCAAAAGAATCCCTCCATAGTTGATTAATCTCGTTCAATTTTAGCACTGCTCTGAATTGAAAAGTATGGACTTAAAGTCCTGAGGAACTAGTAAAAAGGTCCTATTAAAGCAAGGGTGCAGGGGCCATTTCTCTCTAACTCTTTGTTGGCTGCACTAAATACGTAGGAATTTATGGTTTTCATTGAGCTTGAGTGTTAGGATCTATTGAGTCGGATATCAATGGCTATTATATAAAAAATACAATATATTTTACTGAATACATTGCTAGTCTTATGGAAAAAATTTATACTGAGAAAAATGGCATTAGGCAAAAAGCAAAGGAGAATGGGCTATGAGTATGAAATTCATTAAAAGGATACCGACCGCTGATGAAATAATAGAGCAGATCCCTTTACCCAATCACATTAAAGCTATAAAAAAAACTAGGGATAATGATATAAGAAATATTTTTGAAAATAAGGATAAAAGATTTATCCTTATCATCGGTCCATGCTCTGCCGACAATGAAGAGTCTGTCTGCGAATATATTGGGAAGCTTGCCCAAGTTCAGGAACAAGTAAAAGATTCACTGCTAATTATCCCTAGAATCTATACAAATAAGCCTCGAACTACAGGTGAAGGCTACAAAGGGATGGCGCACCAACCAGACCCCAGCAAAAAGCCAGATTTAGTTGAGGGTATAAAAGCGATCAGAAAAATGCATTTAAGATCATTATGTGAATATTACATGCCTGCAGCTGATGAAATGCTTTACCCGGAAAACTATACATATCTTGCAGACGTTTTGGGATATATTGCTATTGGTGCACGTTCAGTAGAGAATCAGCAACACAGACTAGCGGTAAGTGGAGTTGACACACCTGTTGGCATGAAAAACCCTACAAGTGGCGACCTATCTGTAATGCTAAATTCTATCATAGCAGCACAGCATGGCCATACGTTCACCTATGCCGGATGGGAAGTTGACACTACAGGTAATTCACTTACTCACGCCATTTTAAGAGGGGCTGTAGATTCTAATGGTAGAAATCTTCCTAATTACCATTATGAAGATTTAATTCGCATTGCTAAAGACTATGAAAAACTACAACTTTTAAATGCATCGATTATTGTGGATACAAACCATGCAAATTCTATGAAATGTTATTCTGAACAGCCAAGAATAGCTAGAGAAGTATTGATGAGTAGAAAATATGACACTTTGCTTAAGAAAATGATAAAAGGCCTCATGATTGAAAGTTATTTAGAAGAAGGTAAGCAAGGCATTGGTGAAAATATTTATGGGAAATCAATAACGGATGCCTGTCTTGGCTGGGAGAGTACAGAAAAATTAATTTATTATATTGCTGAAAATATCTAAACAAGCTTTTCCTTGAAGCAAAACGCTTTCGTAGAAATCCTAATATCTTCTGCATTATTTATAATTATTATATAATAAGAGTTGACATCTACTTAAAATGATTGTAAAATAATGCATAGATAAATTAAAGATTTTTAGGAGGAGTTTTCTTATGAAGAAGTTTATATGTTCAGTATGTGGTTATGTATTTGAGGGAAATGAAGCACCAGATAAATGTCCACAGTGTATGTCACCAAAGGAGAAATTTTCAGAGAAACAAGAGGGAGTAATGCAGTGGGCGGATGAACACAAAATCGGGGTAGCTCAAGGTGTTGATACTGAAATCCTTGAGGGCTTACGAGCCAACTTTATGGGTGAGTGCACTGAAGTTGGAATGTATCTGGCGATGAGCCGTCAAGCAGACCGAGAAGGGTATCCTGAAGTAGCAGAAGCGTATAAAAGGATTGCTTTTGAAGAAGCAGAGCATGCTGCTAAGTTTGCAGAGTTACTGGGTGAAGTAGTCTGTGCAGATACCAAAAAGAACTTAGAGTTGAGAGTTGAAGCAGAATTTGGCGCATGCCAAGGTAAAAAAGATATTGCCACAAAAGCAAAGCTACTAAATTATGATGCCATCCATGATACTGTTCATGAGATGTGCAAAGATGAAGCTAGGCACGGGGCAGCCTTTAAAGGCCTTCTTGATAGGTACTTTAAATAATTCTTTAAATGCTTAGAAGACCCATTCCAATAACTTTTGGAATGGGTCTTCTAAGTTTGATGCTCTGTAACAATTGTCTGCTCGATGTTTTACATTATCTTAACTTATAATTAACAGTAGTTTAGTATAATGAGTTGGAGAGTGGGTGTAGGACAATGTCGAATGAAATGGAAATCTTAGATAAGTTGGTTTCTCTAATCGTCTCAGGAAAATACAACGCCCATGATAAACTGCCGTCCGAAAATGAAATAGCTGATCAATACAAGGTGCCGAGAATTACTGCCCGTAAGGCCTATGAAAGACTTGAAGAATTGGGATATATCTATAAAAAACAGGGTAAAGGAAGCTATGTCAAAGATAGATATCGACAGATTGAGCTTGTTCTTACTGGTGATGTGAGTTTCAGCCAAAAGATGATAGAAAAGGGGTATAATTTCCAATCAGAAACCATATTCTGCAAGGAGATCAGCTATAATAAGAAGATTTACGACTCTTTAGAAACAGCTGAAGAGGATAAGATTTTCAAGGTGGGGAGACTGAGGTATATTGATCAACAACCCATTGCCCTACATATTTCCTATGTTGCCAAATCAGTTTTTAGTGATATCGAGGTTGTGGGGATGAATATTACATCTATGTTCAAATATTACAATAGCAAAGGATATACAGAATTTTGCTCAAAACCCAGCATCTTAAGCGTTTCCTTTCCCACGAAGTCTCAACGAAAATTGTTAAATTGCCCTTCTTTAATACCGCTTTTGGTTTTGGAATCCGGCTGTACGGATAAAAAGACCGGTACAGTATTGGAATACTTAAAGATTTTTTATAGAAGCGATTGTTTTTCCTATGTCATTCCATAGATAATGCTTTTGTGCAGATTAATTAATTCCGAGACACCCACTTCTTTAAGTGGGTGTTCCTTATTCTACTTCGGTGGTAGAATCCCCCACCGAAGTCTCGATGTTCAGCTTTAGCGTAAGCGAGTTCACTTCACCGGTTATCCTGTTATTATTTACGAACCAAGCAAAACATTACAACCAAGTAAAACATACAAACATCCTTGATTCCCGTGAAAAATTATACCTACATTAATAAACCCTGATTTTACTGGCATTTTGGTGTTTTTGTAGGTATAAAAATTATACCTACAAATTGAATTGCGAATCATTATTTTTGTGACTCTTCAGGTACTCAGTTAATCAACCACAGATTACACAGATTAACACAGAATAAATACATTTTGGCTCTAACCTACAAATCGCTTGTAACTCTCCATCTCCTTTATCCTTTGTCTGTGTGTTTCTATACTAATCGTTCTTAATCTGTGTAATCTGTGTAATCTGTGGTTCCCCGTTCAGAATTCCCCAAGGCGTATTTACAGTGTTTCTCCTTGTAGGTATAAAAAAATGCGGGATTTTAGGAAACATGTGAACACATAAACAAATGAATGGGTTTTACAAACATTTAACAGAGTCCATACAAAGCTTTAACATAGACCAACTTGGCAACAAGTTATGATAATTACGTGGATAAACACTCACAAAGGAAGGCTAAGGGATGATTAGAAAAAAAAGGACCGAGATATTAATTAAAGGAGCAGCAGAGGTTTCCCTAAAATTAGCACAAGAAATACTAGCGATTTATGATGTTAAGACCATTGAAGCAAGCAATAATAGTTTAGTTATGGTTAAAGTGCGGGAAAGTGCTCAGCGAAGTCTATTCTATTTAGGTGAGGTATTTATTACAGAATGTAAGGTTATGATCAATGGTTTTTTAGGAATTGGCATGGTCAAGGGACATGAACCGACACTGGCCTACAACTTGGCAATTATTGATGCAGCTTATAATGCGAATTTACCAGAGACAATAGAATGGAAAAACATTTTATTGCTAGAGGAAGTCCACATCAAACAAGAATGTGAAGCTTTAAAGAGTAGGGTGTTAAAGACAAAAGTAAACTTTGCCACTATGGATGCTTAGATAAGAGGGGTAAAAAGCTAATGAAACTGGATTTGGTTCATGATATCCAATCAGCGTATCGTCAAACGCTCGATTCAATGTCTAGACCGGGCTTGATCAACAATATCAGCACTCAGGCTGACAAGGTGACGATGGAGATTAGTTGTTATAACTCAACCTTAGTATTAGTGCTGATGCTCATTGATACAGAAGTGAAATTCAAGGTGTGTTCCGAACGTGAAGCGGAAGTGGCTAAACTTATTAACCAGTTGACATATGCTAAAGCAACGGAAGTAGAAAGTGCGGATTATATTCTTGTTTTGAATGACGTTAAAGAGGATGACTTGGAGACGGCATTTAGAATGGCCTATTCAGGAGATTTGCTGGATCCACACAAAGCAGCAACAATTATCATTGAAGTAGACGCTGTGAGCAATGACCGGAATTTGACCTTGACGGGTCCGGGCATCGAAAAAGAATGCTATATCAATGTGAAAGCAATTGATCGTTGGGTCGATCTGCGGGCTGAAAAGAACTCTGAATATCCGTTGGGAATTGATCTGATCTTTACAGATCGGGCTAATAACATTTTATGTCTACCGCGCACAACTCAAATTGCGAAACAGGTGGTTGGATAGATGGGGTATGTTGCAGTAAAAGGTGGAACTCTTGCTATTGAAGAATCTATCAAACGACTGAAATATGAGCGGTTGAAAAAGGGCGTCGTCTTAGATTGCCAGAGAATTGAAGCTGGGATGCGTTGCTTGATCGACCAAGTTATGTCGGAAAGCAGCCTCTACGATGAAATTCTGGCAGCGTTGGCTATTAAGCAAGCCGAGGGAAGTCCTGAAGAAGCAGTATTTTTAATGAGAGCCTACCGTTCAACTTTGCCGCGCAAGCATTATTCGCGAACAATCGAGTCTGAGGCTATGCTGGTGGAAAGAAGAATTTCGGCAAGCTTTAAAGATATTCCCGGTGGACAGATCTTAGGGTCTGCCAATGATTATACTCATCGTTTAATCGATTTTAACTTAAATGAGGAAACCGATCAAGAGGCTAGCAGCTGGGTACGTGAATATGCCGAGGAAAGCGGAGTCGATAACGACAAAACTGATTTAGCTAATCTGCCCAAGGTTTTAGACTATCTACGGGAGGAAGGTCTGATTCCAGCTTGTGAAAATGATGATAGCGAGCCGGACGATGTTACCAAAGCAAGTCTTCAGTTTCCTACCAGTCGCAGTGAACGCCTGCAAATTTTAACTAGAGGGCAGACTGGCGCTGTCACTTCTTTAGGGTATGTGGCCCTGCGTAGTTATGGGGCATTGCATCCGACCGTGGGAGAACTGCGGATAGGAAATCTGTCTATCTATGTCGATAATCCATTTAACGAACGAAATGAAGACGAAGATACTTATTATATCGGAGAAATCAAAGTCACTGAAGTAGAGACCTTATTTCCTGAAGATGTTCAAAAATTAAATGGCCAGAAAGAGATTGAATTCAGCTTGGGCTATGGGATCTGTTATGGACAAAATGAAACTAAAGCAATTGCCATAAGCATTTTGGACCATTGTTTGGAAACGGGTAATGCGGAGTATCCGACCCATAATGAAGAGTTTGTCCTAATGCATATTGACTCCGTCGAAGCTACAGGGTTCATTTCCCATCTTAAATTACCACACTATGTGACATTCCAGTCCAAGCTGGACAGCGTTCGTAAGTCTAGGAACGGGCGCGAATGTAAAAACATGAAAAATAATGAGGAACTAAATCCATGAAAATTGAATATAATTTTGCTTTTTTTGATGAAGGCTCGAAACGAGAGATTAGAAGAGTAACCCTTAAAGCGGTCGCTATTCCGGGATACCAGGTACCCTTCGCTTCGAGAGAGATGCCCATCGCCAGAGGCTGGGGAACGGGAGGGTTACAGTTAACACTTTCCCTAGTGGGTAAAGACGACATTCTGAAAGTCATCGACCAAGGCTCCGATGAATCGGTTAATGCAGTCAATATTAAAAAGCTCATCGCCATAACAACCGGCGTAAGCGTCTCAGAGGAAACAGCAGAAGCGACCATCATTCAATCGAGACACAGAATTCCAGAAATTCCACTGCGGGAAGGTCAGATTCTGGTTCTTCAAGTACCGTTACCAGAACCCCTGAGATATTATGAACCGAGTGAATATGAAACGAAAAAGCTGCACGCTGAACGAGAGTACAGTGGTGCCTGGCTAATGCTTTTCGAGCAAATTATGAACTACGGAACTATGTCGACGGGTGCGGATCATCCTGTTATGGTTCAGGGCCGGTATGTAATGGCACCCAGTCCCATCCCAAGATTCGATAATCCTAAGCTGAATCGTTCACAAGCGTTAATACTTTTCGGTGCAGGTCGTGAAAAGAAGGTGTATGCAGTGCCACCCTATACCCGGGTTGAGTCACTTGATTTTGAAGACTACCCTTTTAGAGTTGAATCGTTTCAAGATAAATGCTGCAGATTGTGCGGAGCTAAAGGCGTATTTATGGATGAGATACTGGATGATTTGACGGGTAAAACATCTTATCAATGCAACGATTCCAGTTATTGTTTACAGGAGTTAAATGGAAAATAAATAAGATGAGGGATTGTAAAATGGAAGATTTCGAACAGCCTGTCTTGTCTGTAAGCAATATTACTAAACACTATGGCAAGGGGTGTGTTAACTGCAGAGGCTCGCAAGTAGAGCACTTGCTGAAAAATTATTGTCCTGTCTGCGGTACCGTCTATGCCTGTCAGGATATCACGTTCGAGGTGTATGCAGGAGAAATATTAGGTATTGTCGGAGAAAGTGGAAGTGGTAAATCGACCTTGATGGAGTGTCTGTATTTTGATCAGGAGGTAAGTAGCGGAGAGGCTTATATCAATTCCTACAAGAGTGGAACAGCAAATGTCTTTGCGGAATCGTCCCAACAGAAACGCTACATTAGGAATCATATGATGGGAAAAGTCTATCAGAATCCGCTTATGAGTTTGAAAATGAATTTCTCCTCGATTGGCAATATCGCCGAGAAACTGATTGCGGCCGGAAACAGACATGTCGGAATGATGGAAGCCCGAGGGAAAGAACTGCTAGAGCACGTAAACATACCCGTTTATCGTATGAAAGAAGCGCCCAAAAACTTCTCCGGAGGTATGCAGCAGAGAGTGCAAATTGCCAAAGCGTTATCAAACAATCCACCACTTCTCTTGCTTGACGAAGTAACTACAGGGTTGGACTTGTCCGTTCAAGCAAGTGTCCTTGATTTAATCAAGACAATACAGAGAGAGCTGAAGATTACAGTGCTCATTGTCTCCCATGATTTAGGTGTAATTCGAATGCTGGCGGATCGAACGATGGTGATGTTGGATGGGAAAATTATTGAACATGGTTTGACCGATCAGATTCTTGAAGATCCTCAGCAGAGCTATACCCAGCAGCTGGTGCAATCATTATTATAGTAGGTTAAGGATGAAAGGTTGGATGAGAAGAGAATGATCCAAAGGCTTGGCAAAGAACCATGTATCCATGAGAACTGTCAAATGTACAATGTTGAGTTGGGTGAATACACAGAGGTAGGAATTTATAATATCTTTGAGAATACTAAATTCGATGATTTTTCCTATACAGGTCGGTTTTGTACCTTGCAAAACGTTGAAGTAGGTAAGTTTTCCAACATTGCAGACATGGTGAGAATTGGTCCTACTGATCATCCCCTAGACAGACCGACTATGCACCACTTTACTTACCGCCGGATGAAATATGGATTCGCTACGACAGATGATGAGGGATTTTTCCAAGCGCGGACTGAGCAAAAAGTCTATATTGGCCATGATACTTGGCTTGGACATGGTGCGATTATCATGCCTAATGTAACGATTGGCAACGGGGCGGTAGTAGGCAGCAGCTCGGTTGTAACTAAAGATGTTGCGCCCTACACTATTGTGGTTGGAGTGCCGGCGAAACCAATCAAGCAACGATTTCTTGAAGATACCATCAGAAAACTGGAGAAGATCAAGTGGTGGGACTGGTCCTATGAAATTATTAAAACAAGACTTAATGATTTTTACCTTCCTATTAATGAATTCACAGACAAGTATTATCAAGCAGGTGATTAAATGGAAGAAATACTAGCAATTGAACACTTATCAAAATCTTTCGTCATCCATAATTTGGATAAAAATATTGAAGCACTGCACGATATTTGTATTGATTTAAGAGAAGGTGAATTTGTCGGTATCACAGGGAAAAGTGGTAGTGGCAAATCAACGGTCTTCAAGTGTATCTATCGTACGTATGCACCCCAAAAAGGAAATATATGGTATAAATCAAAAAAATTTGGTCTTGTGAACTTAGCAGACCTATCGGAACGACAGATTATTTATCTTCGAAAATATGAAATAGGTTATGTCTCTCAGTTTCTAAGCATCATGCCTAGAACGACTGCGCAGGAACTGGTAAAACATGCAGTTTTGGAGATGGGTCATGAAGAAGAGTATGCGGAACGGGAAGCATTTAAAATGCTCGAGCATTTTGAATTGGACAGAGAGTTATGGGATTGTTATCCGGGCACTTTTTCCGGCGGTGAAAAGTTGCGTTTGAATATTGCCAGGGCTATGGTAAAGCGTCCTAGGTTATTACTTTTAGATGAACCTACTGCCAGTTTGGATCATGCTTCCAAGTTGAAAGTACGAGAACTTATTGAACAATTGAAAAGAGAAGGAACAACCATGATGGGAATCTTTCATGATATTGAATTCATGGAAAACCTCTGCAACCGAGAATATACAATGCGTGATGGGAAATTGGTAGATATTGAAATTTAACTTAAATCTTACAAAAGCTTAATCGGAGCTTAATCATTCTCAGGTAGAATGAGATATCAGTTCTCCACATTGTTAATTCAATGCAGGGATATATTTTTCAAATTTGAGAGGAGTATTAAACGTGAAAAAAGCATCGTTACTTGCAATGGTTGTCATTCTAGCGTCATCTCTTTTAGCAGGGTGCGGATCCACAACTTCTACGTCAAATTCCAGTACAGATGTTAAAGACCCTGCTACCATCACTATTGCCTGGTTACCAAATAATGCAGCCGAGGATTTAAAGGATACCCGAGCCGAGATCGATCAGGTTATTGAAAAGGCCACAGGTCTAAAAGTAGTAGACAAATTAACCACAGATTATGGCATTACCGTTGAAGCTATAGCGAGCGGTAACGCCCAACTAGCCTACTTGGGTGGAGAATCCTATGTTGAGGCTCACACCAAAAATCCTAAGGTTGTTCCTCTGGTGGTTAACAGCGGGGACTCAGGAACTTTGAAAGATGCCTTATATTATAGCCGGATGCTGGTTAAGAAAGGTAATGAAGATCAATATAAATCCGGTAATGATTATGCCATTGATAACATAGTCGGGAAAAAATTCTCTTTTGTTTCTACTAGTTCGACGTCCGGATTTAAAGTGCCTACAGCTGCTATTGTGTCCTATTTCTCTAAGCAGGACAAATGGAAAAATCTGACTGTTGATGATTTACTGCAAGGCGGCAGTGGAAAGTTTTTCAGTCAAGTGCTTTTTGGAGGTTCTCATCAATTATCTGCAGTCAACGTACTTACGGATAAATCTGATATCTCGGCCGTCGATGATGTCGATCTGGTCAACTACGTAGATCTTACTTCTGGAAAAGATAACACGCCGGGGGCTGTCTATACTGTAAAGAAAGACGCTAGTGATCCCTTCACTAAACTCGCTGGTGCGCAATATGTGGTCATCAAATCCATTCCAGTCATCAATGGACCAATTGCGGTCAATACGAGTGCGTTAAGTCAGAAAACTATCGACGCTATGACGAAGGCGCTTACCTCTGATGAGGTTACCAAGGATGAAAAGATTTTCCTGCCTAAAGGTTCTAAGGCTAAAGGGATTTTCAATGCGCCATGGCGTTTTTTGACGGCCGATGATTCCTTTTATCAGCCTATTCGCGATCTGAGCAAATAAGGGATGTATGCTTAGCGCCAAGCCATTAAATTTTAGAGAATACTGATAAGTTGCAATGGATTAATGTAGCATTAGTTTAATGAAGGGGTGTTGAAATCAACCAACCATAGATAGAATGGCAAGGTTATTTCGGCACCTCTCACAATTTGAGATGAGAAAGGATGTACAGAATGGCATTATTAGAGTTAAAAAATGTTACTAAATATTATAATCAAACAATCCCTGCCTTAGAAGATGTCAGTTTCTCTGTTGATGAAGGCGAGTTTGTTTCCATCATCGGTCCCTCTGGTGCAGGAAAGTCGACGCTCCTGCGCTGTATTAACCGGATGGTTGAAGCAAGCAGCGGAGAAATATCTGTTGACGGCGTAATTTCTTCAAGTTTGACTAAGAAAAAGTTGAGAGCCCTAAGGACAAAGATCGGGATGATCTTTCAGCATTATAATTTGGTTGATCGGCTGACTGTTATCGAAAACGTGCTCCACGGCAGGCTCGGCTATAAATCGACACTGGCGGGAATCTTAGGCAGATACAGCCAAGAAGAAAAAAATCAGGCTTTCCAAATTATTAAGATTTTAGGCCTCGAGGAGCAAGTCTATAAGAGGTGTGATCAGTTAAGTGGCGGTCAAAAACAGCGGGTGGGTATCGCTCGGGCATTGATACAAAATCCTAAAATAATTTTATGTGATGAGCCGATTGCTTCGTTAGACCCTAATGCTGCGAAACTTATTATGGATCATCTTCGGAATATTTCCACCGAGATGGGAATAACTGTTATTGTAAATTTGCACCAAGTTGAGATAGCCCTGAAGTATTCAGACAGAATTATCGGCGTTAATAAAGGGAAAGTTGTTTTTGATGGATTACCCTGCGATCTGACGGCTGCACAGATTCAGGCAATTTATGGTTCGGAGTCTGAAGACGTGAGTTTCGATCTTGGAGAGAGACATGCGGGATGATATTTTCACCAAACGTAGGAATGACAATCTGCGCTTCTTCTTGGTATTAATCATACTCACTGTAGGCTCGATTATCATTACTAATTATGATGTGATCAAAGGCTTTAGCAGTATCGCCAAGGCATTAATTTGGGGGGGGAGCAATTTTTATCCTGATGTCAAGTCATTGAGGATACTACCTGAAATCTTACCAAAATTGCAGGAAACGATCTTGATGTCCATTGCTGCAACAACCGTCGCCTCGGTTTTTGCCTTATTTTTATCCTTGGCTGGTTCCAAAACGACAAGACTGAACAGGATATTTAGTATTATCAGTAGGGGAATCGCCTCTCTCTTTCGGAACATCCCGCTGGTAGCTTGGGCTATGGTTTTGATGTTAGCGTTCAGCCAAAGTCCACTGACGGGTTACTTGGCTCTGTTTTTTGCTTCGCTTGGATTTCTGACCCGAGCCTTTATGGAAACGATCGATGAAGTAGGTAATAACTCGATTGAAGCCTTACAAGCGACTGGCGCCAATTATTTCCATATTATTTTTCAGGCAGTCTTGCCAGCCAGCATGCCCCAGATGATCAGTTGGTTATTGTTCATGATTGAAACGAATATCCGTGACGCTACCTTGGTTGGAGTGCTTACCGGAACAGGTATTGGCTTCTCCTTTGATTTGTATTATAAAAGGTTTGATTACCATGCAGCCAGCTTGGTTGTAGTTTTTATCGTGATCACAGTTATTTTCATTGAATTTGTATCTAATAATATCAGAAGGGTGATTTTGTGATGCAATTTGAAGAATCAATCAAAGGTTGGGCGCAATTGGCTGATACCACGAAGGATAAGAAGATCATGAGCATAATCGCCCCTCCTTTGAATAAAGCGTCTATCGCTATGCGGGCAATACTATTGATTTTATTAGCTTTAACAATTTATTTTTTTGCCTCTATTGATTATCAAGGGGTCAACGTCCTCAAGGGCTTAGCTGATACATTCAATAATTTCATGACGATTTTTCTGCACCCCTATGCGCATCGTTTTACTTTAGGAGAAGCTTTTGTAAATGTTATGATAACTTTAGGGTTGGCCTTTTTGTCAACCTTGATTGGTGGAGTCATTGCTTTGTTTTTGGGATTGCTGGCCGCTCAGAATTTGGCTCCGAAACAAGTAACCAATCTTATTAAAGGTTTTGTCGCTTTTATTCGAGCTGTGCCAACAATTCTATGGGTCTTGATTTTTGCAGTGGCCGCTGGGCTGGGCAGTGCTGCCGCAATTATCGGTCTGAGTTTTCATTCAATTAGCTATCTAACTAAGGCTTTTTCTGAATCGTTTGAAGATCTGGATAGAAGTGTTATTGAAGCTTTAATGGCCAGCGGTGCCAACTGGTGGCAAATTGTTTTTCAGGCGGTTATACCTTCTTCACTTACCTATTTGCTTTCTTGGACTTTCTTGAGGTTTGAAATCAATTTTGCCAACGCTGTGGCGATGGGCGCAGCAGCCGGAGCAGGCGGGATTGGATTTGATCTATTCATGGCTGGTAATTTCTATTTCGACCTGCGCGAAGTGGGCGTTATCACGTATCTTATTATAGGTATAGCGATTGTGCTGGAAGTCGTTTCTACAAATATCAAAGGGAGGCTTCAAAAAAGTACTTGATTGAGGTGTTGTTTTATGGAAATGAATTGTGGAGATTATCTTAAACAGGTTGAAAATGAGCTGAGGGCAGAAACTATAAGAGAATCTGCCAATCAAGTCAAGACTCTCGGAAAGTTCCAAGAGTCTAGTGACGGACTATGGGAGCCAGTTCCGTATTCGGGTTATACTTTGGTTACCCCAACGTTTCTCGATGATTGTGAAAATCTTGATTTCTATAGACTGCTTAGCAATATTAGAGAAGAATTATTTTGGAATCTTCTTTTTCCAGGAATTGTTTGGGCACCAACTATTGCGCTACATATGACGATAGGGCGATTACTATCGGGTGATATTTTTGCCAGTCATATTAGCAACTCACGCGAAGAAGAATTCCTGCTTGCTTTAAGTCAGTTGTTTTCACAAATAGCCAGTTCTGGTACTTTAAACTATGAAGTCAAAGGCCTTTCTATTTTTCCTCAAGGCGTAATAGCAGCAATCGTTTCGCCAGTAACAGAAGAGGATTATCGACGTCTGCAAGTATGTAGGGATTACTTGTATACTGATAAAGTCCTAAAGAAGCTAGGTGTTGAGAGAAAACGTAGTTTTCACGGGCATATCACTTTATTTTATATTGAGGAAGAGTTGTCTGGAAAAGACAGAAAAATGCTTGCTGATGCGGTGATAGACATAAACAAAAGTTTTTTCTCCCATCCTTTGCCGTTTAGTCTAACTCGGGCTGAAGTGAGAAAATTTAATGATTTTTCGGAATTTTATCGACAGGATCATTGGCCTGTTTATATGTTATAGCCTAAGAAGTATTCAATTTGTAGAGAAGGGTGATGTAGTGATTCGATTTGAAGAAGTAATAAAGGAAGAATCAATAACTATTTGTGAGCAATTAAACAGTTATGATGCAAAAGATAGCCTTGATTTCGGCATATTCAAACTCTTTAAAAAAGCTATCGTTCTGGGAGCAATGCTGTTGATTACTACAGCATTGACAATAAATTTTTACCTCACTATGGAAGGCTTATTACGAGCCTTTTTGAGAATTTAACTTAAATTCGAATTAAGTGTTAGTGCTGATCAGCACGGAGTGGTGCTGGATCAGATATCTGATTTTATAAGGCAAGGAGAATACTACATGAGAACTAAGAAGATATGTATTTGTAACGCCCAGATCATTTTGCCTGACAAAGTTGTCAAAGGTCATATTCTAATTGATGGGAATAGAATTTCAGAGGTAGTGGAAAGTAGTTTATCGAGCGTTAAATGTTATCCGGATAGTACAGTGATTGATGCGGAAGGGTGTTATGTAATGCCCGGAATGATCGATCTGCATAGTGATGCTATCGAAAAGGAGATACAACCAAGGCCGAATACTTTATTTCCTATCGAGATGTCTTTCTATGAGTTGGAAAAAAAGCTTGCAGTGGGCGGTATTACAACTATGTACCATTCTCTTACCCTGAGCGATGAGTGGGGAGTGCGAAATATTGACATGGTGATAGGTATCATTGCTAGCATAAACAGACTTAAAAGGACACGCTCAATGATCAATCACAAAATACATCTCAGATATGAGTTGACTTTTCTAGCTGGGGTTAGTGCCTTGGAAAGTCTTATCAGAGATAAAAGTATAGATTTTATGTCCTATATGGACCATACTCCGGGTCAGGGACAGTTTAAAGATGCAGAAGCGCTTAAGAATTTTACTATTCAAGCGTATGGTACGGCAGAGCAGGAAGTTGACGATTTTATGGAGAAAACTATCGAGAACCAGGCTAGGATTGATTGGGTTAAATTGATTAGTTTGGCTAAAATAGCCAAGCTAAAAGGGATTTGTTTGGCGTCTCATGATGACGATACAAGAGGAAAAATAGACACACTCCTTACTTGTGAAGGGATAGTCAGTGAATTTCCCATCAATCTTGAAACTGCCGTCTACGCTAGGTCTAAAGGTATTCATGTCTGCGTAGGAGCCCCCAATATTATCCGCGGACAGTCCCATAGTAATAACATGAAAGCAATTGATGCTATTACAAATAAGGCGGCGGATATTGTTTGCTCGGATTATTTGCCGAGTGCCATGCTTCCGGCAGTTTTTCATTTAACTAAGGAAGGTATTAAGCTCACTGAAGCAGTCAAGATGGTAACGTTGAATCCGGCAAAGGCGTTGGGAATTGATAGTGGCGTGGGATCTATAGAAGTGGGAAAATCAGCCGATTTAATTATTGTTGAAATGCATCAGGATTATCCCATACTTCGCAAAACCTTGGTGGGTGGAAATATTGTTTTTCAATCGAATTTTCAGGTGCTCACTACAGAAAGAGTTGATATTGTATGTTGATCAGACCGGCCGTAGAGACTGATCTACCCGAGGTAATTGAGCTTTTAAAAGGTATGGATGGAGACGATGGGATAGATCTCGGTGAGGCTCAGACAATATGGCGTAAAATAACTGACTACCCGTACTATAAAATTTTTGTTGTTGAAGATAACAAACGAATGATTGGAACATGTAGTCTCATTATGATTGACAATTTGGGCCATAAAGGTGCGAAACTTGCGGTTGCAGAAAGTATGATTATTAATCCGGATTACAGAGGACGAGGCCTCGGAAGCAAATTGATGCAATTTGTCATGGCAAAGGCTAAAGAGGAAAATTGCTATAAGCTTATGCTCTCCAGCAATAAAAAAAGGGTTGAGGCGCACAGATTCTATGAGCAGCTTGGTTTCCAGCAACATGGAATAAGTTTTATGATCGAGGTTGGTAAAAATGATTGATTTACACGTGCATACAAAGATTTCGGATAATTCACAGAGCGCCAACGAGGTTATTAGACTGGCGAAGGGTAAGGGAATCACACATCTTGCTATTACAGATCATGATACCACCCAAGGTTTACAAGAAGCGATAAATCTTGGCCAAAAGATTGGTGTAAGTATAGTGCCTGGAATAGAAATATCTGCGTATGATTATCAGAGAAATAACAGAGCGCATATATTGGGTTTGTTTATTGAACCAGGGCATCCCTCGCTGGATAGGCTTTGTACGCCCCTTCTCCAAAGCAGAAACCTGGCATCCTACGAAATGGTCAAAAAGGTAATAGCTGCAGGGTATAATATATCCTGGGAGGAGGTTCAGAAGTATGAAGGGGGAACGGGTGTTTATAAACAGCATATAATGCATGCGTTGCTGGACAAAGGCTATTGTGAGAGCATTTATTGTGATCTCTATAAACAGCTTTTTCGCAGAGAAAGTAACTTTGAACCGCAAGGAATCGCCTATATTCCGTTAGAATATATTGATGCTCCCGCTGCAATTCAGGCTGTCAGAGAGGCTGGAGGGATAGCCGTTCTTGCCCATCCGGGCCAGCTTAATAATTTTGACGCGATTGATGAATGGGTGGAGTTAGGAATGGAAGGAATTGAAGTATTTCATCCCAGTCATAATCATGAAGATCGGCAAACGTCTCTGCTCTATGCTCAAAAACACAATTTGATTATCACAGGAGGCTCGGATTTTCACGGTTTTTATGGGGAGAAGCCGGTCGAATTGGGATGTCTGGAACTGAATGAAACATCCATTTGCGAACTCTTATCCAGAAAAAAGAAGATGTCATGGAAATAACAAACATTTAAGGAGTAATTACTTATGGAAACAATAATCAAGAATGCCAAAATTGTAATCCCCAGTGGCGTTATTGACGGCTCAATAAGCGTTGTCGCTAATAAAATTAGCCATATCGTTGAAGGGGATACTTTAATGCTGGCTCAAAATGATTATCAAGATATTGAAATTATTGATGCTAACGGTTGTTATGTCATGCCTGGTTTAGTGGACTTTCACTGCGATATGCTAGAACATGCCATTCAACCTAGGAAAAAAGTATTTTTCCCGCTAAATCTTGCTTTATATTCTGTACAGGCGCAGTTTTTAGCGGCTGGAATAACGACAATTTTTCATCCGGTATCCTTTGCAGGCGAACCGGGAATAAGATCAAATGAAATTGGCAACGAAATTGTTCGAGAGATAGCACAATTCCGTAATAACGACAATTCAACGCTGCGCCATTTTATTCATGTACGCTATGAATTATCGAATCAGGTAGGATTAGATATCATTAGCCAGATTTTTGATGAAGGATTGGCAGACCTTTTTTCAATAATGGATCACTCACCTCGATATACAAAGTTTAAATCTTATCTGGAATACAAGAATTATATTGATAAAAACAGCACTTTTACAGCCGAAAAACTGGAAAACTATACTCGAGCACAATGGGAAATGTCTGAGGACGTAGATTCAGGGGTGCACGAAAAGCTCATGGAGCTTGTGGCCAAGCATAATATTCCTTTTGCCACTCATGATGATGACACATCTCAGAGGGTAGATAGTTATCGCCTCAGGGGATCAACGATCAGCGAATTTCCACTTAATGAGAATGCAGCCAGATATGCCATCGATAATAACATGTTTTCAGTTGTTGGTGCGCCGAACCTCTTGCGCAATAAATCGCACTCTGACAATCTCTCTGCCCGCTATGCCATCTTGAATGGACTGGCAAATATTATTTGTTCAGATTACTATTGTTTTGCACTTTTGGCATCGGTATTTATTCTTGTCGAAGAAGGTATGAGCCTTCATGAAGCAACTTCTTACGCTACGCTCTACCCTGCCATGGCCGTTGGTCTAGCAGGCAGGATCGGATCATTAGAAGCAGGCAAGGACGCAGACCTAATACTGGTTCGTTATACGCCAGGGGAACTTCCTAATGTCGAAAAAGCTATGGTAGCGGGCAAATGGACGTTTAGCAAGTGATCAAGCCGATCAAGCTGAAAGACTGGGCAGAAGACTATAAATTCAAAATAAAATAATTATTCCGCTGTTCGACAAGTCTAAAAACGTTATAAACTATCAAGTCACTGCAATTATTTTTGTGTCATCCTGAGCGAGAGCGAAGGATCTAGGGACAAAAGATCCTTCGCTTCGCTCAGGATGACAATAAAACGTGCTATTAATAGCATAATTAATAGCATAACAAAGGGTTTCTGTAGCGGAATCAATAATCTGGTGGGGAAAGTTACTTTGCGGTAAACCAGAAAAAGCAGTATAATGACAATGACTTATTCTCAGGGCGGGGTGCGAGTCCCCACCGGCGGTATCCCAGATTATTCTGGGGAGCCCGCGAGCGCTTCTTGCGTTTTGTAAGAAGGTCAGCAGATCTGGTTTGAAGCCAGAGCCGACGGTATAGTCCGGATGAAAGAGGATAAGGTAGTCAGCATAATCTAATTCACATCAGTAGATCTGAAGTGAAGGTTATTTGGTTTTTGCTTGCTGTCTGTCTCTGCGCCCTGATTCGAGTAAGTCGACTATAAAATAGGAGGCGTATTACTTTGAATCAAACGTTATTAACCCGTTTTGGAAATCCAGTCGAGAGAGTAGAAAAAGCTCTTAACGCGTTGCGTAATGGTCAAGGAGTCTTAATAACCGATAATGAACAAAGAGAAAACGAAGGAGATATTTTCTTTGCTGCCGAGTCCTTGACTAATGCCCAGATGGCTATGTTAATTCGAGAAGGTAGTGGTATTGTTTGTTTGTGCTTGCCGGAAGAAAAGGTCACAGCCTTAGGGTTGCCCATGATGGTGGAAAACAACACAAGTAGTTATCAAACTCCCTTTACTGTGTCGATCGAAGCTGCAAGCGGTGTAACTACAGGCGTTTCTGCTGCTGATCGTGTCGCAACTGTGAAAGCAGCGATTTCTGATCAGGCGTGTTCTGAGAGTCTCCGACGTCCTGGTCATGTGTTCCCTTTAAGGGCCAAGCCTTTAGGCGTGCTTGAGCGCCCAGGGCATACTGAAGCGAATGTTGATTTGATGAGACTGGCTGGTCTAAAACCTTATGGTGTACTGTGTGAACTTACAAATCCCGATGGTACAATGGCCCGTTTGCCGGAAATAGTAGCTTTTGCTGAGAAAAACGATATGCCTGTGGCTACGGTAGACGATTTAATCAGTTATCGAAAAGTGAGAGAGTGAACTACCCACTACCCTAAAGGGATAGTGGCTTCGGGAACGAAGCTAAGTTCACCAGACTAAGTGTTCAGAAACGGATACTACGATAGTTGGGTTATGATACCTTCGGTTGACGCATCAGACCGTTGCTCTATCGC
>JARLHV010000159.1 GCA_031292055.1 Desulfosporosinus sp.
CGTAAACGCAAGTTCAAGTAAGGAGTGTCTCGAATTGACCCTGAAAGATCGCCTCGTTGAGGATATGAAGGTTGCCATGAAGGCCAAAGAGGAGGGGAAGGTAAGACTTTCCGTCATCCGAATGGCTAGGGCTGCCATAAAGAATGCTGAGATTGATAAGAAAATTGAGTTTAGCGATGATCAAGTCATCGAAGTATTAGCACGCGAAATGAAACTGCGTCGGGATGCGCTTGAAGTATTTGCGAAAGCGGATCGCCCTGAAACGGTGAAGGCTCTGGAAGAGGAAATGGTCGTTCTAATGGATTACCTTCCTCAGCAGCTTTCCGAAGGGGAAATTCGTCAGCTCGTTCAAGAGGCGGTTGCCACAATAGGGGCTCAAGGTCCTAAAGACCTAGGGAAAGTTATGGGTGTATTATCTCCTAAGACCAAAGGCCGTGCCGATGGCAAACTTGTCAATCAGGTTGTACGGGAAATACTTGGGGCGTAATCGATAGTTGTATTTCGCTATTCGAATTGCGAAACTTAGCCAGCGGAGAACAAGTTAAATAGCTTAAAAAAGACTCAGTTGAGAAAAGCAACTGGGTCTTTTGGTTTTGAAAAACAATTTGATAAAGGCTTGGACTAATCTGGCGCTTCCTCTCATAAATTGCTTACAGAGGGGAGGGGCCAATTTTTATGTTTAAAAAATTCAAAAAGAGCGTCGGAGACGTTTTAGATTTTCCGCCGGATGTAGTGGGAGAAGGTCCGAAAATTACGATAATTGGGAGGCAGCAAGTTCTAGTTGAGAATTATATCAGTATTGTCACCTTTTCAGAAGCGGAAATTCGTCTGGAAACGACAGAAGGGGATGTCTGTTTTGGCGGGAAGGGGTTAGAGCTCAAGGTCTTGTTATCCACAGAACTGCGGATTGAAGGCGAGCTTCTTAGTATATCATTTGAAGGAGGGGAGGGGAAGTAATGTTTGAATGGTTACGAACCTATTGGCAGGGACGAATCTTTTTCCTCGCGAGGGGAGACCAGCTCCCCTTCTTTCTGAATCAAGTCTTAAAAGACGGTGTGATTCTCTATCATATTCAAAAATCAGAACGAGGGATGAGAGCACAGATTAAACTGGCAGATTTCCGACGGTTGCGAAAGGTTGCACACAAAACCCACACGAGGGTTCATATTATAGCTAAATATGGTTGGCCTTTTATTGCCAAACGTTGGTGGCGCAGAAAGGGGCTTTTGACGGGAATTGTCGTGATCGCCATAGTTTTAACTGTTTTATCTCAACTTGTGTTGTCTATTTCCGTGACGGGTAATAAAAACGTTTTAAGCTCAGACGTTTTGGCACGGGCAGAGAAATTGGGGCTTAAAACTTGGACCTATTCTAAAAAAATGGATTTAAACCAGATCGCCAAGGCGCTTCAGGAACAATTGCCGGATGCGGCCTGGATTGGCGTGGAACGCAGTGGAACAGGCGTTACGATTAAAATATCCGAGAAGATTCGTCCGTCTATCCCCAAAGAAGCAGGCAATCTTGTGGCAAGTCATGCGGGACTTGTCAAGGAAATTATGGTGATTCAGGGAACCCCTCAGGTTCATGAAGGAGAAATCGTTAAAGCAGGGCAAGTCTTAATCACGCAGGCCCAAAACCCGGCGCTTCCGAGTTCACCCATTGATTCAAATGCCGCAGCAAATAAGGCCAACAGTTCTAAACCGGTTCCCCAAACATCTGTCGCCAGAGGGTTTGTTCGCGGCCGAGTGTGGTATAGCGCGGAAGCCAAAATTCCCTTGGTGGAAGATAAAGTTGAGGAAAGTGGCAGAGTTGCTACAGGATGGGGTATAAAATTTGGTTCCAGCGTCATAATGATAACAACACCGGATTCCCCGTTTGAGCAAACTAAAAAAGAAGTGCTAAGTCATTCTCTACTGTCCTGGAGGAATTGGCGTTTTCCTGTCGAAGGTATAAGAGTAGACTATAAGGAACTTCATAATGTGCACCTCGAACACTCTGTTGGTGAGGCACGTAAACTGGCTGAACAAGCAGCTCGGATTGAAGTCCAGAAGAAGATCACGCCCAATGTTCTGATTGTGGAAGAAAACGTAAAGGTTCTTCCGACTAATTCAGGTACCGAACGGGTTAGAGTAGAGGTGGAAACGTACGAGGATTTGGCAGTTTACGCCAATCCTTAAGGGAATAAAACGGTTGTTCAGACTTAGTCGAGCGCGCGGCTGAGGTGAGGCACTGGGAAGTAAGGATGATGGGTATTGAAGAATAGAAAATTCAAAAGGGTTTGGGAGGGATTATCGAGCCGGATTGATTGGCTTAGACATCACACCAACTGGCTACGTGCTATCGTTGGGGTGATGTATTTTCTGTTGTTTACGGTTCTTTTATCCTCAAGCCTATTTGTCTCTAAACTCCATTTGGAAGTAGGTGAGCCTAGTCCTCAACTCATCACAGCACAGTGGAGCAAGGACATTGATGATAAAGTAAAATATGCCCAGGACCAAGATGCCGCAGCGAAAGCTGTTCAACCAGTGTACAAACCGGATGACGATTATTTGACTTTGCTGACCAAAGATTTAGATAAAGCATTTGTCACCTTGCGCGCCGCAGCGGCGACCCCAGGGGATGAGAGTGTACGCGTTAGTAAACTAAAGCAAACGCAGCCGTTTACGGCTCTATCGGACGGGATATTGGCTTCATTGATGAAGACTTCTCCGGATGTATTAAGTGCCGCTCAAAAGATCGGCGGAGATATTATCTTAAGCAGTGCACGCAACGTCAATTCAGGGGCTCGGACCGACGTGGATGTGGCGCCACTTCAGAAACTGACCATATTGGATATTAATCAGTCGGCACTGCAAGATGACGCCAAGGCATTTTTTCAAGCCTTTGTGGAACAAGAGGTGATACGACCGACCTTGATTGTCGATGACCAAACTACGGACAAATTGCGTGCTGCGGCACGAGCTCTCGTGAAAGTAGATATCATCTCATACAAGGCCAACCAAAAGATTGTGGGCCCGGGAGATATTGTTACTACACAAATTTACCAGGTGTTAGACGCCTATGGGTTGATTAATACCCTTAATACTTGGAAAGGGGCGTCTGGGATTGCCTTAATGGTCCTGATTGGCATCGGAATTATTTTGGCGTATTTGTACCAATATAAACGGGATATTTTGCGCCTGACCAATCGTAGTGTTCTAATTGGCCTGACCATGCTCCTGGTTCTGGCGATGGGACGCGGGGTGATTTCTTTAAATTTAGGGGGAGCTGATTTTAACTCCTTGTCAGGCGTGCTCATTCCGGTGGCTTGGGCAACGATGACGGTGGCGATTTTAGTTGATGTGGATGTCGCTCTAATCGTCTCGGTGGTCTTAGCATTTTTTGTGGCTGTTCTAGTGGATCCTACGCTTTCAACTTCGCTCGGCCTGCAAACAGGCATTGTGGCTCTTTTCGGCGGGTTCGTTGGGGTGTACAGCGTGTCCCATTTAAGCCAACGTTCTGATTTAGCGCGTGCCGGGCTATTTGTGTCTGCGATGAATGTTGTGGTGATAAGCGCTATCGCATTAAGCACAGGCATGCGCTTGATGGTGTGGGTGGTTGGTCTGATCTTGGGAATTGTCAACGGAGTGGCATCTTCGTTTTTAACGGTGGGAGCTTTGCATTGGTTTGAGTCGGGATTTCGTATTACCTCCTCCGTTGGGCTTTTAGAATTATCCAATCCCAATCGTCCGTTGCTGAAGCGCTTATTGATGGAGGCACCAGGGACATACCACCATAGTATTTTAGTGGGTAATCTGGCCGAAGCCGCCGCAGAGGCAGTTGGTGCGGATGCTACCTTGGTAAGGGTTGGTTCAATGTATCATGATATTGGGAAAATAAAACGCCCCTACTTTTTTTCTGAGAATCAATTTACGCAAGATAACCCCCATGACAAGATTGCCCCAACCTTAAGCGCGCTAATTATTACTTCTCACGTCAAGGACGGGTTGGAATTGGCAAAGGATAATAATCTTCCGCAGCAGATCCAGGATATAATAGCTCAACACCATGGCGACGGATTAGTCAGCTTCTTTTATCATAAAGCACTTGAAGAAAATGATGAGGTTCCCGAAGAAGCTTTTCATTATGAAGGACCCAAACCTCAGACCAAAGAGGCAGCCCTGGTTGCCTTGGCTGATAGTGTGGAAGCCGCTGTACGATCTATGAAACAGCCCACGCCGGGACGCGTCGAAGGATTTGTCCGGAAAATTGTGAAGGACAAGCTAAATGATGAACAGTTAGATCAATGTGATTTAACCTTTCAAGACTTAGATCGAATTGCGATGGCCTTTGTGCGTGTTTTGACCGGGATTTTCCATTCCCGCGTCGAATATCCAGAGTTGCCAGCAATGCGGGAAAATGGCAATAGTGTAACCTCAAAGAAGTCTCAGGCAGAGATTAGCCAAGAAAATGCTGACGGCTCAGAAAAGAAAAAACTGCCGGGAAGCTCGGAGACACCAGCTTCAGTAATTCTCGATGATCAAAAAGCTCCAGTGACTGATGACAAGTAAGTCCTCGGACCGAACCTGAGAATTCAGGTTCAGTGACGAATTTAGAGAGCGAAGGGAGGAAAGGGTAGCCCGGATTTTAGTCCAAAGGGATGGGGTTGCCCGCAAGTACGTGATTCTGGATATTGCTTGGGAAGAAGAATCTATTTTACTTGATCAGCGTGAGCCACTGAGCGCAAGGTTAAGAGAGGCCATTAACGAGGCTATTCGCCTATCTGGTGGGCCGGAAGAGGCAGAAGTGAGTCTAATGCTGGTCAATGACCGGCGCATACATGCCCTAAATCTCGAGTATCGAGGGGTGGATCGTCCGACGGATGTTCTTTCGTTTGCCTTACAAGAGGAAGCGGCTGAGGAACCTGATTTGGAGTTTGAAGATGACATGCTCGGAGATATCGTAATCTCCGCTGAACGGGCAAGAGCACAGGCCGAGGAATATGGGCATTCCTTCGAACGGGAAATTGTATACCTGGCTGTTCATGGGACGCTCCATTTATTAGGGTATGATCATGAAGACGAGCAGGATAAGCAAGAGATGCGTAGTAAAGAGGAAGAGGTAATGGCTTTACTGAGGTTAGAGAGAGCCTAGCCTATTAAGTAGTTTGTCGAGTAGCTAAAACTGAGCAAGATAGGAGTTTTGGGTTTGAAGCAGGGTCAATCCTTCACGCTAGGATTAGGTGGGATAGTACTTGAGGATGAAGACAGACAAGCACTTATTGTTCAGGCCCAAGCAGCCTACCGACAAGCCTACGTTCCTTATTCCCATTACCCGGTGGGGGCGGCCGTCCTGTTTGCAACGGGAGTTGTTTATTACGGGTGTAATGTCGAAAATGCGAGTTATGGTTTAACGGTTTGCGCGGAGCGAAATGCGATCTTTCAAGCTGTGGCTCAGGGAGAACGGGAACTGAAAGGGATCGCCATTGCCGTACCGACCGATGCCTTCCCTTCTCCTTGTGGGGCATGTCGTCAAGTGATCCGGGAATTTGCTGTGGATTGTCCGGTGATTTTGATCAATGGTCAAGGGAAGACTCAAGTGACGAGCTTGAAGTTGCTGTTACCGGATGCATTTGGGCCAGAGGACTTGGGGCTTGTGTGACACAACGCTTGGTTTTGCAAGTCGAGGACGGTTATTGACTCGCCTTAAAAAGGCTAGGACAATATAATGAAAGTTTGAAATAACTAAAGTTTTTAAGATAGGGAAGTGACGTCACTGTTGGTTTCAACATCATCAAATGAATTTCGTTCAGGTTTTGTATCTGTCATAGGTAGGCCGAATGCAGGGAAATCAACCTTGCTCAATCATCTCTTAGGTCAGAAAGTACTTATCATGTCTGATAAACCTCAGACGACCCGCAATCGCATTCAGTGTATCCTAACGGAGGAACGAGGACAAATTATCTTTTTGGATACACCTGGAATTCACAAGCCCAAACATAAGTTAGGGGAATATATGGTCAAAAAGGCCAAGGAATCCATGCGCGAGGTGGATGTTATTCTTTATATGGTGGACCTTTCCGCTGAATATGGTCCGGGCGAAGAGTTTATTATTGAAATGCTCAAGCAGACTCAGATCCCATGCGTATTGGTTTTAAATAAAGTTGATCTTTTAGCGACCAAAGAGCAGTTGTTTCCTAAAATTCAGCATTTTTCCTCTCTTGTGGATTTTAAAGCGATTGTTCCTGTTTCTGCTAAAACAGGGGAAAATACTGACGAATTGTTAAACGTGATTTTTGGTCAACTCTCCAAAGGGCCTATGTATTATCCGGAAGATGAAGTTACCGATCAGCCTGAACGTTTTATTATGGCAGAGCTGGTGCGCGAAAAAGTGCTGCAGTTGACGCGCGATGAAATTCCGCATTCGATTGCCGTAGTGATTGAAGAGGTAGAACAAAAAAAGAGCTTAGTTAAAGTACGGGCTTTGATTGTGGTTGAACGTGAATCTCAGAAGGGGATTATCATTGGGGCAGGAGGTAAACAGCTCAAGGAGATAGGAACCTTGGCTCGTAAGGACATTGAGGACTTACTGGGGAGTCAGGTGTTCTTGGAGCTTTGGGTTAAAGTTAAAAAAGACTGGCGCAATCGAATGGATAGTTTGCGTAATTACGGCTATGGAAAGGAAGGTGAATGAGTATGCTGAATCTGGCAGGCATGACGGATTACACGTTATTAAAGCCTCAAACTACGGAAAAAGATATCGTGACACTTTGTCATGAAGCTCAAGAGCATAGATTTGCAACCGTTTGTGTTAACCCGATCTATGTGCAGACAGCAGCGAAGCTCTTACATGGCACAGGAATCAGTGTTGCTGCCGTTGTAGGTTTCCCATTAGGGGCGACGTTTACAGAGGTAAAAGTTCAAGAAGTTTACATGGTCAAAGCACACGGTGGCAAAGAAGTGGATATGGTTATAAATATCGGGTGGGCAAAATCAGGAAATTGGGAAGCCGTTGAGCGAGAGGTTCTTCAAGTAGTTGAAGCGGCGCAGGGTTGTGGATTGCTTATAAAAATTATTATTGAAACCAGTTTGCTGACCGACGATGAGAAGAAAACAGTGGCTGAGATCGTTAAACTCTCCGGAGCGGATTATATTAAGACTTCGACTGGTTTCGCCGGGGGGGGAGCAACCGTTCAGGATGTGCGTAATCTTAAAGAGTGGGTCGGAGAAAATGTTAAGGTTAAAGCATCGGGTGGAGTAAGGACCAGGGAGTTAGCACTTGAACTTGTGGAGGCCGGGGCGGAACGTCTGGGGACTAGTTCCATATTATAGTAACTATGTATAGTCAGATTACAGATAACACAAGCTAGAGAGGGTGAGACCGTGGCCGTTTACCATGCGGACGCGTTAGTGATCCGTAGTCGGGAATTTGGGGAGTCGGATCGGGTACTCACTCTTTTTTCTCGTGAGTTGGGGAAACTTCAAGCAGTGGCAAAAGGGGTGCGTAAACCGAAAAGCCGTCAAAGAGCTGGAGTTCAGTTGTTTACCTACGGGGATTTTCTAATCTATCGGGGGAAAACTCTCGATACGGTTAGTCAGTGCAGTCCGAGGGAAAGTTTCCCGTATCTTTGGAACGATCTTGATCGGTCGTTCGCAGCTACGGGTATGGCTGAACTTTTGGATATTTCAACGCTTGCGGCGCAACCTAACCCAGAACTTTTTGCCCTAACCTTAACCTGTTTTTTTCTACTGGAACAGTTTGACCCTTTTCTTGTGCTCAGCGCCTACGCCCTGCGGTTAATGACGCTGTTGGGATATCGTCCGCGTTTAGGGGAATGTGCTGAGTGTGGGGTTAGTATTAGCGGGGAGCGTTTATTTTTCAGTTCAGATGCGGGTGGCACGCTTTGTGGTCAATGTCGGGAGACTTATGGTGGACGCTGGATTCAAGCCGGTAGTATCGCGTTCATGCGTCAACTAATTCGAGCGGATATCACGAAACTTGATCGTTTGCGCTGGAATGCTTGGATGCAGCACGAAATTTTGGAGATCCTACAGTTTTATTTAGAGTATAAATTTGAGAGGCCACTCAAATCTTGGCGAATGGGAAGTTTAACCCAGGATGACATGGGGCGACAAACTAAAAGCAAAGAAGGGGAAAAATTTGAGTGAAGCGTTATGGACAGAGCTTGAAAAGTTGGATGTATTGCGCGAACGTATGGGAATTGGCTATGAAGAGGCCCGTGCAGCTTTAAACATGGCTCAGGGCGATGTAGTGAAAGCTTTGGATAACCTAGAGAAGGCCCGGAAAGGGGAAGATTTGGGTTGGGAATTTGTCGAGCGAGGACAGGGGATTTGGGACAGCGTTAAAGCTAAGTTTGGAAGCTTAAACAACACCACGGTTAGTCTCAAAAAACATGATAATACGATTGTCAGCTTTTCAGCTCCTTTGGGTCTGGCACTGGCGTATACAATTTGGCGGAAACCGGGCTTACGGTTCTTAGCTCTTGTGGGTGCCGTCGGAGCAGCTATTAATCATTATGAGCTGGAAGTAACTCCTGCCGATAAGTCTCCCTATGATGACGAGGCCTTTAATTTCTCCGCAGATGGAGGAAATCAGGAACTTTAAGCGTTTCAGATGGTTTAGATAAGCTGTTTGACACAACTTCTGACTCGGAATATAATTAGTATAATGATGTGCAATGATGAGGAAAAAGTTCGCGCAACCTTTCTTTCAGCGAGTTCGGGTGGGTGGAAGCCGAATGGAAGACGCCGGATGGGGCAGCTCAGAGCATGAGAAACGAAGGGGACCCTGAGGGGTCAAACAGGGTGGAACCGCGGGAACAAGCTCTCGTCCCTGTAGCTTAAATGCTACGGGGGTGAGTGCTTTTTTATTGTGGTTTGTCATAGGGAAAATTTTGTAAAGAGATATGTTTTAGAATAATTAGAGTAATACTAAGGAGGTCAACTATGAAGTTTCAAGACATAATCCTTACCCTCAATCAGTTTTGGGGAGACCAAGGCTGTATTATTGCCCAACCCTATGACCTGGAAAAAGGGGCTGGGACGATGAACCCAGCGACATTTCTGCGGGCTCTGGGTCCAGAGCCGTGGAATGTGGCCTATGTTGAGCCGTCGCGCCGACCAACTGATGGACGGTATGGGGAAAATCCCAATCGTTTGCAGCATTATTTTCAATACCAAGTTATCCTTAAGCCTTCTCCAAACAATGTTCAGGAGCTTTACCTGCAGAGCTTAGAACAACTGGGAATTAATGCCAGCGAACATGATATCCGTTTCGTAGAAGACAACTGGGAGTCTCCGACTATGGGGGCGTGGGGGCTGGGCTGGGAAGTTTGGTTAGATGGTATGGAAGTGACCCAGTTCACGTATTTTCAACAGTGCGGAGGGATTGACTGCAAACCGGTTTGTTCTGAAATCACCTATGGACTGGAGCGACTGGCCACGTATATTCAAAATAAGGACAGTGTCTATGATATTGAGTGGGTTGGGGACATCACGTATGGTGATATTTATCTGCAAAGCGAAATTGATTACTCACATTATAATTTTGAAGTGGCGGATATTGAAGCGTTGCAGATTTGGTTTGATATGTATGAACGTGAGGCGAAGCGCGTTGTAGAAAAGGGATTGGTGCTTCCGGCCTATGATTATGTGTTGAAGTGCTCTCATACCTTTAACCTGCTCGATGCTCGCGGGGCCATTAGTGTCACGGAACGCACAAGCTATATTGCCCGGGTGCGTGTGCTCGCCCGTCTTTGTGCCCAAGCTTATGTGGAGCAGCGGGAAAGATTGGGTTTCCCCTTGTTAAAGATAAATTCTGGGAAAGAGGTGGAGTAAGATGGCGAACGATTTTTTGCTTGAAATAGGAACAGAGGAAATTCCAGCTAAATTCTCCCCCGGGGCGATGACCCAGTTGGAGGAGCAAGCGCGTAAACGGTTTGCTGAACTGCGCTTATCCTATAAAGAGTTAAAAATTTTCGCGACCCCTCGCCGTCTCGCACTTCTGGTAACAGGTCTTGAGAAAAAACAAGACGATTTATTGATGGAGGTCAAAGGACCGGCAGTGAAAGCGGCTTATGATGGGAGTGGGGTTCCAACCAAAGCGGCTCAAGGCTTTGCCCGCGGGCAGGGTGTGAAGGTGGAAGACCTTTTTAGACAAGAGGTCAACGGGATAGCGTATGTGTTTGCCCGTAAAGAGGAAACAGGACTTGAGACCTCAACGTTATTACCGCAGTTGGCAAGGGAACTCATCACTGCCCTGCATTTCCCCAAGCCCATGCGCTGGGGAGACCTGGATTTTCGTTTCGCACGTCCTATTCGTTGGATCGTTGCGCTTTACGGAACAGAGGTCGTGCCCTTTGAGTTCGTCGGGCTGGAGTCAGGACGTGCCTCACGGGGGCACCGAACCTTAGCGACAGACGTTGTTTTATTAGGTCAACCATCCGACTATCGCGAATCCTTACGGAGGGCCTTTGTTATCGTTGATCCAGAGGAACGAAAGGCAGAGATTCTCGCCCAAATCAAAGCTCTGGCTGAGAACGTCGGCGGTGAAGTGCCTGAAGATGAGGAACTCTTAGGCGAAGTCATCCATCTTGTGGAGTACCCAACCGCTTTATTGGGCGAAGTGGCTGCTCGCTACATGCACCTGCCCGAGACGGTGATTACAACCCCGATGCGGGAGCATCAACGGTACTTTCCGGTTCGGGCCAAGGACGGGAAACTTTTGCCTTATTTTATTACCGTGCGCAACGGGGATACTTTCGCTTTAAACACAGTGAAAGCTGGAAATGAAAAAGTCTTGAAAGCACGTTTGGAAGATGCGGCCTTTTATTATCGGGAGGATCAAAAGGTTCCGCTCTCAGAGTTGGTTTCTAAATTAGGAAAAATTGTATATCATGAGAAATTGGGTACGGTTAAACAACGGGTAGAACGCTTGCGCGGCTTAGCCCAGTTCATCGCGCAGAGGCTCGGATTTGGGAAAGCCCAACAAGCAGTAATTGATCGCACGGCCTATTTGGCGAAAGCGGATCTTGTAACCTTGATGGTTAGTGATTTCCCAGAGCTGCAAGGTATCATGGGGGCGGACTACGCCAAAGTCAGTGGCGAGAAACCCGAGGTTTGTCAAGGGATACTCGAACACTATCAGCCTCGCTTTGCAGGAGATGCCATACCTGCCTCCGATCCCGGCCGTGTGGTTAGCATTGCGGATAAACTTGATGCAATTGTCGGAGCGTTCAGCATCGGAATTCAGCCCACGGGATCCCAAGATCCCTATGCCCTAAGACGTCAGGCCCAAGGGATTGTGGCCATTCTTTTAGATTCCGGCTGGGAGCTTTCCCTCACCGAGCTGCTGCGCGAGTCTTATCACCAACTCACAGAGCAGGGCACATCCCCGTTGCCGGTCGAGGATATTTTGCCATTGCTCCAAGATTTCTTTCAACAACGGCTGCGTTTTGTGCTTCAGGAACAAGGACTGCGCTATGATACGGTTGAAGCGGCCTTGGTAAGTGGAAGCGATGACATTAATCGCGCCATGAAACGAGCTCAGGTGCTTTTCGAAAAAAGGAATGAAGAACCTTTTATCGCCTATGTCCAAGCCTATATCCGTTGCTTTAACCTAACTAAAAAAGAAGCTCCAGAGGACATAGATCCATCTCTGTTGGTAGACCCGACCGAAATAGCCCTTGAGAATGCGATAGACTTGCGTAGAGCGCGGTTTGATCAAACCCTGGCAAGGGGGAATTATGTGATGGCCTATAGTCTCGCTGAGGAACTGGTCTCCCACATTGAAGCTCTCTTCCAAGCGGTTATGATTATGGTGGAAGACGAAGCTTTGAAACGGAACAGACTGGCCTTACTTAGACAGTGCGTGGTAATGCTGGGTTGCTTAGGTGATTTGAGTATGTTGGCTTAAATTGCTGGATGCAATACTTGAGCCACGAACTTGGCAGCTCGAATTGCTGGCAGTTATTGAAGGGAATAAAAAAATAAATGAGGTTACGTATCTATTCAAAAAACAAGATTATATGCTATAATTAGCTGTGCAAAGTCCTATTAGTATGTCACATTAAGCTGGTAAGCAACATTAAGAGGTGAAATGGGTTGGAATGGACGGAACGTCAACAGCGAATTGTGGAAATAGTGAAGGCGTCAGGTTCCATCACTGGTGAAAAGATTGCGGCAAAGCTGGATTTGACGCGAGCCACTCTCCGCCCGGATTTAAGCATTTTGACAATGTCCGGGGTTTTAGAGGCCCGGCCGCGAGTGGGGTATTCCTACCGTGAAAATCACGGACCTTCTCCAATCATGGAACGAATGCTTCAGTTACGAGTTAGTGCGTTTAAGTCTATGCCGGTCACCGTATTGGAAAACGCAAGTATCTATGAAGCGACGGTTACGATGTTCACGCAAAACGTAGGCAGCCTGACGGTTGTCGGGAAGGATCGCATCCTTTTAGGAATGATCTCACGCAAAGATATTATGAAAGCCTCTTTAGGTAAAAGCGACCTTCAACAAGTTCCCGTCGGCGTCGTTATGACACGCATGCCTAACATCTATATGACGACCCCGGATGAGCCGGTCTTGAGTGCGGCTAAAAAACTAGTCCAACATCAAGTCGACAGTTTGCCAGTGGTGGAAGGGTATGTGGATGAAAACGGGGATGAGTGTTATGAGGTCGTTGGGCGGTTTACGAAGACGAATGTCACGAAGCTCTTTGTAGAAATTGCGGATACGAGGATCTGATTGCGGAGGCCAGAGAACAGAAGTCAATCCAGAGGTCAGAAATCGAAAATCGAAGATCAAACTATGGTATCCGTGAGCATGAGGCCAGAAGTCCGGATGGACTTCGAATGAATTCGGAGGTGTGGACGTGACGACCCAAATGCCTGTAATTTATGTTATTTCAGATGCACTCGGAGAGACGGCTGAGTTTGTAAGCAGGGCGGCGGCAGCACAATTTACTGGCGTAAAAACTCGGATTCGTCGGGTTCCCTATGTGCGGGATGAAGCGCATCTGGAAGAAATTATGGAAGAAGCTCAAGCCGAACAAGCCATTTTGGTTTATACCCTTGTACTCAAAGATCTTCGGGATTCTTTAGAGAAAAAAGCTATTGAGAAAGGGCTTATAACCATTGATATATTAGGTCCGCTGATTGGTGCTCTTACCGGACTAACTGGCCTGGAACCTACCCATACGCCGAATATTATTCATCGTCTGGATGAACAGTATTTCCGTAAAGTGGAGGCGATCGAATTCGCCGTAAAATATGACGACGGCAAAGATTCCCGTGGTGTTCTTTATGCTGACGTTGTGCTCATTGGTGTCTCTCGGACATCGAAAACCCCACTTAGTATGTATTTAGCCCATAAAGGGCTTAAAGCTGCGAACATTCCCTTGGTCCCTGAAGTCAATCCTCCCGATGAACTGTTCAGTATTTCACCGAAAAAAGTGATCGGTTTAATATTACGCCCTGAATTACTCAATCAGATTCGGACGGAGCGCTTAAAAACTTTAGGGTTAGGTGCAAGTTCGGAGTATGCCAACCTAGAGCGCATTATGAAAGAGTTAGAGTATGCGCGGGCTATAATGAGACGTATTGGCTGTCCTATTATCGACGCCACGGGTAAAGCAGTTGAAGAGACTGCCAGCACCGTGTTAGAAATATTATTTAAGGGGGAGCAAAATGACTAAGAAATATGTTTACTTATTCCGGGAAGGCCAAGCTTCTATGCGCGACTTATTGGGGGGAAAAGGGGCCAATTTATGTGAAATGACCAATATCGGTTTACCGGTGCCTCCAGGATTTACTATTACGACAGAAGCATGCAATGAGTACTACATCAATGGTGAAAATGTTCCTGATGGTACTTGGGATCAAGTCTGGCCAGCCTTGGCCGAGATTGAGGTTGCCACTGGTAAACTCTTTGGAGATAAGAAAAACCCGCTGCTTGTTTCGGTAAGGTCAGGGGCTAAGTTTTCGATGCCGGGTATGATGGATACCGTACTTAACTTGGGATTAAATGACGACACCGTGGAAACTTTGGCAGCGAACACGCAAAACGAGCGTTTTGCTTGGGATTGTTATCGCCGTTTTATCCAAATGTTTGGGGATGTCGTTTTAGAAGTAGAACATTATAACTTTGAACAGATTCTAGAGATTGCCAAAGAGAAACAAGGAGTTCATTATGACTCTGAACTCTCGGCAGAAAGCCTCAAATGGATGGTTAGTGAGTATAAGAAAAAGATAGAACGTAAAACTGGTAAGCCGTTCCCTATGGATCCCAGAGTTCAATTGGAGTTAGCGGTTTTGGCAGTTTTCCGTTCTTGGAATAATGATCGAGCGACTTTCTATCGCCAAATTAATAATATTCCCCATGACATTGGCACAGCTGTGAACGTACAGTCCATGGTCTTTGGAAATATGGGTTCCGACTCAGGAACGGGTGTCGCTTTCACTCGTAGTCCAGCGACCGGGGAAAAAGCTCTCTTTGGCGAATATTTAATGAATGCTCAAGGGGAAGATGTCGTGGCGGGTATTCGGACCCCCAACCCGATTGCCACCTTGGCTCAGGAAAATCCAGAGATCTACAGTCAGTTTGTGGAGATTTGCGCACGCCTAGAGTCCCATTATCGCGATATGCAAGATATAGAATTCACTATCGAGCGTGGCAAACTTTATATGCTTCAAACTCGCAACGGTAAACGAACTGCCTCAGCTGCAATTCGGGTCGCTGTCGAACAGTTCCGTGAAGGTGTGATCACTAAAGAAGAAGCGATCATGCGGATTGAGCCGGAACAGTTAGACCACTTATTACATCGCCGCATGGATACTGATGCCGTGGTTACCGTGCTGGCAAAAGGACTTCCTGCTTCACCTGGCGCTGCATCCGGAAAAATTGTCTTTAGTGCGGAAGAGGCAGAACGGATGGGAAATGCCGGGGAAAAAGTGATTTTGGTTCGTACAGAAACCACTCCGGATGATATTCGTGGTATTTTGGCAGCTCAAGGGATCTTGACGAGTCGGGGCGGTATGACGAGCCATGCCGCTGTTGTTTCCCGTCACATGGGAAAAGCAGCTGTTTGCGGATGTGATGCCTTAAAGATCGATTATGCCCAAAATTTATTTGTCATTGATGGGGTGGAGTATCCTCAAGGAACAAGTATCTCCATTGACGGATCAACCGGACGGGTTATCAAGGGAGAAATTGCTATGGTTGATCCGGAATTAAGTGCAGGTTTTAAAGAGATTTTGGCCTGGGCAGATGAATTTGCCAGACTCCATGTCATGGCCAATGCTGATACTCCAACAGAAGCCCTGAAAGCCAGGGATTACGGAGCAGTTGGAATTGGGTTGACACGGACCGAGCATATGTTTATGGACCCTGCTCGGATTCCAATTGTTCAAGAGATGATCCTTGCCCAAACCCTTGAGGAGCGCGAAGTCTCCTTAGCAAAACTTTTACCTATGCAAGAAGAAGATTTTTATGGTATCTTAAAGGCGATGCAGGGGCTACCTGTGACTATTCGTCTCTTGGATCCTCCGCTGCACGAATTTCTCCCGCACTCTGAAGAGTTAATTGTGGAGATCACAAAACTTAAAATTACCCAAGAAGACCCTGCGGCTTTACGTGAAAAAGAGAACTTGTTGCGCAAAGTGCGAGGACTTTCTGAACTTAACCCGATGCTCGGTCACCGGGGCTGCCGTCTGGGCGTGTCCTACCCTGAAATCACAGTTATGCAAGCTCGGGCCATTTTCCAAGCCAGTGCTCGTCTTGTCAAAGAAGGCTACGACATCCATCCGGAAGTTATGATCCCGCTCATCTTTGGGGTCGAGGAATTCCTGATGATGCGTAAGCTTGTGGATGATACCGCAGCAGAAGTTATGCGCGAACAAAACACTACCATTCACTATCAGGTTGGAACCATGATAGAGGTACCGCGTGCGGCCCTTGTGGCCGATGAAATCGGAAAAGTAGCTGACTTCTTCTCTTTCGGGACGAATGACCTTACCCAGATGACGATGGGTTTGTCTCGTGACGACGCTCAAGGTACGTTCCTTCCAACCTATCTGGAAAAGAAGGTCATAACCGCAGACCCCTTTGTAGTGCTCGATCGTGCAGGGGTTGGCAAGCTCGTCGACATGGCTGTAAAACTTGGTCGGAGCACAAACCCGAATCTCGGTTTAGGGATCTGTGGAGAGCACGGCGGGGAACCTAACTCTGTGGAATTCTGCCACCTCGTTGGTCTAGATTATGTCTCCTGCTCCCCGTTCCGCGTTCCTATTGCGCGGTTGGCTGCAGCCCAAGCGGCTATAAGCAACAGGGGGAAATAGATAGTAATAAAAAGTATAAAAATAGCTTTCAAAGCCTTATATACTAAGGCTTTGAAGCTTTAGGTACAAAAATGATGAGGGTATTGTCTGATTTTAAGAGACAATACCCTATTTTTATTTATTTTCAATGCGCCTGGTTTAATACCCCCGACTTCCAGTCGGGACAGCTTCTAGCGTGGAGCAAGTAGTAGCAGTCTGTTAAACTATATTAAAGGTGTGACAGCTGCTATGGTAGATTACAAAAAAGGAAGCCACACAGTCTATGACATAAAGTATCACGTAGTGTGGGTAACAAAGTACCGATATAAAATACTGCACAAAGTCGTAGGTCAACGATTGAGAGAGCTACTCCGACA
>JARLHV010000015.1 GCA_031292055.1 Desulfosporosinus sp.
CAAACTTTTGGGCTGCTTCCTGAAAATAAGCTGAACTCCCATGGGCTTTGAAGTTTTTCACTCAGAACGCTGTGTATTCGCCTTCGCTCAAGGCATTTATTATGGTTAAATCTTTAATAACTATATTCAACACACAGGCAATTTCTCCTTCAAGCGATTACTTCTCCCTCCCCCACACGGAAAAAGAGAGCACAATGAACTCTTCAGTTCCTTAGGGAGGATGACCAGGTGACCGCTGGATTTAACCCCTCTCGGACTGGGTCGTATCAATTGATAAATTTGTCCTGCATACTTTCAGGCTCTTCGCCATGTTTTCAACAATCATACTCGCCGTCTCCCTGTATTTTTCTTTCACATCCGGATCCGTTCTGTCCAATGCGGTGAGCATCTTCAGCAGCTCATCGTAGGCTTTGATCATGTTATCGCGGTGGATGTTGAATTGTGCTTCCGTCGTCCTGACAGAGGATTTGGATTCCGCGTCTTTGAGCTTTTTTTCCAGTTCGGCAATTTTCCTAGCAGACGGGGCCTCTTCTTTGGCCGCCTCCAGCTGCTCCCATCTCTCTAGCCATTTTCAGGGTTTCATCATTCAGTCTGCATTTCTTTTTTGCTTCAACCCATTCGGCATCTTTTTTTAGATTACTAGCCATGCAGTGTTCCTTTCTTCGCGCAATTCTTAAAGCTTTAAGGTCATCCTAATATCTCGTACAACCTCATCAACGCCTCGTCCGGCTACCTTTATGCGATAATTTGCTTTAGAGTAAAAACGACCAAAATACTTACGTATTTTGGTCAACTTATCTATTTACTCTCAGGCAATTAACACCGTTAATCTATGGACAGTGCCCTTTGGCGGAAAAGCGAATTGCGGACAAAAAATTGCCCCACACTTCCATAGTGTAGGGGATAGCTTTTTCTGATTCGACAGGCACTGGTGCTCCTAGGGACCCCTATAGAGAGCATACCCCTTCCTCGATAAGTAGTCTCAATCTTTTAACACTTTAACTTCGTCTTCCGTCATACCTGTTGCTTTAGCTATCTTTGAAATCTCCATTCCCAAGTCCAAAAGATTCTTCGCAACTTCTGCCTTTCCTTCTGCCTTTCCTTCTGCCCTTCCTTCTGTCCTTCCTTCTGTCATTCCCTTCTGGATTGCCTCCCTCAAACGGAGTTCTGCTTCTCTGACGGCCGCCTTCTCATCTAAAACAGCCTTGCGTCTCGCAAAGTACTCTTCTCTCACATTAGGATCATCACTTGATTTTTCCCACGCAGCTATGGCCTGATGCAAAACGGGATCTTGCATTGCAATCTCCTCCAGTGTTTTTAAAATTTCCTGATTTTCCGAACCCTCCAGAAGCAATAACCATCGAACTAATACATTCTCCCAAGGGCTAACCTCTCTTCGTCGCCACTTCGAGAGCAATTTAGGCAATTCCATGAAGTGCATTTCTAAGGCTTCCGTAAGTTGGAATCTCTCTTCGTCTTCGTAAAGATGAAATACACTATGGTAATTCTTCGTCTGATTCAAATAGTGAAAATCTAAAATGTTAATCGTGACTGCCTTCGCCAGTTCCTTGTAGGCCATGCCTTCTCGCATCTGCCTGGAGTACATTTCCGCCCAATAATACAGTGAGCGTTTTTCTATGTCGTATTGATTGCTTAATTGAATTTCTATGTTTATTTGCATTCCTTCAATTGTCACAGCACGAACATCTAGAATAGACTTCTTATCGTCATGGTATTCTTTATTCAGTTCTGGACTCATAATCGTTATGCCATCAATCCTACTTTTCTGTGGCAACCTCAGCGCGGCATTAAGAAATGCAATGAGAATCGCTTCATTCCCCTCTTTGCCGAAAATAAGCTTAAAGGCGTAATCGATCTTAAGGTTGATAAGTTCTTTCACATTTCTCGCTCCGTCCTAACTCACACTTCATGGTACCCTGATATTATAATAATTTTGCCCCCAACTACCAATTTAATTATAATTATAGTCGGTCCTTAAGCTCTATAGCCATATTATACCATAGGTATTAAGGCCTTTAAACTAGTAATTAGATTTGTTAACCTCGATTATATCCAACTAATTAAATTCGCATCCTATAACGACCACTATGATTCCCTTAGTAAAGTGGTCCCCTATTTATTATCCGCTCAACTGAAACTCTCTCCGGTTCTATCTTCAAAACATCAGCTGAAATACAAAAACTTTCCGTTTCACCCTACAACACTAAGCCTCAAATCTAAGCGTCTTCACTAGATCCCTACCTATTAAACTTCTTCAAGAAATTTGACCTGGATCTTACCCTCTAGTAGGTCTTCAAACTTTTGGGCTGCTTCCTGAAAATAAGCTGAACTCCCATGGGCTTTGAAGTTTTTTTCACTCAGAACGCTGTGTATTCGCCTTCGCTCAGCCATTTATTGGGTTAAATCTTTAGTAACTATAATTCAACACACAGGCAATTTCTCCTTCAAGCGATTACTTCTCCTCCCCCACACGGAAAAGGAGAGCACAATGAACTCTTCTGTTCCCTAGGGAGGATGACCAGGTGACCGCTGGATTTAACCCCTCTCTGACTGGGTCGTATCAATTGATAAATTTGTCCTGCATACTTTCAGGCTCTTCGCCATGTTTTCAACAATCATACTTGCAGTCTCGCTGTATTTTTCTTTCACTTCCTGATCCGTTCTATCCAATGCGGTGAGCATCTTCAGCAGCTCATCGTAGGCTTTGATCATGTTATCGCGGTGAATGTTGAATTGTGCTTCCGTCTTGAAGTGAAGAACATTGGCCTCGCCCCTCAAGTCCTGTTCGCTTTCCTCCTCCAGTTCATCGGGATGAAACGCCGCTTCGAGCTTTCGCTGGCAATGACCAGATAGGTAATAAGTTCGCTCAGCCCCAGCTCGAGAGGAAAATGCCCAATAATTTGCGAGAGCGTGATTCTATCCTGAGATTGCAGCAGGTAGCGAATCCGGTCTTTAAGCTTTTCCTTATCCACATAGATCTGGGAGAACAGTGCTTCCGCCGGAACATCGTCGCTTCCTGCGTCCATGATGTCGTCCTTCAGTTCCGGCCGCTGGGGAGGTGAAAATAAGGGCCTGTCCAATGGAAGGCTGATTTCCGGTTTTACCCGTCAATTTCCATGGACCAGTCCGGGGGCGGAGTATTGCGGATTGCTACAGCCTTCCCTTCGATTTCCCGCACAAGCTGATTGATCCGGCGTTCTTCCTCCAGAAAGTTCTCATCCACATACCGCCTTAACTGCTGAGACAGAGCCGCTACCGTTTCCTGGACATGGGCGCCGGCATTCACCCAATCAACAAACGACGCCTGAACGTGTGCCTCAAAATGTCCACCACCGCCTCCAGTAGAAAAAGGGTTGCTGAGTTGTTTAAAAGTTTTATTCACATTTTCATCTAACATAACTATAATTCAGGCCATTGTAAAGGCCCAAGCTTCGCAAGTAAAGCAAAAAAATCAACCGCTCGGTTGATTTAGAAAGTTGATTTTTCATAAAGAACGCTTTCCAGGAAATGGCACTTCTTTTGTTTTGGGTTCGGAGAGCTTGAAGGGGAAATTCGGCGCTTCCCTTAGCGATAGGGCCTTTTATTATTGGTCAATCCCACCAGATAGTCGATACTGGTTTTATAGAATTCAGCAAGTTTAATAAGTGAGGTACTAGGAATATCAAGGGCACCGCTTTCATATCTGGAATAGGTTGTTTGACTTACCTTTAGCATGGTGGCAAGCTCTTGCTGAGTCAAGTCCCTGTCTTCTCGTAAATCGCGCAATCGTCGGTACATGATGTTCACCCCACCAACATTTTATAGTATGCGATAATCGCATATTGACAGCGCCAAACGGAAGAAATGTACTTAGAAAGTAAGGACAGTGAATTTTTTCTTCTGAAGTCATGCAAGGATTCAGACCACCCAAGGCAGCAAGAATAATTTGGAAGTGTTAAATAGCCCCCACCTAAAATCAGATGAGGGCAATAGCTTTTTAACTTCGTCACTACTTTATATAGAGATAGTTAAGTTGAAAAAGGTTTATGCAACCCACTAGAACCATCTGATTCTTACGAGAAGGTAAAATAATGCTTTAACCCGATTTAGCTAAGAATTTTTTAGTTTTGCTTCCTTAAGCCATTGCGGGAATTCATTCAACAGTCTTTCGTACAACTGTTCATCAGATATCTGATCCACATCATCAAGGCCAAAAAAGTTTGCTCCAGGCTTTTGGTCTGAGTGGTTAATTGGGCGAGTTCGCTGCTTTTCACGTTCAGGTTTTTTTGGAGGTCTTTTTTCTCCTGAATGGCCTGTTCTCTGTCCTTGACAGCCTGCTGCAATTCCAATTTGGTCATGCTCTCGACATCGTGCTCCGCGATAAACTCTCCCCGCTCCTCTTCCGGGATCCCAAGAAGGATGAGCGCCTGGGTGTAGGTCAGATTCGTCACCAGTGACGAATTTGGATTGCCGTCACTGTCGGGGGAAGTTTCGTCCCATACTCTTCGCAGAACTGCATCAGCCTTTCGGCCGTTCGCTGTGAGTAACTGACTGATTCCTTCAACCACTTGCCCCATTCTCCATAGGGAAGCAGGTCCTTAGCCTCCTTCAGACGCCAGCCGATTTCAATCGCTGGTAAGGAGGATTTTCCCAGCCTGGTGTCTGATCGTGTTTATATCAAACCGCGATCACAAGCGGCGTGCGATCTGTGATATCCGTCTTGGGAGGAATACTTGCAAGAAAAGTTGGATGCTTCTCTGCCTACTATATATTGGCCTAATTTTGATAAATTTGACAGAAGATGGTTTATTGTGACATTTTGGTGTTTGGGAAAATACAATATATGACTATCTCCTTCTAAGTTGGTAAAACTATACATATAATATTGAAACAGGGTTTGGAAGGTGATATGATATGGACAAGAAAAACAATGATAGTCCTCAAGAGGAGGGAGAAAAAATGAGTATATTAGAAAGTGAAGTATTAAGTAATAGACACTGTCCTCCTACTGAATCTTTAAGACAATCTTTAAATGAAGTTAAACTTATGAAAGAAGGGAAAAAGGCAGAAACTTCTCTTCAAGATTGGTTTTCAAAGATTAAGAAGGATAAAGAAAACGGGAGACTCTAGTTAAATGAATATTGTCCCGACTAACACATTTGATCAGGATGTTAGAGATTATATACGAAAAAAGAAGTATCGACATATAGAAGATGATTTATATGATGATATTTTTAAATGTTTAATCAATGACATTTTGATTGGTGACGAAATTAAAGGGTTAAATTTAAGTCAAAGTGAACATGTTTATAAAGCTAGAGCTAAAAATACGAGTGTAAATGTAGGGAAAACTAATGGATTTAGACTTATTTATCTATATTCAGAAAGTTTATCTAAAATATATTTGTTGACTGTTTATTCAAAGAAAGATCATGAGACTATATCAAAGGCAGAGATAAAGAGAATAATTAAGACATACTTATAAAGATAAGACCTCTGCGCATGGGGTCTTATCTTTTTATTCTCCATTCCCTTTTACCTCTTTACATTCCCACATTCAAATCAGATATTCATATTCATATTCATATTCATATACAAACCGTTCCGAATGAAGCAGGATTAGAATGCGTGGGTACGGATATTTCGGGTAACGTTATTGGATTACCGACATGTGTCCCGATCTCTCAATTCAATATTAATACAACTTAGAAACATCATCCGAAATTCGTAGCAAGAACATCACTCCACTGAAATCTCTTTCCGCTCCTTTTTCTGTCGTGCTTTATCCAGGCGTTCTTGATATATTTCTCGAATCCAAGTACTCACAGGTGCCTTCCATTGTTGGCTTGGGCTGGGGATATTTTTGATCAGACTTCTTGGATTTAATCCCATCTCTCTGGCCATTTTCAGGGTTTCGTCGTTCAGTCTGCATTTCTTTTTTGCTTCAGCCCATTCTGCATCCTTTTTTATATTACTAGCCATGTTGCGTTCCTTTCTTCACACAATCATCATTAGATTAACATCCATATTAGTCACTATTTCGTTTTACAGCCCGATACTGCTGCTTGCTGCTGTTTGGCTTGTCAGGAACAGTCATCTCAATCAAGCCAAGTTCCAACGCGGGGCGCAAATAATTGTTGCTGAACGTTGGACGATGCTTAAGTCCAAGCCGCTCCAAAAGCTCTTTTGTGGACAGCGTTTCGCTGCCTAAGGCGGACATCAGGCGCTCGACTTGATCGGTAACTTGCTCGCGAACTTGTTCGGTTTGCATAAGATCATTTAAAGCATCTCGGATCACGCGGAGCATAAATTCAACAAAAGCCGTAGAATCCGCCGCTTTGTCGGCAACAGCCAATATAGTGTAATACTCCTGTTGACGTTCGCGGATTAAAGTCTCCACAGGCAACCAGTTAAAGATTGGTTTCCAGCGACTTAATAAAAGCGTCTGCCACATACGCCCCATACGTCCATTTCCGTCAGCAAACGGATGGATAAATTCGAACTCACAGTGAAACACGCAACTTTTGATGAGAGGATGAGTATCAGTTGTTTTGAACCAGTGAATCAGATCACTTATCAACTTAGGTATAACCTCTGCAGGCGGAGCCATATGCACCAGCTTTTCTCCTGCAAAGACACCAACACCACCAAAGCGAAAACGCCCAGCTTCATTTGTTAGCTCCGCCATCAATATCTTATGGGATTTCAATAGATCATCAATATTAAATGGGTCGAAAGTAAGCATAAGGCTGTAAGCATCAAAAGCATTTTTAACTTCGCGTATTTCATTGGGTGAGCCAAGAACACGTTTACCGTTAATAATGTCCGTCATTTGTTCCAATGACAGCGAGTTGTTCTCAATTGCCAGTGACGAATGAATAGTCCGTATTTGATTATCCCTGCGCAAATGAGGATTCACCGCAGTTTCGCTTTTTACAGTAACAACGCCCACTCGCTCGCTGATTTCAGCGACCAGGTGAATGATTGCATCTGTGACACTATATGGTGGAACATAAGGCTTTTCTGACACAGGCTCACCACCTAACTACCACTTATACGTTATTATACCGTCCAAGCTGTAAAAATACAAGGGAGGAGACTCTGTCGAGTTGTTTCAAGCGCTGAGGACTTAAGACCTGGTCCGAGCGCGAAAGCTGATAATCTTCGTGGGTGTAATGCCAAGCTTTTGCCTGCCAAGCGCCGAACTTTACCATCCCAGTAACTACTGCTCCTATAGAAAAGAAACAAAAAAAGAACACTCCAGGTGACTTGTCCGAAGTGTGCCCATAAGTTTACGATATATTGCTCCTAAGGGTGCCAATAGGGAACAGACCCCCTCCAGATGATTAACCTTTGTTTCTCAGGTGACCCTTACATAAAACCAGCTATTATAATAGGGATAAATCCAATAATCAGCAAATAAGGATCCTTTTCTATTTCGTCGAAGGTCTTACTTTTCCTTCCACCAGTCACCAGTCCTTTTAAAACTGTACCCATCGCAAAGTTGGTGGTAAATTGCCCTACATGGAAAAAGCTACACCAATATGGTTAGTTAAATAATCATTTAAATCTATAGGCACAAAGTAAAACTTGGGAGACAGAAGTGACTCAAAATAGGAGTTTTTCAACTCTTTCTGGACAATATCGCTTCATAGCGTTAATAATAAAATATTCAACTTGTTTATGTGCAATTGCTTTTCGAAGGCATAAAAGTTTTCTAACCTCCCTCCCCCTATAGCTTCCAGCACCCGATTAATCCTAATCGTCATAGCCGACTTTGGCCTTTTCATGTGCATGGGAAAAAGAATGTATATCCAAGATTACCTATTTAAAATTTCAAACGACTGACTTCATCTTAATAGTTAAGACATCACCTTATACTAGATCAGTCTCCTACTGTGGGAGCCTTTAACGACAAAAACAGCTATTTCAGATACAATATCTCTTAATTGATTATGAGGGAGAGAATTATCAAATGAAAGAACTGAAGCTATTGACTGAAAATTATTTAAGCTATTGTCTCTATCAAAAAAATTTAAATCCTAAGACGATTAAGGCCTACTCAATCGATTTAAAACAGTTTGCTAGATTCATAGAATGTTCAGAAAACGAAATCAATAAAGCCGGAATTAATAATTATCTAACCCATATTCATAAGATATTCAAACCTAAAACAATTAAAAGAAAAATCGCTTGTTTAAAAGCTTTCTTTAATTATTTAGAATATGAAGAAATTCTAGATAAAAACCCATTTACAAGGCTCAACGTAAAATTTAAAGAACCTTCATTATTACCTCGAACTATATCAATTAATAACCTGGAAACAATTTTATCCATTGCGTACACAGAAGTTTCTAAACATGACAACACAGAATTTCAACTTAATACACTTTATCGCGATATTGCTGTACTAGAGTTATTGTTCGCAACTGGATCAAGGGTTTCTGAACTTTGTTCATTATCTAATTACGATGTGGATTTAATTAATAAAGCCATACTAATTACAGGAAAGGGTTCAAAGGAAAGGATAATTCAAATAGGTAACGATGACGTTATCACTGCTCTCAAGACCTATAGTGAAAGATTTCACAACGATATTGAACATAGTGGATTCTTTTTCGTCAATCGATTAAAAAACCGTCTGTCTGAACAATCGGTTAGATTCATGATTAATAAATATGTAGATAAGGCAGGCATCACAATCCACATAACTCCCCATATGTTTAGGCATTCCTTTGCGACTCTTTTACTTGAGGAAGATGTTGATATCCGTTATATCCAAAAGTTATTGAGACACAGTTCTATCACTACGACTCAAATTTACACCCACGTTACATCTACGAAACAAAAATATATCCTTACAGCCAAACATCCCCGAAACAAACTCATCATCAATAAAGGATAATAGCTAATTATCCTTTATTGATGAAAATTATAACATAGTCACTTATAATCTGCACTATTTTTCCAATTGAGTAATAGACTGACCATATCCATTCCCTAAAATCTCTCAAAAGCATGAGCACTTGACATAGGGTCAAATTATGCAACGAGGTACCAATTTGACCTATATGATGGGAATTATTGAATTGCCAGGTGTGCCGACGCACTCAATGCTACTATCCGGAAAAGGTATCAATAAAGAATACTTGATCACAAGTTTTTGCATAATTGAACGAAAAAGGGGTTGCCTCTCCATTGAAATTATATTTCTATTTTGAGACAGCCCGTCCGATTGAATGAGCATTGGGTACCCCATTTTAGTATCCTTTGAAGTGAGCGAATCCACCAAAATTCTTAGTCCGCCAGCGAACTGCAAAAAGCTCCTCTCTCAATTTCTTCTTAATTATAGACCTAATGATCGAAAAATTTTATTTGCCATAACTCTATAATCCAAGCTAACCATAAGCATTTTGTTATCTTCGTTTGACATACTATTTAAATGTTCCTTCCAACCACCGACTTCATACTCCTTAGCAATTTCAGAAGACCTTCCACCAACAGATCCTATAATAAAAACAGGCAAACCTTTTGCACGAGCTAACTCAATCTCTTCATCAACTCCTGGTTTATGGCCACCAGCCTTTGTTTTTCCGCCCAGACAGATTAAAGCTAGTGCTTTATTATCTTCAATCATAGTTTTTCTCATTAAACTCAAGCTTTTTTCTCTGTCCTCTTCCACATTTTCTGTTGCAGTAACAGCTGCATAACTATTTAAATCTCCAATAATCCCAGTAGTAGCAAAATACTTTGAAATATAGAGATGTATATATTCCTTATAGTTATTTGGATATAGTTTCTTACCTAAATTAAAAAACAAGTGTTGAAAAGTTGGGTGTGCACCAAATATGATAATGCCTTGCCTTTGATATATTTCATTCGCAAACGCAAATAATGCATTGTGTAAATTTTGCTGATATTCAGGTTCACAATCAGGAAATGCACCAGAGACAATAATACCCTTTTTCCCATTTGATTGTGTACTTATTGGTTTTAAATAATTTTCAAGATAATAAAGATAATCATCAAATGATTCAGTAATACATGTATTCTCATAACAACTATTGTCATCACCTATGGGGGCTAAAAGAATAGTACTATCATAAAAAGTTCCATGCTCTGGATGTTCTTCATATCCTAACTTAGAAAGTTTGGGTTGCAGACTTCCCTTATCCTCGTCTTTTGGGAATCTGCCATAGCACTGAACAATATGGACTAAAGGCCGCTCTCTATACTTAAGTTTACTCCGAGGTATAGTTAATTTGAAAATCAAATTTCTAGTATCTAGTTTTCTGAAACTTGCTTGATGGTCGCAAAGAAGATTTTTAATAGTGTTTATTCGATCAAAAACACTTTTAACATATTCCCTAGATATTTGAAAAGCTTTATGAATAATATTATCAACTAATGTAGATCCATTGCCAATGTCTGGAATATTGATATTTGGCAAATTAAAGTGTGGAATATCTGCCGGATTAAATTTTAATGCTACTCTTCCATCAGGCTTACCTATTCGAACCCATACTATAGGAATATTTAAAGCAAATGCCATTTCTAATTCTCTTGCAATCCATTGAGACTCACCTGTTTTAGGCGTATCTAGAAATATTACAACATCACTCTTTCTAAGGTTGCTTTCTATGCGCTCCTGTGCTTCTTCACCAACTTTAATATCTATTAAATCTCGAAAAGCATCTTCAGACCTAGCTTTAAATTCCTTATAAAAGACTGCAGCTATTTCTTCACCATCTTCACGGCGGTGACTTAAAAATATATGCATTTTATCTTTACATAAGGTTGGCTGCATTTTTGCAATTATTTCTCTTGCTAGTGCAAATGCTACTGTGTCAATATTAAAGTCTGTAAGACAACGTTGCCTTAATTCCTCAACAATATCATAGCTTTGGGATTTGCATACAAGCTCTGGTGGTCTTCTGTGCTCTTTTGTAAGTGCAATCGGAAATACAAAAGAACCTGCTTTTAGTACATTATTAAGTAATTTTAAAAATAAATCAGTATATAATTGATCCGCTCTATTAAAGAAAACAATACTATCCTCTCTCCCAAGTTCCAGTGAATTCATAACAATTTCTGTACGCACAGAAACTACTTCTATATGTTCTTCTATCTCCCCAAAACATTTTTCATAAAACTGTTCAGCTAGCTGGTAAGCCCCAATAGTTAACTTTGGATGAATAAAGTATACGCTCAAAACAACACCCCTGTCTCAAAATGTGCAATTATCACCAATAATTGGTTCGGCACAAGTGATCATAATCCTCCATTTATTAACATTATTATTTAACTAAGTTTCGACAGTTTATTTTTTCCCAATTCATTATCAAAAAGGGCCCTATATTCTGCTTCTGACTTCCAAAGAGGATGTCCCCTGGAGCCTCTGAAAAAATACTCATCCATCAAGTCATCAGAAATGACATTCTTCATTATGTACAGTATATCTTCATCAGCCAATAATGAAATCTTTCCCTTACTACCAAAATTCCTCCCATTCCGGCTCAAAGAGTCAAGACTAAAAAACCTTGAACCACTTTCAGACAAAGCAAAATATTTATCAATGTTTCGCATCGCATGCTGCAATAAAAAATGCTCATACAATATAACCGGATGGTTTTGAATCCATTTTCTTTCGGTGTCATGAACATATATCACATTTTCTATCACACTTAAAGCGCTTTTATGATAGGCCAGATATTTTGAACCATTATTATCAATAATACGTATGCCTTCTAAAAGTCTTTCGTAATCAATGGATACACTCTGGAATCCCGTTGTTTTCGCATCCCGAATAATATAGTCCAACCTATCAACGTCAATAATTGGGGAATTAAGCAATTCAATAAAACAATTAAGAATATCACTATTTGCCTTTTTGGCGTGACGATAGCAACTTTTCCGTTATCACAATAATAGTCGAAATCATCGCTAAAATCAGGATCTGAAACCAATGCGATCAATTTAGCATAGATTGCGGGTGGATTAGCTGCATCCGCTAAGAAAAACCGCTCTTCCGTATGCGAAAACGGGGCATGTCCTACATCATGAAGTAAACAGGCTAATTCAAAAAGCCTTTTAATATTGTCAAGCTCTTCAGGAAACGTTTGTTCAAGGGAACCCAGCGAATTATGTACGCTGTCAAATACCTTTCTTCCTAAGTGATAGACACCAATAGAATGGATGAACTCAAACTGCAACACCTAATTCAGCAAGAGATTTCTGGTGAAAGAAAGGGAAGCAAATCCTTAGCCTCCTTCAGGCGACGGCCAATCTCAATGGAACCGGCAAGGAGGATCTTCCCGGTCTGGAGTCTGATCGTGTTTATTTCAGCCGCGATCACAAGCGGCGTGCGATCTGTGATCAAATCCTTCATAAGACTATCTGCCCTTTCTGTTACTTTATTCACAGAATATGGGGCGAGGAGTATGCGTGTGACAAACTTCATTCAAATGGCTTGTTAAAGAACCTGAATAAGAAGCGAGAACCTTACTTTTTTATAGGTCGGCCGCAGACTGTAACCTCCGGACAGACAGGATCATAAAATAAGCGGACGGGCTGATTTCAAAGCGGCCGGTCAATAGGTCGGAAAGGATGTGAAGACGATGGCAGTAAGTACAACGTCTTTAAATTCAATGCTGATTGTAAAATACCAGACCGGGACCACGCCCAGCGGCAACCCGGAACTCAAACAGAAAAGCCTGAATTACCTGAAGGCTGACGCCTCCGAACAGGATGTTTATGACGTGGCGGCAGCCTTACTCAGTCTGGGACAACATCCGGTAACGAACGTGCTCCTATTGCACTATAGATCCTATATGACATTAAGTAGTTCCAAGCACTTGGTCAATCATCGTCAAAAGATAATCTGGAAAATCATCCGTATCATGTTCAATGGATATAAGTCGCTTTTTCATTCTTTTTCCGACTTCGACAGCCTCTTCTTTATTACCATACTTGCAAAGTAACTCCAGTTCATCGATCCTTTCAAACAGGGCTTCTTCACAAGCACTTTCATGTTTGTAACTTAAAAAATCGCCCTTCAAAAACCAACTCAAAGTCCTTTCAAAATGCTCAATAATAACATCTGGATTGATACTTACCCTTCTTAGTACCGTATCCTTTCCAAGGACTTCTTCGGACAGATCCCTTATCTGAAAATCCATA
>JARLHV010000160.1 GCA_031292055.1 Desulfosporosinus sp.
ATGGATCATATCTGCCAAGACTTCTGCTTTGATCCCTAGACTAACTGCCAGGGTGATTTCGGATATCAATTCCGAAGCATGAGGTCCCAGAATCCGCGCCCCAAGAATAACTCCGGTGCCCTCCTCGGTTATGACCTTAACGAAGCCTTCCCTCTCTCCATGGCATAAGGCCCTACCATTATTTCGGAAATCAAAGCGTCCGACTTTGACAGCAATGTCCTTTGCTTGCGCTTGATCTTCACTTAAACCAACAGAAACTACCTCCGGATTTGTATACACACAAGCGGGCACCGCCCTGTAGTTTAGCCTACTTTTAATCCCCATGGCATTTTCGGCTGCTACTCGACCTTCTGCAAAGGCAAGATGGGCAAGAAGGCTTCCTCCAATCACATCTCCTGCAGAATAAACCCCAGATACATTGGTTTCCATACTCTCATTGACAATAATGGAGCCTTTCTTCACCTCTATGCCCAGAGCGTTGATGTCTGGTGATACCCCCCCTAGCTTTCTTCCTACGGCAACTAGAACCTTTTCTGTGAGCAGAGTCACTTCCTTTTCCCCTGCCTAGACCAGGACCTCCAGTCCCTTTTCGGATTTACAAATCTCTTTAACCTTGGAAGCGAGCGAAAATTTAATGCCTTGCCTCTTCATGATCTTCAAGAGTTCCGCTGTTATTTCTTTGTCTTCATTCGGTAGGATCGTCTCTTGAAATTCGACCACATTAACCTTGGAACCCAACGAATTAAACAGAGTTGCAAATTCCATCCCGATCGCCCCAGCCCCGATGATGGTTATACTTTCAGGGATCTTCGTTAGTTCTAGTGCTTCATCGCTGGTCATAACTCCTTCCAGCCTAATGCCTGGTATATCTGGAATTAAGGGCTCCGAACCCGTGGTAATAATCAAGCGGTGGCAGTTGACAACCGCTTCTCCCTCCGTTGTTTTAACGGTGACCCGCTGAGGAGATTCAATCCAACCCTTGCCACGTAATACTTCAATACCATTCTTAGCCAGCAGGTGCTCAACACCCATCCTCAGACTTTTTACCACTCGATCTTTTCTGGCCTTACCAACACTGGCATCGACCGACGAAACTGTTGCTGCGATGCCCAATTCCTTAGACTTACTGATCATAGATAGGACTTCTGATGTTTTAAGTAGTGCTTTGGTTGGTATACATCCCCGGTTAAGACAAGTTCCTCCAACCTCTCTTTCCTCAACCAACGTCACTTTTCCGCCGAGCTGAGCTGCACGTATGGCCGCTACATATCCAGCAGGACCGCCGCCAATAACGCAGATATGTATTGATAGCCCCTTACTATCGATCATCCACACCTCCTTGCTATTATGTAATTATCATATGCTAATATTATACTGCCATTCTATTATCATGTCACTATAGTTTTTCTTATTCTATCTTGCTAACATCTTGTTCTCCCCTATATTGAAGAACAAGATGTTAGCAAACAGAAAAGCAACAGGGGCATCTGTACCTTTCTGTACAAATGCCCCTGTTGTTCCCTTCTTTGACCACAATCATTCGGCTGGCTCTATCCATCGCATTAGCCGAAGGTTGGAATCCAGCTAATTACTAATCTCTTGGGAATTCTGTACTAATGTAATCAGACTTCATGTCGTTTTAACCTACTCACTACCCAATAATCTGTCAATCACTTCTTGCACTAAGTATACCTCTTCGTCAATATCTAATAACTCTTCATATTTTTCGTTATTTTTTGGATCAAAATCCTTGGTCATAATGATTACTTCATGTGGTTTAATTCTTGCAATCTCAAATTCCTTGGAAGCACATGTTGCTGGGCAGCCATTTAAGGCAATATACTTTTCATTAACACCACTTTCATTATCAAGAGGTAAATTTAAATTGGGTAGTACGCGTATTATTTCATCATCAACGAAAAATTCAGCCACCGTTTTCGTCATCATACTAACGTTACAACGGCCTTGACAAGGGAAAATTCCAATATTCATAATTACTCCTCCTCAATTCTACTTTTGTCATTGAATGCTTGTTTTAGTGATTCTTCCACCAATAACTGACATGATTCCGAAAGCCGTCATACTCAAACCAATATATAAATAGTTAAATCCATACGTTTGGGCAATGCAAACACCGATGCGGCAAACACTCCAGTAAGCGCCCGGTATATCGACAGGCTAGTCAGACTCGACCCTAACGCACAAAGCCCGGTCGCTATCGTAAACATGTCTTCCACATCACCTTTTGCAATACAAATAAATGGCAAAATAATGTTTTTATAATATATTAATAATATTATACATTAATTTTCTAATTGTTCAATGCTATTTTAGAAAGCGTGTCAAAATCTTCTCCCTTAAGAAGCACCCTTGCTCACATCAATAATTAATCCTATTCAATTCACTATTATGCTAAAAAATTAAAAGAGGCAGTAATAAAACTTGAAAACAAGTTTGTTACTGCTTGCTACTTATCTTGCTAGGATTAGTCTTCTGTCTCTAAACTATTTATTTTTCTTTTTCCGCACAGGGAATACAGATTTTTTTGCTATCGACATTTTGCAATTTGTGCACAAATACCCGTTCACCACACGCTGCGCATAAGTCGGTATCAAATGTACCTTTTGTCTTTTCGAAATGATAATCGAACACTGGACTGATAGCCAGAAATTCTTCTTCGGCCCGATTCATGACCCCTTCTACTAGTGGGTCAGTGATATTTGCGAGTATGTCTTGTGGCGGTACGCCTTGTTTGCGTTGCTGTACAAAGGGTGACTGCAGCATCTTGCCGAAAAATTCCGGTTTTAGCTGAACTCGCACAGCTTTTTGCTGTTTTGTATCAATCAAGGTAAAGGCCATTTTACCCACATAGGTTTTCTTAATATTGCTTTTGCCATACGTGCAACCAGTAACAGTCATCAGGCCATCAACAAAACAGCCCGCGGCGTGATCGTTACCGGTCTCCACTACCATCACCAGTTCCTTATCCTGGGAACGTTCCACACCAAGGGCGTTCATAGCCGCTGCCCCTGCCCTGAGACCTAACGGCATGGCTGGACACTTGTGCCCGTGAAATTTAATTCCTATGTCGAAATAATCTTTTGCATTAATCATAATAAAATTGCCTCCTTAAATTTCTTTATATTTATTTGGGTTTTTCACCCAAAATCATCGCAACTTTACCATAATTCAATTTGCTGATCAAATTCTTGCCATATGTACAACTCGTAGCAATTTTCAAGCCATCCATCATACACGTTTGGGGATGTCCTTCACCCAGTTAGGAGCACCTATTTTCCCCAGACACTCGCTAGATCGATAATTATTTTTATGGCTACTAAGTATTGAAAAACGCCAATAATTTGTTTTATCTGGTTACCAGTTAATTTAAAACGAGCTAGCCAAGAACCGATATAACCGCCCATTATTGCTGCAATACCAGTAATGATCAGAAATACATAATTGAAATGACTGTATTCTAAACCAACATGCCCTAAGAAACCAATTAAAGAGGAAAACATAACCACGAAGGAACTAGTACCAGCCACTTCTTTGCCATCCATACCGAGCCAGACCAAAAAAGGCCCGAGAAATGAACCACCACCAATGCCGAGCATACCACTTAAGAATCCTACTAGACCACCTACTCCTAGGCTTGCTAACGGCTTGGCATTTATTTCTTTGTTTGCTTCATCCCTTTTGGGGTGATAAAACATCATTATCGTGCCAGCAATAACAAGAAAGACCGCAAATATTCCCAATAAAATATTTTTATTTACGCTATTAGATACGTATACACCCAATGGTGATAATACCAATATGGCGATTATCATAGGAATTGCTACTTTGAAATTAATAAATTTGTCCTTAGCAAAATTAATCGCGGCTACACTAGTACTTAACACTCCAAGCATTAAGCCAACAGCTGCTGCTTGAGGGAAGGACATTCCCATCCAGTAAAAGATCGGCACAAGGATAAAAGCTGCTCCAACTCCACCCATAGACATAAATGATTTTAAAACTAGAGTTGCAATAAATCCCCAAATATATAAATTCATTTAGACCACCGTCTTTCCTTTTTTGTAAGTATCACCACTCCAGTTTTTTACTTCTATGGTCAGTCGCCCTTCTAACGATTATTCCTTAAAATCAAAGTATTAAATTACAATATTATTATATTATATGTATATAATTAATTCAAGTGTTTTTTTAGCTCGGCCAATTAGATCATGACTTGATGTTTGCTTTCACTCGGGCAAGGGCTGTGATGTCATGTTAAATTGGACGCAAAAACCCCAGCATTGCCGTGGTTTTATGGAAAGGATGCATATTTGCCTTGAAGAGGCACAGCTAACCTCTGCGGAAAAAGATCAGGTAGATGTACTTACCGCTAAATACCACTCGGACGAATGGAATAAAATTCGCTTATAAAATAAACGGCTTAGGGGTCACAGCTAAAAATCTGCTAACCTAAGCCATTTACATATTCATTTTAGAACCATGCACTTAACTTTCGAATTAAATCAAGGCCCAGCGTCTTATTGACCTTGGACCTTGATTCACTAGCGATAGATTATGAGATTAACGGATTAACCCTCGTCGATATGCTCCAATCCCTGACGATAAAGTTCTGAGACATGAGAGTCATGTACAGAATAATAGACCATCTTCCCCTCCCGCCGGTATTTGACAAGATCATTGTTCCGAAGCACCCGTAGTTGGTGAGATGTTGCAGATTGGCTTAATCCTAACAATTCTGCCAGATCACAAACACAGAACTCCGATTTTGCCAAGGCATCCATAATTCTGATTCTAGTTGGGTCACCTAGCGTCTTAAATAGTTCCGCCAGATTATTCGCCCTGGCAAGGGTAATCAGTTGGTCTGCAAACTTCTCAATCACCTCATGATGTACGCATAAGGTGTCACACACGGCATCCTCTACATTTTCATGGTTATCGATAGCGGCATCAGCCTCTGTCTTTTTCAGAATCATACTACTTTCACTCCGAACTTAAAAATGAATATATCTTGTACCTTTATTCTACCATAGAGTGCTACCGTGCCGCCACTTTGACCGCTCGCGATAACGAAGCTTCTGGAAGGGAATTTTCCGGGTTATTATACCACCTAACCCGCATGGCGTTCATAATCGCGAGCAAGGCAACGCCTTCATCAGCGAAAATGGCCATCCACATATTGGCCCTTCCGAAGACCGCTAACAAAATGAACACCAGCTTCACGCCCAACGCAACTCCAATATTTTGCCAAATGATCTTCTTTGTGTACCGAGCAATATGGATAGCATCCACAAGCTTGCTCGGTTGATCTTCCATAATCACGACATCTGCAGCCTCAATCGCTGCATCCGATCCCAAGCCACCCATAGCGATCCCCACATCCGCCCGTGTCAAGATGGGAGCATCATTAAGTCCATCGCCCACGAACGCCACTTTACCCTGTCGATTTGCTTGACTAAACGTCTTCAGCCAAGCAACCTTATCCTCAGGCATTAAATCAGAGTGATATTCGCTCAAGGCCAGTTCTTCCGCTACTACTTTGGCAACGGCTTGTTTATCCCCAGTAAGCATAACCGTTTTCATACCCATCTGGTTTAAGCGAGTAATCGCTGCTTTGGAATCCGCCTTAACGCGGTCAGAGATCGTCAATTGCCCAACATAGTCTCTGTCTACGGAGATGTATACAACCGTTCCCAGTCCCTTCTCAGCCGTAAGTCTTGGCATTGAGATCCCCGCTCGCTTCAATAATTCAGCTTTACCCACTAAGACAGTCTTTCCGCTTAAGAGCGCTCGGACCCCTTGACCACTTACTTCTTCATAACTCAATAAGCCTGTCAGATCACTGTCTTTCACATCTTTCCCATACTTCTCGCGAATTGATTTAGCGATAGGATGAGGGGAATGAGCTTCCGCCCGGGCTGCAATTTCTAAAAGTTCCTGCTTGGTGTACCCTTTTACCGGGCTGATCTCTACAACTTGAAAGACCCCTTCCGTCAGAGTTCCCGTCTTGTCAAACACCACGGTACGAATATCGGTCAACGCTTCTAAATAGTTGGCTCCTTTGATCAAGATCCCGTGGCGTGAAGCGCCCCCTATCCCACCGAAATAACCCAGTGGAACAGAAATCACCAGAGCACACGGACAAGAAATGACCAAGATTGTCAGTGCTCTATATAGCCAATCCTGATAATTTCCGCCGAACAAAAGCGGAAGCACTAAGGCAATTGCTGTAGCCGCCGCAACAACGGCAGGCGTATAATAGCGTGCAAAGGTTGTAATAAACTTTTCCGTGGTTGCTTTGTGGGTACTGGCGTTCTCAACCAGATCTAAAATCTTTTGTACGGATGATTCGGCAAACACCTTCGTGACGCGCATCGTCAAGACCCCAGTAGTATTAATCATACCAGCCAAAATGGTATTACCCACTTGGACTTTCCTCGGTACCGACTCTCCAGTCAGAGCAGATACATCCACAAACGAACTTCCATTCACAATTTCGCCGTCTAAAGGAACTTTTTCTCCTGGACGAACCAAAACCTGCTGACCGACCTGCACTTCTTCGGGATCAACTTTGATCACATCCAGCTGATGAATTAGATTAGCATACTCCGGACGGAAATTCAGTAAAGCCTGAATTGAATGACGGGAACGGTTTACGGCCCGCTCCTCTAAGTATTCACCCACGGAATAGAACAACATGACAGCAACGGCTTCAGGCAAGGCATGAATTGCAATCGCCCCGACTGTTGCCAAAGACATCAGAAAGTTTTCGTCAAAGAGTTGTCCCCTGAATAGATCGCGGATTGCCTTGGCTAAGACTTTGTAACCTACTAAAAAATAGGCCGTTAAGTAAACCAAATACTCATAAATTTCCCAAGAATTATTTTTCCAACGCAACTCAAAAACCAAACCCACTGCAAATAGCGCACACGCAATAATAATCCTTGTAAGTCTCCACTTATTCTCCTTATTCACAGCAACAGTATTGTCCAGAGTAGCCCCTTTTTGCTTCATTTGGATCGGAACGAGTTTAACTCCCGCCTCAATCCTCTCCATAATATCCTGAGCCTGTACGACCCGCAAAGGAGGCAAGAAAACCGTCTTGGTCGCATAGTTGATCGTTGTCTCTCCTATTCCTTCCGTTGCACTCAGCATTCTCTCCATTTTTGCCGAACAATTGGCACAAAATTCCCCTTCAATACGATACTTCACTCGTTCTTCTTTAGATAGTTGTTCCGTCATCTCTTCCCCTCCAAAATCAGTCGATATATGTCCATGGGAACATATATTCATATGTAAGATAACACAATTACTCCACTATTGCAATGCACAGGCTTGCCAAGCGGCAGGAATCGAAAATAAACGGCTTAGAAATTTTCATATGTACCAGTATATTTTATCATATTTATATAATATAATAATGTTATTATATTTGCCGTTCTGCAGAAAACAAAAGGAGGACGTATAACATGAAAACATGTGGTAACTGTGGTTTAGGTATAAACGACAATAACAACCTTATAAGTTGTTTCAAGTACAAAACTCTGAGCAATTCACAAGAAGACAAAACTAGCTGCGCATATTTCATTGAAAAAGTCTTAGAGGATGATGGCGAACCTCTGCCTCTCATACAACATTTGTTTTTAGTAGAAGAACAATTTAAAGAGCGAAAAATGAAAATTAGCATAAACCATGGTCTGCGGATGTAGCTTTTCACAACTGGCAACAGGGGCATCTGTACCTTCCAGTACAAATGCCCCTGTTGCTGCCTTATTTGCCAGAATAATTAGTCCTCCGTTTCTAGCTGCTACATAAGCCGATAACTTGCAACTCGTTATTAGCTCAACTCTTCAGAAACCCTTCTTACCGCCTGCAGAGCCGTTTCAATCTCTTCGTCGCTCGTGAAATGAGAAGGGCTAAATCGAACGCCCCCCGCTATTTCAAGTCCCAAAGCGGTCGGGCCACCGCATTATGCTCAAGCAATGACGTGATGACATGATCCCCAGATTGTAAAAGTCCGAATAATGCCTGATTCAAGGCATGGGTGGCATTCTGGGTAAAGACAACTCGGGTCGGATTATTCGTACCAAATAGGACACACAAGTCTTCCCTCGTCTGATAAATGAGTCGAGCCATCTGCATCGCTGCGCCATGCCCACCCCGGTCGGCATTCCCACCCTTGTGCACAAGAGCCTCCTCAATAGCAGCTACAACTTGTTGTGGTTTTGGCCAAGTCGTTGCAGCCTTATCCAAATAAATTATGAAGCTACCCCTTTCATCCGTTCAACCGGGATCAACCCATCGCTTTTTTAACTTCGTCATACACCATAGTTGTGTTAATACCGCCTGAAAAAAGAACAATGCCCTTTACGGCTACCAAAGGCAAAGCGAACCCGTTTTTGAACATCATGTGGGCTGCGTCATGACCACTCAAATCATCGTCTAATACATCCAAGAATTGCACCTGCACCTCTACACCCAAATCACTTTGCACTAAAAAACTTTTTAATTCTTCGTACATTTCCCCCATGGTTTTGTTAGAATCTGAACCACCACAAGTCCCGCCGCAACTACACTTACCCACTGGTACCTCGTCTCGGATTCCAAAAACCGCTATCCCGATCATAACCGCTCCCCCTTCTTTAGTTCCTTATAACTGTTCGTCAACCACTTGTCATAGAAATAATTTAATTAATCATAATATTCTTATATATTGATTGCAATACGTTTTTCTAAAAAAATTAAGCCCCCACCCTGTTTAAAAAGACAATCCTCCTTGGACTCACTACACGTATTCGTCTTTTTAAGTCGTTACTAGTATGCGTTATCAACTACTATAGTGAGTTTTACCTAAATATTTATAACTCCGCAGACGCTTGCGGAGTTACAAATATTTAGGTAAAGGATATTCTTTTCTCATCAAATTGCCATTTGCTGATTCGATTTCTTGAGTTGTAGTGATCGCACTCTGAAAATCGACCTCTTCAACCTTGTAGGTTGACTGGTTTTACTCTCTTTGAGGGACATCTTCAGGTTCTCCTTGCTTTATTGTCCCAATTTAGTCATTAGCTATTGCTGAATCTTTAGCGGCTATGAGCGCACTGCGAATAGCCACTGCTTGAACTCGGGTAATTGTACCCACTTTGACTAGTCCATCTAGGACTGTCTTGAACTCATCATTTGCAGTGCTGGCTTTTTTAACCATTGAAATCACAGCGATTGCAACAGTTGCCGATATAAGGGATGTAATTACTGTTGCTACAGGGGTTATTATTTTCGTTCTTTTCTTCATGCTTATACCTCATCCCATTTTCAAAAGTTAGTTTGTAACACAACATCCTTTGGCTAAAGCGCCCGCCTCCCTGAAATGAGGTTAAACACCACTATAATTAAAGCAATTACGAGAAGGATATGAATTAATCCGCCCGCAGTATATGAAGTGACCATACCAAGAAGCCATAAGATCCCGAGAATAACAACGATTGTCCATAACATGCTTTATCATCCTTCCTTTATTAAGGTTGCCCAGCAAGTTCTACTCGCTGGAAGAATAGGAGCGGTACAGTATGTTTTTTCCACTTACAATGATAACAGAAGATAATGTCATTTTAATGACAATTTTCTTGCATTTAAAACATAATGCGCAGGTTGTGAATTTCCATCTCCTCAACCTGCGCATTAAATATTTGACATCAAATTCATGTGTAAATATAGCAAAACAATACCTATCTATGATTCCGCTGTTCGACAAGTCTAAAAACATTATAAAATATCAAATTACTGCAATTATTTTTGTGTCATCCTGAGCGAGAGCGAAGGATCTAGGGACAAAAGATCCTTCGCTTCGCTCAGGATGACAATAAAACGTGATATTAATAGCATAACAAGGGGTTTCTGCAGCGAAATCATCTATATATTTTTTTGAGGTCTCAATACATCTCACCTCAGTTATTTGCTTTCCCAATATTTTTCTGCATCAATTTCCATTTTTTCAAGTCTAGTATAATAGTCGGGATATTCTGTCAAATGTGCAAGTGCAATTTTGCCTGTAACTAAAGGATCATTATCTGTAACATTTGTAAGTGGATCAATTGTGCCATGTTCAAGCTCCACGTCCATTCCCATTCTGAATTGTTCTATATTAAATTTGCTCCAGTTTACTCTAAGCATTTCTCCAATTTCCTTAGCTTGTTCACTCGTAAATACTTTTTCTTCTGACATAAAAATCACACTCCGTTAAAATATTTTTATATTTTGAGATTGGTAACAAATTGAAGCTTATCATCAAAAATCGTGTTTGCTTCAAAGGGACTTTATGATGGACATTGTGGTAGAGTTTTACAGACCCATCATCACAATAAGGTTCTAATGAATCATAGACATATGGCTGTTTGAGTGATTTACAGAATATTCCGATCTCCTCCTCGTGATATCTTCAATCTTAAAAGCACGTTTAAATCATATATAATAGGAAAATTGAAGACTAGATAGTATTGTCTATATTAACCCGTATATCTTGCTGCTAATTAATATGATAACAAAAATAAATGCCATTAATATGACATTTTCCTTTCATTGAGGAGATATTATTTTCACAAGATTTATACTAAGGAAAGCATGCTTCTTTATCAAGGCTTGTATCTCCACGATATACTCCTTTATAGACCATGGCAAGACAGCCACCCCAGCGGGGTTTGTCCGAATAGGAGAGCAGCGTGAAACGAGCACGGGTCGAAGGCGAGGCAGAAAGAGGGGCTTGGGTAAGTCGTATAGATACTAGGAAGTTTATGGGTCACAATCAATTAGCCATCATATTTTGCATACTCAATATGTTCCAGCGGACGCGCCATAGCTCAAAACATTTCGGCCAAACAGTACCTACATGTTTCCTTGGACGCACCTGGACAACATTCCGCCCTAATGTATTCCAAATATTACCTTTTTCGCAATCCGCCTATTTCTGAAACCCCTGCCACAAGCGGCTTCCAGTTGTGTTTTCTGTTGAGACAAGTCACCGTCTCCACGTGCCCTGTCGCCCCAAAAGAGCTATATTTATTATACTTATTACCGTTTCAATGGTGCCTTGTCTGGGCACAATGTCATAAAGTATCTTGCTCGAAAATACTTAGTACTGAGAAATGTCGTTTTAGAAAACTTTTTGTTTGGCGAACAGACATAACTTCACCATCAGTACCATAAAAACCATCCTCTTTTAAACAAAGAACTAAATGGCAACAGGCGTCATCTGTAACCAACCGATGGTCTCATTTATTCAAAATAAATAATGAGCAGAGTTGTTCCAAAATCATCTCAGGCGCATAACCACGAACATCTCTTTGAAATGAATAGGAATCTCTGCTTAAAGCCATTAGCAACATATCCGCTCTAAAGACACTGTTGAAATTGCTCTGCTCGGTCACATTCATCTCGTCAAGCAGTTCGACTAATAGTTGATGCAATTCTTTAAAAATAGGGCTCTCCATTCGTGACCTCAGTTGATTGGTTGACGAGTACTCCTCAACTCCTGTAAGCAATTGTGCCTTTTTTTCTCTGAAACGAATAAATAGGCTGAGAATTCCTTTTAGTCGTTGACTGGGCAGATTAAACTGGTTTTGCTTCAAGTAGATTTCAATATCATCAAAAAGGAGCACAATGTTGTCTTTAATTAAATCAAGACATAATTCAACTTTGTTTCTATAACGACGATAAAGCGTTCCTGAACCGACTTGTGCTTCGCTAGCAATTTGATTCATACTTACATGTTCAACACCATTTTGCTCAAATAGCCTTAGAGCTGCGCTCAATATTCGCTGACGATTCTCAGTAGCATCACGACGCTCAGGACGAGTTGGGGTTGTCTCCGAACCATTCACTCTATCATCACTTCCTACAGTTCAATTAAAAATCGCTCTTGACAAATGGAGCATTCTCCGTTTATATTAAATGGAGAATTATCCATTTAATATTAGCATAATGAAAAGGAGTTGTACAGCACATGCAGAATCATCACAATAACACTGCCCTCTTGGTCATGGATATGCAAAACGGCATTGTTTCGCGTTTCGCAGAAGATGGGAAATTACTGCTTCCGTTCCAAAAAGCCGTCGAAGCCGCACGCCGACATTCAATTCCAGTTATTTTTGTGCGCGTCGCATTTAGCGAAGGTTATCCCGAAATCAATCCTCAAAACAAGTCGTTCTCAACAATTTCTAAATCCAGTGGAATGACGGTCTCCGACATAGCAACACAGATTCATGAATCCGTTCATCCCGAACCAAACGAACCAGTCGTTACAAAGTTTCGAGTCAGCGCTTTCGCTGGCAGCAACCTCGAAGTCATCCTCCGATCTCACCAAATCAACACTCTAGTTATAAGTGGAATTTCTACAAGTGGCGTCGTTCTATCAACATTGCGGGAGGCGGCAGATAAAGACTATGCATTAAAGGTTCTTTCGGATGCATGTCTTGATCTTGATCCTGAGGTTCACCGCGTTCTCACCGAGAAGGTGTTTCCACGTCAGGCCGATGTCCTTACTGTCAACGCTTGGATCGACACCTTGGAGTAAATCTAGAAAATTACAGTACAGACTGCTGTCCCCAAAAGCTAAAAAACAAAAGAAAGGTTTATATTCATGCCGATTTGGAAAAGAAATTTATTCGTTTGCTGGTTTGGAATGTTTGTCTCAGGCATAGGAATGAGTCAGATTGCCCCAGTATTGCCGCTTTATATACAGCATCTCGGAGTTCATAATACATCTTCAATTGCACAACTTTCAGGAATTGCTTTTGGAGTTACTTATATAATTTCTGCTATTTTCTCACCTATTTGGGGTCATTTTGCTGACAAATTTGGGCGAAAGCCAATGATTTTGCGGGCAAGCCTTGGTATGGCGCTGATTATAGGTTGCATGGGGTTTGCGCCGAATGTCTATGTACTGATCGGATTAAGATTATTGGAGGGCGCTATCACAGGTTTTAGCACAGCTTGTACTGCCTTGATTGCAACTCAAACAGACAAGGATCACGCAGGATATGCTTTAGGCACACTTTCAACGGGAAGTATTGCTGGGTCTTTGCTAGGTCCAATTATTGGCGGTTTCATCGAAGAGAACCTTGGTTTTCAACCGGTATTTTTTATAACAGGTGCCTTGCTGCTGATTGCATTTATTCTAACCGCTTTATTTGTCAGGGAATCTTTTACCCGTCAGGATAAAAAGGCGGTTAGTCTCAAGGAGCAATGGAAGAGTGTTCCTGAAAAGAGTTTGACTATTACCTTACTTGTGACCTTTTTTACATTAGCTCTAGGACTGTATTCTATAGAACCTATCGTAACCGTCTATGTCACCCAATTAACCAAAGATTCCAGTCATGTCGCTCTGTTGGCTGGATTGGCATTCTCAGCCTCAGGGTTGGCAAATATAATTGCCGCTCCAAGACTGGGAAAACTTTCTGATAAAATAGGAGCGCATAAAGTCATGTTAGTCGCACTTGTCGTTGCCGGGATCCTTTATATACCACAAGCCTTTGTGAAAAATCCATGGCAATTGATGGGACTTCGTTTTTTATTAGGATTAACGTTAGGAGGGCTAAATCCTTCCATAAATACCCTTGTTAAGAAAATTACACCAGATTCTCTTGTAGGTAGTGTTTTTGGTTTTACCATGTCGGCAGGGTATTTAGGCGTATTTGGAGGCGCTGTTTTAGGCGGGCAAGTGGCAGCCTACTTGGGTATTCGCTATGTCTTTTTTATTACCAGTGCCTTGTTGTTGATCAATGCTGTATGGGTGTATTTTAAAGTATATAGAAAACTGAATGTTTTACAAAGTCTCAAATCAATAAAGGAGATATAAAACAATGTCAACAGATTACAGATTAAGGAGCAACCGTCAACAATTAGACTTTTGATTATGATGAAATCATACTAACTATTATTTGTACCAGATAAAAACTGTTGCCACTCGTACTAACCGTGTAAAAATATCTAAGTCCATATGTCGGAACCAAGATAAGTATATCTATAGGAAGCACAATGATTGCAAATTTACCGATAGGAGCCATTAAAATATGCGAGTTAACAAAATAATACCGCCAACAGTCCAGCAATAATAAGCAAATGGCCGCATCGCACTAATCTCATTCTTCTTAAACCAACGCATTAAGATCCATACACTTATATAGGCAAATAATCCCGCAATTAAACCACCGGCCAATGACATTTGTAATAAGCCATGAACTCCTGATTTGAACAATTTAGGAAGTTCGAGAAGACTTGCGCCTACTATAATTGGCGTTGCCAAAAGCATCGAAAAACGCGCGGCTTCTTCATGCTTCAAACCGGCCATGAATCCAGCCGTCATGCTAGCCCCCGAACGAGAAAACCCTGGTACAAGAGCAAGTGATTGGAATATGCCTATGACAAATGCCTGACGATACGATAAATTATTTATTCCTCGGGTTCCGTGCTTACGCATTTTTTCCCCAAAGAATAGCAAAAATCCATTGACGATCAGGAAAAATGAGGCGCTTGTTACATTTGAGAAAATATTTGTTAATGGCTTCTCAAGTATGACTCCAATCAGACCAGCCGGTATAGACCCAATAATTATCAACTTTAGAAGTCTTCGAGCGTTTTTCTGTCCTGAATCAAAGACAGATTTAACAATATCAATCCATTCTCGTCCGAAATAAGTAAACAGAGCCAAAGCTGTTCCTAAGTGAAGCATAACCATAAATGGCAGAAAATTTACTTTCAGGAATTGTGGGTCCAGATTCCAATGAAAGACATATGGGGTCAGAACGCTATGGGCAACGCTGCTGACGGGGAATAACTCTGTTATCCCTTGAACTACAGCAATTATAAAGGTTTGAAAAAATGTCATTTATTATGATCCTCCCTAAAATTTTTGTACATACTAACCAGAGCAACACAAAACCCCTCAATCTTCGTTGAACTGTTTTAGTTAGTTCCGATCACCTTAGACCGATAAAGTCAGAACTCATAAAGGAATACACAAACGAAAGCCCACAGACCAGCAACGGATAGGGCCATGACCATTGCACTTGGAGTATGGATCTGCAGGAAAATTGGACTTAACCCAATCAGTATTAACAAGAGAAGTTCCCCAATTAAATTCTAATTTTTCTCGATGGTAGCCTTCACTTCCAATACCACTCCATTCGATTCTGAACTTGACGAATAATCCATAAACGGCTACAGGCATCAGCCAGAAGAAGTCTGCAACTTATTTTGTCACATCATAATGAGAGTAACCTTAAATAAAGATTAGAATTGGATTAGAAATAAAAAGCTCTCACCTTCATTTGTGTGAACAGCAAGAGCTATCTACAGGAATTTTTTTTATGAAGGTGTATGCCTCAATTATAATTGAAGTTCCAAAAGCTTCGGTAAGGTAACCGCAACACTTGTACCATTTTCTACAGAGCTTACTATGCTAATTTCCCCTTCGTGAACGTCAACAATCCATTTTACAATGGACAACCCAAGACCACTTCCACCTGTCTCTCTTGCTCTTGCCTTGTCCACCCTGTAAAACCTCTCAAATATTTGCACTTGTTCCTCCTCAGGAATTCCAATCCCTGTATCTAGAATACTAAACACAATATTGTTTTCATTGCCCGTGTAAAGAAGAGTTACCCTCCCCCCTTTAGGTGTGAATTTAATGCTGTTATTTAACAAGGCTCTAAGCATTTGCTTTATCATCCTTCGATCGGCAAAAAGTTCCAATCCTGGAGAACCTTGAAATGAAAAGTGGTGCCCTGAGGCCAGCATCGAACTTTCCAAAGACACTTCTTCCATCAGTTCGTCAATACTAAACGTTGCTTTCTGAAGCACTTGACTTCCATTATCCCCTCTAGCGAGGAAAAGTAGTTTTTTAATCATAATCGTCATGCTGAGTGTTTCTTTTTTAATAGCATCGATAGACTCCTGTAAAACCTTTTCATCCTGTTTTCCCCATCGATCCATAATTCCTATATAACCTTGGATGATCGAAACGGGTGTTCTAAGTTCGTGGGATGCATCTGCTACAAAACGCCCTTGCTTTTCAAAGACAATTTTAATCCTATCCAGCATCTCGTTGAAGGTTTTAGCAAGTCTTGACAGTTCATCATCTGCTGGAGGTACTTCAATTCTTGCCGAAAGTCCGGACAAGCCAATTGCATTAGCCGCTTTGGTCATTTTGTCTATGGGCCTAAGCATCTTTCTACTCAAGAGGTAGCCTGCAAAAAGAGAAAATAATATACCAAACGTATCTGCTATAGCCAGGAGGATAAGCAATATTTTAAGGAAGGTGTATTCCTTTTCCATATTTTGCGAGACCTGAACATATGCCCTGACTTTGCCGCCATCAATAACTGCCGTATTTTTAATGACAAGGTTGAGCCCTCTTCCTTCAATCTTCCGGGCTGTATTAATATTGTCTATCATGGGAACGCTTAGCGTATTAAAATTAGCCGACCCATTTACGATTTTACCAGATGGTCCGGCTACCTTTATATTCAACGTATTATCGCTTTTGGCTTCATTGATTAATTCAGGATCGCCTAATGTCATCTGTTCGCTATTTGGCCCGATAATTCTTTGTTCTACTGCACGGCTTACACTATCCACCTTTTGTTCGGCCTGATATATGAGGAAAAATTTAACCCCATATAGCACCGAAGCATTCAGTGCTATCAAGACAGCAGCAAATACCAAAGCATATTGGAATGCCAGCTTCCAAGAGAGCTTTGTAAGCTTTACCATTCTAATCCTCATCCTTGCCTTCCCGAATACAGTAGCCCACTCCTCTGATTGTCTGTATCAGCTTTTGCTCATAACCTTCATCAATCTTGATTCGAAGATACCGGATATATACATCTACAACATTGGTATCTCCTACAAACTCAAAGCCCCATACCTTCTCAATAATTTTGTTACGGGTAAGCACAAGCCCCTTATTTCTTATAAGATATTCCAAAAGATCGTACTCTTTTTTGGTCAGGTCTATAGCTTGACCTGCTCTCTTTGTCTCATGTCTGTCGATATCAAGCTCTAAATCGAAAATTTTTAGCAAAGATACATCGTTCTTATTCAAACCGTTTTTTCTCAGTGCGGCACGAATTCTTGCGAGTAACTCCTCAATCACAAAAGGCTTTGTAATATAGTCGTCAGCGCCTGTATCAAGCCCCATTACCTTGTCTGTTATCTCATCAAGTGCTGTAAGTATAATTATAGGTGTGCTCATGCTTTGCCTAATTCTTCTCAAAACCTCAATGCCGTTAATCTCGGGTAGCATAATATCAAGCAAAATCAGGTCATATTCAGGATCTGCAACTGCTTTTTCCAAACCAGCCCTACCATCATAAGCAATATCGATTATATACCCCTCGTGTAAAAGCTCTAACTGCAAAAACCGAGCTATCGGTTTTTCATCTTCGATAATTAAAATCTTCGTCTTATTCATGTCATCCTCCATAGTATTACACGGCTATTTAACCATACAGAGATAGAATGTATTTTGTATATGCATAAATATATTACCCATTTTTCAGTATTACATAGAGAAATGAGAGGTACATTAAACTAAGATTAAAATTTGATTAGAAAGTACAATTCTTATATATACCTTAAATAAGGTTATTTACTTACTCTGCGGAAGTTCTATGCAAAAACGGTCTCCAGACGGTTCCCTATCTGCCCAAATTCTCCCGCGGTGAGCCAACAATCTTCTTCGCAATGCCGAGTCACAGATCGTGACCGCGTGAATTACACAAATGGATTTCATTATCTGTGATTAGGTGCTTAATCTATGCTGAAATCAAATAAGCGAATACCCAACTTCCTGAGTATTCGCTTCTATTGCCACGTTTTAAAAATGAACTTGCAATCGACACCAAAAACATATGCCGATGCCAGACAGTCCAAGACTTGAATTCATAATGATCCATGCCTAATTCGTCTTTAGCTTCATTGAAACACTGCTCAATAGGCCAGCGCATCAACGAAGCTTTGCATAGTTCAGAGATTGAAGTGCTGCCCATTTCCCAGTAAAGCTCACATTAATTTCCTCCATGTGCTATGCATTAGTCCGTATATTTGCTATTCAAACTAGCAAATGAAAATTACCATCTTCATTAGAATTTCGCCTACAAACCTTGCGACATCTACGATTCCCAATATAACTCTATTATAGTCTCAACGTGCAATCTCCTAAATAAAAGCTTGAAGCCCACCATTGACGGCCCGGACCGAATGCGCTCTCTACCCATGGTAGGATACCAGTCACCGACCTATACACAAACGAACATGTTTGACAAGACCTGCCACCCCGGCGGAGATCTCCCATATATGTGCATTGAGCACGGTTCATTTATTTATTATCAGTAACCCTTCCATCACCAGTAATTGGTATAACATTTCCTAAGAAAGTTGGTTTAGGCCTAATGAATCCCGAAATTAGAAAATCCTTGTTTCTTGCAGCTATTTCCCGTAATTCATATGATTTCATTACCACTCCGTAATCCTGTTTATCCGAAGCAACTCCATAAGCTTCTAGCCCTAACGCTCTGGCATCAAATACTGCTCTCATAAGATGGTAATGCTGAGTAACTATAATAACTTTCTTAACCTGGAAAATATCCCTAGCTCGGTAAACACTGTCGTATGTTCTAAATCCGGCATGATCCATAAATATATCCTCTGGAGGAATATTCTTTTTTTCGAGAAATATCCTCATTGCATCAACTTCATCATAATCCTTTCGTCCATGATCCCCACTAACCAATATCTTTGGGGCTTTTCCCAATTCATACAACTCCACTGCTTCAAGTAGCCTGTCATTTAGCATCGGGGAAACGGTTCCATCTGGAGCAACATAAGCTCCTAAAACTAGTATAGCATTGCACTTAGGAACATCCTTTGCCTCAACAATATACTTAGATCCCGTATACTTAACATATTGGTCGATAGATAAAACGCAAATAGCAGCTGCAATTAACAATACCGTGAAAACACCAATAATTAGCTTAAGACGATTCCTCACAAAATAGCCACTTCCTTACCCAACTAAAATATGTCCAAAAACCTTTTGACTTTGTTCTGTCGCATTCACGGAAGAGATGCCGTTTACCCAACACCTCCATATTATTCTACTTTTAACATTTCCACATCTTTCTTTCATTTCCTGTGCGCACGTTGTGCGTTTCATATATATTTTTTTATAAATCATCGCTCCTGCGGTGCGATGTAAGACAACCGACTAACTTCATGCGAAAGCCTCTGGGGGACAACAGCATGTCGGTAAAGTCAGGATTAGA
>JARLHV010000161.1 GCA_031292055.1 Desulfosporosinus sp.
TTCTAATCTTTCGAAGGCAGCGGTTTCATTTTTGCAGAGTTTATTAACACTTGCTGCGACAATTACTTTCTTAGGGCCAAAACTCATGGCACCTACTCGATTTCCTAGGCCATCAATATTTACAAGCGTACCATCCATAGTAATTGCATTGCTGCTACATAAGTATAAGTCACTCAGCATTTCTTCCCGGGCAATAGCTAGCATTTCTTCACGGGTAATATCCGGTGTGCCATGGTCCAAAACCTTGCCCCCAGCAGTTTTAACCTTAGCTTGAATGCCCATATTCTTTATGGTCATTGATCCGCCAAAACCCACAGTAATTCCGGGTTTGACGTGACTCATAATAAAAGCCGTTGCTTCCTCGGCAGTTGAGAAATACACCGCATCAAACTCATTTTTTTTAAAAGCTTCAACCGCTTTTTGACCGATTGTTTCCTTATGCCAATCTATTATTTCCATTTAAATTCCTCCTTTTCAAGCTAACCCAATACCCTAAACTATTATTACCCCTCGATTCAAATTTTTAGTTTATGAGCTAACTCCGTTATAATTATATATGATATATTGCGAAAAGATAGTATGCACTTTTAGGGTAGATACTATCTGAAAGGAATGTGCGATAAAGAGAAGATTTGACGTAGGTGTTTTAATTGATCTTTATCGCTATGATGATTGGGCAAATAAAAAGTTACTGACTACTATCTATGCTTGCTTTCAGACCTAATTATAGTTCTCCTTTTAACCCGATATTTTCAGCTGCTTTTTGCATACCTTTGATTGTTTCTGCGATGATATAGTCAAGATCCATATCCAGCATTTTTGAACCCTGCTCGATGACTTCTCGATTGACTCCGGCAGCAAAGCTTTTTTGTTTCCATTTCTTTTTAACTGATTTTAGTTCAAGGTCAAGAATGCTTTTGCTGGGTCGTAACATAGCTGTAGCTGCAATCAAACCAGTTAATTCATCAATGGTAAATAAAATCTTTTCCATTCTATGAACAGGGTCAACATTGGAGCATATCCCCCAACCATGACTTTCCACAGCATGGATATAGTCCTCCGGCCAATTGTGTTCCAGGAGTATTTCCCTGGCTTTTAGGCAGTGTTGGTCGGGATACATTTCGTAATCGATATCGTGTAGTAAGCCGATGATGCCCCACTTTTCCTTTTCAGGTTCGCCAAGAATATCAGCAAAATGAAGCATTACAGCTTCTACCGACAGCGCGTGTATGATAAGGCTGCCATTTTTAGTGTACTTGGATAATAGATCGAAGGCTTGTTCTCTTGTTGGTGTGTTCTGTTCCATGTTTAAATCTCTTCTTTCATTTCTTTTTAGAGAAAATAGTTATTGAATATTAATCATTGGAGTACAATTCTATGATTTTAAGGATGACTTCGACGGATTTCTCCATCGCAAAGGTTGGAATGAATTCATACCGTCCATGGAAATTGTGCCCCCCCGTAAATAGGTTTGGGGTTGGGAGTCCCATAAAGGATAGCCTGGCCCCGTCTGTGCCTCCGCGAATCGGACGGATTTGGGGAGGTACTCCAACCGCTTCCATGGCTGTACGAGCTTTATCGATAATGTGCATAACAGGTTCTATCGTTTCTTTCATATTTTGGTATTGATCTGTTATTACAATCTCAAATGTATCGGCACTAAACTTTTTGTTGAGTTCTTCTGCGAGGGAGAGCATGTTCTCTTTGCGCTTCTCAAAGGAGGCTTGATCGAAGTCTCGAATAATATAAGAGAGGGTCGTTAGCTCAACATCCCCACGGATATCGTTAAGATGGTAAAACCCTTCATATCCTTCCGTATTGGCGGGTATTTCACGGGGCGGAAGAAGGGAGATATAGTGATTCGCTAAGAGAATGGAGTTAATCATTTTATTTTTGGCGCTTCCGGGGTGGACATTTCGACCCCGGACTTTGATAATGGCTTTTGCCGCGTTAAAGTTTTCGTATTCGAGTTCACCGAGGGCTCCGCCATCTACCGTATAAGCGAAATCAGCCCCAAACCCTGAGACGTCGAAGTGATCTGCACCCCGTCCGATTTCTTCGTCAGGAGTGAATCCGACGCAGATTTTTCCGTGCGGTACCTCAGGATGTGTGCTAAGATATTCCATCGCAGTCATGATTTCGGCAATCCCTGCTTTATCATCTGCTCCGAGCAAGGTCGTTCCATCCGTTGTGATCAAGGTTTTCCCGATGTAATCCTTCACTTCCGGAAAATCGACCGAGGAGAGGATACGTTTCTTCTCTTCATTAAGCAGGATATCTGCACCGTCAAAGTTTTCAATAAGCAGCGGTTTTACATTCTCACCGGAGCAATCTGGACTCGTATCCATATGGGCGATAAAGCCAAGCGACGGAATGATCTTATTGGTATTCGAGGGTATACTTGCATAGACATACCCTTGCTCTGAAAGCCTAACGTCGTGCAAACCGAACCCTTTCAACTCTTTAACAATTTCTTGGGCCAATTTCATTTGTTTGGCTGTGCTGGGAACGGATGTAGAATCCTCGTTAGATTGAGTATCGAATTGGATATACTTGAGAAAGCGATCAATGACATCAGACATGAATAAGGCCTCCTATCTTTTGGAAAAATTGTAACCCGTGAGGGATTACATACTGAATATCTCTAAGTATAATAATAGTTTATTTTAGAGCATTCGACAAATTTCCTAAGAAAATTGCCGGATACATGTTAAAATAATTATTACAGACTGAGTCAGTAGAAGATATATTTGACATTATGCCAAAAAGTACTTTCTATAATTTGAGTGATGACAAAAAATTAGGGAGGTAGTTCAAGAACATAGCTATAATTGTAGATTCTAATGCTATTCGGTTACTTTTTTTGTGATTATAAGAGGTAATTACCTAGAATTGTAGAATATTTGTATAGAATGGGGTTCTAGTGATTTACGAGGGTAGAACATGGTCGAATTCATCTTTGTCCAATCATTCATAGCTTAAACAGAGTTTATTGACTGGGCCTGTTAAATTTCAGAAAAAAATGCTGGCAGGTAAATTATAAAGTATAATTAAAATGTTCGAATATTCAGACTGATTCAGCAAAGGTCGAGCCTAACAAATAAGAGATGGAGGTAGATATCATGGGTGATTTTAAAAGGATAATGGTCGCCAATCGAGGCGAAATCGCGATTAGGGTATTTAGAGCCTGCAATGAGCTGGGCATAAGAACTGTCGCTATTTATTCCAACGAAGATAAATATTCCCTCTTCAAAAGCAAGGCCGATGAGGCTTATCTGATCGGCGAAGGCAGGAGTCCTGTGGATGCTTATCTCAATATTGAGGAGATCATCAGCTTGGCACTCAAGAAGGGTGTGGATGCCATCCATCCAGGCTATGGTTTCTTGTCGGAAAACCCTGAATTCGCCCTGCGCTGCGAGCAGGAAGGCATCGAATTTATCGGGCCGACGGCGGAGATGATGGACAGACTGGGAGACAAGATTAAGTCCAAGATCGTTGCCAAGGAAGCCGGAGTCCCGATCATTCCGGGTTATGAGAAGGATGTTAAAACCGTAGATGAAGCAAGAATGCACGCGACAGAATGCGGTTACCCTCTGATGCTTAAGGCATCTGCTGGAGGCGGCGGAAGGGGAATGCGGATCGTCAAGGACGAGAGTGAGCTGGAGTCTGCCTTCATAAGTGCTAAAAGCGAGGCCAAAAAAGCGTTTGGCATTGATCACATCTTTATGGAAAAA
>JARLHV010000162.1 GCA_031292055.1 Desulfosporosinus sp.
ATTACATACCTGAAAGGGTGCTGACTTCCAACTGGTAATCAACACGGAATAAAACGAAAAGCAAGATTTCAAAAGTGAGGTAACAGATGCGAAAAGCTTCAAGTTATAGGAAGTCCACATTATCTCTCGATACCCAATGGAGATTACACTCAAGGCCCGTTCCTTGTTTAAAGAAAACTACTTCTGGCATAGCCCTGTCCGCTCAATAACTGTTAGAGCGATTAACTTGGTTCCAAAGTCAATGCCAGAGCAGCTGAATTTATTTAATGATTTCGCTCAAAGGAAACGTGTGGAGAGGCTGGAGGGCGCCATTGAAAGCATCCGAGCCCGCTTTGGTAAACGATCGATCTATCAGGCTATTCTTATGGGGGACCTTAAGATGCCTGGACGTGGGGTGCATGAGGTCACGATGCCTGGGGTGATGTATCAATGATAAGTTTAGTTCAAGAGGATTGAACATCTACTAGAATTGCGTTTGCCCTAGGTACCCTCAGACCAGCAAATTGGAAAATGGTAAACGGTATGATATTTCGACACCATTCCCCTTGATTGCAAACGGAACATATGTTCTCGTTAAAATGAGCATAAACGTACTAAGGAAGGTGCTGAATTGGATGTGCAAGCGCATGGAGATCAAGGCAACGATGAGAGTTTTAGTGGGGTTGGTACACAGGTTGAAGTTAAGGTCAGCGTGGATGACGGGGAGACATGGACTAGGCGTATGATCAACATTAGCGGTGAGTTGGATGAGTCAGGGCTTGAGGCTGGTGAGATTGTTCAGTTATAAGGAGAGAAGTATAGGGTATTGGTCGGGGATTATTGGCTAAGGATCGAGCCAATAAGGAAACTCGTTGGTGAAAAGAAGAAAGCGAGACGAAAGTAGGAAACAAACAAGGAAGCCCGTACACCCCTTCAAGAGTTCCGGACTTCCTTACTAAGAAACACGCTTCCGAAGAAGGGGTTCTTATGCTTTGATTATAGTCAGTATTAAGCTTCTTTGGCAAGTGGAATTTAGGGAGGTCAACCGATGTCTGAAGCAGAAAAACGGATTTTCGAAGACACTTATAAGATTGTTTTAAAAGATATGAAGTATAAGCGTAACACGGAAAGAGCTATTGAGTTAGGCCGTAAGATTATGGCACTTCTTGATAAGAACAGTTTGCTCTTCCTGGAATACGAACGATCCGCCAGCCTGGCAGAGGGAATATATCTAGAAAACACTTACCGAATTGGAGTAGAGGAAGGGATGATGCAATACAAAAAGTCACTATAATCTTTAGAGTTCGAACCCAAAAAGGACTACACTATTTTGTGAATTAGGGAAAGTCCTTTTTAGGTCCAAAATTTTTGTTGGGTTTTTGTTGACTATTTTGGGTTTTGAAAAGTCAACAAAGGCAAAAGAAAAAAGGCCCGGAGGCCTTGTGTTTCTATAAGTGGTGCGGTCGAGAGGACTTGAACCTCCATGCCCTTGCGAGCACTAGAACCTGAATCTGACGTTTTATTTTGCCGTTAGTCAAAACCGTAAAAGCCTATGTACATCACGGTTTTAGGCGTTTTAGAGCAGTGCAAAATCTTGCGTTGTCTGAGTACGTTAATCTAACAACATTCTAACATAAATAAGCTAAGAAGGATAGAGTTACTTTGTCTTTTCCTGCATAATCACAATAACAGATAGATATTAACAACGTGTACGTTAATATGAACTTGCCCTCCAATGAAAAGAGGAACTGGGGAGTACATACCTCCAGTGGTTCTTTTTTTTTGCCCTTTTTTAACCTTCAGGGAGCGAGCCACTGGAACTGAGTATTTTTAGAAAAAGGAATTGGAAGGTATTTGTAGAATGAATATATAATTGGGAGGGTATGCTACATAGTTCTGAAAAATAGCTAATTAGCTATTCATGGCGAATAACTTCGATGTGTCCATAAAGGTAAATTAAGCGTACAAGTTCGCATTAAGTCTATGGTAGGGACAATTAACGAAGTTCGTTTCCAAAAACGTTATATGCCATAGTCCGTTTCGGAGCTTTCTTTGAAGATTTTGAAAAAGGGGTTATATATATTGAAAATTACAAGACGAGCAATAATTTCGGTACTATTAATTTTCTTCGTTATTTTATTAGGACATACTACTGAAACCGGATTTTCAATCGGTGATAAGATATGTTTGGCTTTAGGGATATCCCCATGGTCAAATGGTCAAACTGGTGGGTTTCACTTTCCGATAATAATCTATTTTGTTTTGTTTATTATCGGATGTCTTGAGGCAAGAAGGGTGATGTCTCGTCGACAACTTTTCGTACTTTTACTTTTGATATTTATTATTACTCCGTCGGTTGTGTCTTTGATTAAACCATTTTATTTTCGAATGCATAGCGGTCTAGCTACAGTTGAATATGACTCAAGAAACAGTCATTTTAATATTAAAAGCTCAGAAGATAATAAAAATTTAGTGATCATTGGTGCAATTGTTCTTACCAATTATGGAAATAATCAAATAGAATTTGGTATTAAAATTCCGTCAGATAACTTTAGTGGACAAGAGTGGTTTTCTCAGGATTTAATTTTGACAGGAGTAGAAAATTCGATAGAACCGGGGCTTTTTATACTATATCCGGGTGAAACACAAACACTTTTATCTTATACGACGATTCCATCGAAGAATGGCTATAATGGGCAGGGATCAATGAATGGTCCAAATCTTATTCTGTTTAACAATAATGAAAATCGGATGGTAGGAAATAATCTTTGATTAGCCTTCGATGCCGGATTGCGGCATATAACAGAGGGGGAGATGGATGTGGATTTCCGCTCTATATTGGCAATATTGCTTATTGGCTGGCCCGGTATTATCACAGCTATCGTTCTTGTATGTATCGGAATATACCTAAAGAGGATCAAGTTAATAATTTTAGGAGCATTTTTTGCTATACCCATATCCTGGTATTTGGGTTCCACACCGCGGTTTAGATACATTATGTATGCACTACCCCTGTTTTTTATTGGATCAGCAATAGCTATTAAATACGGTAAAAACAGATTGGCATGGATTTTTATATTACCTTATGTTGGTGTAATAGGGTGGTTAGGGTTTACTGTTTTGAGCCAATGATAAAGGCTTTTAAAATTAGTATATTAGATTTTGGAATTGCGAATTTATCAAAATAGCTATGGCAAGATTAGAATAGTGAATGAG
>JARLHV010000163.1 GCA_031292055.1 Desulfosporosinus sp.
TAAGAATTAAAGGTAATTCGGTGCATCCAAGAATCACCCCCTGGATCGAATCCTCATCAACCATACGTTTAACGATAGCGAGCAAAGCATCACGTGTTTCTTGGTTAAATTGACCTAATTCAATCTCTGTCATTAATTTAAACTGAATAAATTCCTGTTCTTGTTCTCTAGGCACAATGATGGAAATGTTATTGTTCGCAAATACCTTTTGGAAAAAATCAGACTGCATCGTAAAACTCGTTCCGAGTAATCCAACTCTATCTAAACCTATTTCTTTTGCCTTCTTACTCGTCTCTTCAACAATGCTAATCAAAGGAATGGGAGATGAGCTCTTTAATCGATCATAAACAATGTGGGGTGTGTTTGCTGAAATTATTCCAAAATCAGCACCCGCTTTGTGTAGGGTGTTGACCCCTTTCAATAAGAACTCTGTCACATCATCCCAACGTTTTTGTTCAACCAATGAGAGTAAAATATACATATCCATGCTATAAATTATAATCTCGGGGAGACTTCCCTCTCCTTGATGCTGATGATATTTGTCAATTATTAAACGGTAGTAATCGAGTGTGGACTCTGGCCCAAAACCACCAATCATTCCTATTTTTTTCACTATAAGCACCCTTTCTTGCACGACCAAGTGGTACAGATAATTCACTTCTAGTACTTTCCACACCTTTCCCTCATTTCCTCCCTGATTATCCAGAAATAATTCAACAAAAAACAAAAAAGCCAGACCGTCCAAACGATCTGGCAAATAGCTACAGTGGCCGACCTTGCCTATATGTTCTTGTTTCATTGATCATGTAGGATTCCAGTGACCCGTCACATAAAAATACGTAGTTGTTAAGAACGACGGCCACCCCGGCGGTGTTCGCTCAGATATCGAGCCAACTGGCTTGACAGGACGTGATACTGTCACATTGGATTCATTAACCGTTTCTGCCGACACGGGTACAACTGACCCCAATAGAATCATAATAGTTGTAAGAACTACGCATAATATTTTACTTCTCACAGTTCGTTCCTCCCATAACAATTCTCTGTTGGAAAATAATTCTTCTTTAATCTGATATTCGGGATTTTCCTATAAATCCTTTCGAAAACATTGGGAATATTTGTATCTTGCGTGTAGATACGAAAATTATCAGATCGTCAAACGATCTGGTAATTCACATCCATCATATACTTCTTCCTTTGACTCTTTTGACCTAGAGCAAACAATAGCAGCAAAAATTACCACAGATATTGGTAACATTTGCATACTCAATAATAACGATAGGTAAGGCTTTCTTTTCACACACTCTTTACACAGTTTCTTCCCGCATTCTTACCCTTATACAATGCATGATCCGCCCTTTTAATCACATCGACAATCGTATCGTTGGTCCTAATTGCAGAAACACCAAATGTCATTGTAACTGAAAGAGTGCCGCCATAATAAGCAAACGCATGTTCTTCAACTGTCTTTCTGATGCGTTCTACTAACAGCTCAGCGCTTTCCGCCTTCGTCTCGGGCAAGAGCAGCAGAAATTCCTCTCCGCCCCATCTGGCAATGGTGTCATACGCCCTGACAGATTCACGAAGGCTTTGGGAGACCGCCCTCAGTATAATATCGCCGGTATCATGTCCATATGCGTCATTTACCTTCTTAAAAAAATCAATATCCGCAATCACTACTGCGAACTCCCTACCATTTCTGCGATACTTTTCATATTCTTCTTGGATTTTCTCTTCCGCATGCCGTCGGTTAAAAAGCCCTGTTAAGCTGTCTGTTCTCGCGATCAATTCAAGTTGTATATTCAATGTTTCTAGCTGTTCTTTAGCTGATATCAATTGATCATTTGCCTTACTGAGTTCATGTGTTCGATCGAGAACCGTTTTCTCCAACGAGATATTTGACTGACTCAATTCGCTTTCAGCCTTTATCCGTTTTCCCCAATTGATGAGAAGACCAAAAATGAGCAGAGCTTGAAGCACCAACAAAACAATTCCAACAATTATGTAACGGCCATAGAGATCCCAAACAGTAGTCGGCTTATACATTATTTCACTACCGCTTGGCAGCGTATTTTCTTCTATTCCCCACCGTTTCAACTGCCGCCAGTCAAAAGTATATGTTCTGGATGGAGCGTTAATTACCGGATTGTCGGAGGGTTTATTACCTGACACAATATCCAATACGACATTGGCAGCAGTTTGTCCGATAATTTCCTGATTACCTACATAACCTCCAATCACCCCGAGGCCAAGATACTGAATGGCGACTCCATAGACCGGCACGTTTGCTTCACGGCATATGGTTTGAATCACTTGGGCAGGAACAAAACTCTTGCCATCCACATCTGAAAACCACTGGAGATATAAAATCGCCGAATGATCCCCAGCGTTTCTCAGGTGTTCAAGCATCTGCGCGTAGGGAAGATCATTTAGGAGAACGAACTCTAGCTGTCCAGCATATTTTTTTTGGACCTCTAATATGCGTTTTACAATAGTTCTTTCATCCGCTGAATCGCCAACTACCATATAGATTTTTTTTGTTAAGGGGCTTGTCTGCCGAATCAGCTGAATGTTTTGGTCGATTTCAATAGACCGAGGAATGACAACATAATTTAACGGCATGGTAACAAGTGGCTGGTTATCCTCGTTCCAGTCCATAATGATTGGAACGTTGGGAAACATTTCGTTCCCATATTTTGCGAAAAGAGGATATAAATTTACGGTCGTAATGATAAAATCCGGTTGCTGGATTTTATACTTCGCCTTGAAATATTGTGCTGTGTTTTGCAAATAGCCTTCATCATTGGGGTAACGTGCGAGATCAAGATATTCATAGGAGTAACTAAATTTACAGTCTGAATTTTTCGCTAGTGTATTTTTCAGTCCTTGCTCGTATAACTCGGTCCCAGGATAGTCTGGTGTCTGAGGAGCAAGGAAAAGTACATGTTTTTCTATTGTGCTTGCCGTTACAGTAACTGAAAACGAAAAACATAGCATAGACAGGATAATTATGAGTAATAGGGTTATTTTTATTCGGTTTAATCTTTTTGGCATAAAAACCTACCCCAATCCAAACTACGGAGAGAATCATGGAATTCTACTCCAATCACAAGGTCCCTTTTTATTCTTTACTACTTTCAAGATGACCTGATAGTGCCGTATCATCCCATGGGAATCCTACCAAACCTTTTAAGAAAATACATGCATGAAAGCGCGGCTTTCTGCGTTCGGTTAATAGGTTCAAGTCACCTTAAAATTTGATTAACTTAGAATTCAATGTTTTTCTTATATATTCCTGCTATAACTACAAATAAATGAAACTCTTTCTTATATCCACCCATATTAAAAAGCACCTGCCGATCCAGCAGATGCTCTTAAATATAAGTGAATGTTCAACTTTTACTTATTCATTCCAACCTCAACCGTGACCTTCCTGCCCTTTTCCCCTACGGTATAATCCCTTGTGATATAGCAGTACACAGGTCTCCATGTGCCCTGTCACGTCGAAAAGAATATAGATTACTATGGGGGAACTAATAAACGCAAATATATGAAAAAGCCGAGCTTCCTAAATTGAGAGGAAGCTCAGCTTTTGTAGATTCTACCTAGAAATATTATGTTCATTTAAAGATGGGCATACTTTAGCTACAGTATAATTCAACAGAAAGAAATAGTCTATACTTTTTATAAATTTTCTGAGAGATAGTTGCTGTATACGCAAATGAACAATGTCTGACAGAGGGTAGGCCTGATCCTCTAAAGATTAATCCGATAATTATGATGGACACTAATTACTTCAATCTGAATCATGACATCGGTAGCCTCTTCAAGGTCGGCCAAAGTAAAAGTAATTAACCCAACAAGTCTTTGAGTCAGGTTATTCAGTACGATAACCTTCAACCCTCATCCCACTTTTAAACTCAAAAACAAAATGCGTTGGTGTGAGAATTTCTATCTCAACCAACGCATTAAATCTTTCTTCATAGAACTTCTTCAAGTAGTGAATCTCTGTCTTAATATACGATCTTATGGGGTGGCATGCCCAGGCTGGCACTATCCATGCCCCAAGGATTAGACGTGACCGAATAGGGAAAATCCGAAACAAACATCATAGTAAATCGACGTAAGCTAGAGAAAAGCGGATTTTAGCACTTCAGATTAAAACACGCTAAATGAGCCAGAAAACTAGAAAATAAAAACAGTTAAATTGACTGTCAAAGAGGAATTTGGACGAATACAGAGAATACAGAGAATACAGAGAATACAGAGAATACAGAGAATACAGAGAATACAGTTTTGATGACCTTGCCATATTGTGGGTTATAGGACCCAAAGGGGAGCTTTAAAATCAATCCATGAATTTTTAATAATTACTTTTTCTAAACTCTTAAGGATGGATATTTACTGTAAAACTGTTGTCATAAGTTGTCGGAATTTAATGGTAAAAAAGCGTTGATATTCTCTTTGTGTGTATTGTATACTTTAAACAATTAAATTAACGAGGAAGTTGGCTGGTGGTCTGCTATCCTAAGTAAGGTTAGGCTTGAACTGGCGCCAACGAGGTAATATTATTACCAACACGTAGGGAGTAAAAGCCCCACGGAGTCCTTTTGAATGAGGATTTCTGTGGGCTTTTTATATTTTATAAATGGAGGTGCTAGAGTCTATTTGCTAAGCGTAAGTCAAATATTAGCTAAGCGGAGATTAATATGTTAGCTAGATTATTACAACAAGCGACTAGACAAGGTTTCACAGGCCACCATGCTAAGCGCACTGTTAGTCAAGTGGTACAACACAATTGGTTCAAGGCATGACTATTGTTCTTTCGAACGAACATGTGAAACATGTGAAACATGCAATTCATCATTCAGTGATACATCCTGCAATTGAAGGTATATCGAAAGTAATACGTGAACTTAAGAATAGCTAAATATCGCCAGCAACGAACAGCGACAAGGCCCCGGCTATTAGGGGTCCTGCCAACATTTTAGCAGAAGTAAGTTAAAAATAATTAACAAGGAGGTAATAAAATGGAGAAATTTATAATAGATGTTGGCTTTGCAATTTTGCCACAAGTTCAGACAAAAATACTCGCATTAATAACTAAAACTACAGCGCCTATTGTTGCAATTATTACACCTTTTATAAAGCCAGTCCTTATTGCTCTTGGAATTGTAATTGCCGCAGCTGCAATTGCATATTTCACATACAAAGTTGCAGAGTGGATTATGGGATACCTAAAGCAGCCAGCATAAGTGTAATTTTAGGTCACATCATGAGTACTTGGGGTAATACCAGTGTCGCTGTCACCAGGTGCAAAGTAGATGCGAATTTTGCGTAACTATAAAGCTATAGAAATATTAAATTATGTAAGTAAAATTAACAAACTTAAAGAAGATAACTTTTAATATGAGGACCGTCAAGGGCTCGCTATGCTTCCTACCTCTTCTCCTCGCGAGGCTGCCCGGGAACTCGACCGAAGCATCCGTTATCTCGGATTGAAAGGAGCCCTGCTTTGCGGCAGGACGCGGGAAAAGAACCTTGATCATAGTGATTTTCCACCAATTTTTGAGGCGGCAGAAAGCTTGCGCGTCCCGCTGTTCATCCATCCTCAAATCTCGCAACGTGCTGTACAAGATGCTTACTATTCTGGTTTCAGCAGTCAAGTGGACCTTGCCTTTGCTACCTTTGGTCTCGGATGGCACTATGAGAGCGGGATTACATTTCTACGGTTGGTTCTGGCTGGTGTATTTGACCGATTCCCGGACCTACAGGTCATACTCGGCCATTGGGGTGAAGTCATATTATTCTACACCGAACGTCTGAATGCTCTGGACAGGTTTGCAAAACTGCAACGGCCCATTGTTGACTACATGCGTCAGAATCTTTACGTGACATCGAGCGGTATGTATAGCCAGTCCTATCTTCAACGTTCAATTGAAATCGTTGGTATTGATCGTATTCTGTTCTCAACCGACTATCCCTTTCAGTATCGCCCTGGCGGTGGTCCCCGGCGTTTCTTGGATGAAGCAGATCTCAGTCCAGATGAGAAAGATAGGATTGCTCACATAAATTGGGAGCGTCTCTCCAGGTCAAATGAACATCAATCATGACGGCTCATTTGACCTGGAGAGGCTGTCTAGAAATTGGATTCTATGCACAAATCGCCCAAATGTCCGGAAGCGGAGTCAGCTTCCAATTCTTATAATGTGATGCATTGGTAGGATTAGCGGAAGTTGATTTTGTTCAGCTTAAAGAGGTTCAGGAGGAGGTTCTAACGTAATTAGGTTGACTAGTAATCACCTATCTATGAGGGCAATTGAACATTTAATCGGTATTTCTTATTATATAAATGAGCGAGTAAATGAATGTGAAGGGATTGAATGCATTTATGATAAATCAGCGCGAAGATTTTACTTATCGACTTTTAATGGATGCAGGTATTAAAAAAGGGTTCCGGGTACTGGATGTAGGCTGCGGTTCCGGAGATGTAACTTTATTGGCAGCAGCAATTGTGGGCGATGACGGCGAAGTAATTGGTTTTGATACAAACGATGCAGCACTTGACATAGCTCGGAATGCCGCTGTCGAAAGGCACATCCTTAATGCAAAATTTATTAAGGCCGAAATTAGCGAGTTGCCGCAAGACATTGGGCGGTTTGATGCGATCATTGGACGCAGAGTTCTGATGTATCAACCAGATGCAACTCACAGTGTTAAGAGTCTTCTGCCATACCTGAAAACAAATGGGTTGGCTGTTTTTCAGGAGAGCGATTCCATGGGAGCATTTAAAAATAAGGATTTACCGCTACATACACAAGCACAAACTTGGATTTGGGATACCGTGGCAAAAGAAGGCGGTAATGTTCATATTGGCCTAAATCTATATTCCGTATTTAAGCAGGCTGGGTTAACGATCGCCCAGGTAAGGGCGGAAGCCGTTTTACAAACACCGGAAACAGGCAGCGATCTTGCGTGGGTCGTAAAGATGATGCTGCCCCGGATCATCCAGTCGGGTACTGCTAATCAAAAAGAAATCGATATTGATTTGTTGGAAGAAAGACTGAACGTTGAACGGCAAAATGCAGATACAGTTTTTGTGAGGGATATGGCCTTTGGTATCTGGGGAACATTGCAGGCTTGAGCGAATTCATGATTGGCGGCATCGATAACAAACTCTATAACACAGCTAAATTTGTCAAGAAGAATAAGGCAACTGGTCAGTCCTCTTTACCAAGCCTGGGCACCTTCCCCGATCATCCGGAAATGATATGGGCGACCTATCGCTATTTACGTTAGTGCAAAATCATACTACTGTATAAAATAAGACCAACACGATAAGAAATTTGTCGCCCGAGCATCGATGCTAATCAAAGCCTAATATGAGTATAATGCCTCCAAGTCCGCTTTGAGCTAAGAGGCGAGGCAACAGGAAAAAATTCATTGAGCATCATGAGAGTAAAACACGCTCATGATGCTCAATGAATTTATTCGGGATTTATTAAATTGATTCAAATTATGGGTTACAAATATGCTGCTTTGCGAAAGCGTGGGAATAGGCTTTGGGATGTTTCTGATAAAATTAGTCTTGTTTCATCTTCATTGAAATCAGCGGTATCATTAATTTGCTGGATACTTGACGATATGCCTTTATTAGATCGCATGGGATAATCCGTGCCGAAAACTATATGTGAGGCTCCGGCAAGCCGCTTTAAAGCGGGAAATACATAGGGCGAAGCTGAAAGCGCCAATTCGAAATATAGGGATTGCAGATTTTCCAATACAACTTCTGGTGATTGGCTGATAGCTCCCCATTCTTTCGCAATACTCAGTCGGTCGGCAAGATAAGGGATGGTACCACCAGCATGAGCAATGACCCATCGAATTTTCGGATAGCGCTGAAGTTTTCCCTTATAGATGAGATCCATCACCGCCCTTGTGGTTTCAAACGGGAACTCGTAAACCGACATATGCCGACCGAATAAAGGCAAATTGTCACCCCCAGGAGTTCCTGGATGGAGAAGCACGACTGCTGAGCACCTATTCAGCTCCTCAAGTATTAGGTCAAACCTGTCGTCGCTGATATAATTACCAGCATAGTTACTTTGAAGGGCAAACCCATCCGCTTTTAAAGTATCACAAGCATATTCAATTTCTTTCAGAGCAGCATCGGTGTCCTGAAAAGGCAAGCTGGCTAGAATCCCATACCTTTTAGGGGCTTTTTCAGTTGCCTCTGCTAGCATGGTGTTCATCATGCGAACCAGTTTCACTGCGCCGGAATTCGGGCTAGAAAGCAGTGCCCCGGATATACCCAACCCGTCCATGTCTTCCAAATCTTTCTCTATACTCCACTTAGGTATACTGATCCCAGAAGTTGACTGCGATGAAGCGGCTACCAACTGTGGTGGAATAATGTGATGATGCACGTCTATGACAGATTTTATTTCAGACATTTTGTTGTCCTTCTTTCGTTTATTTATGTTACAGATGTATCACATATAAGTATAATACAGCTAAAAATATTATCAAGGGGTTGCAGGACAAGTGTAACAAAACGGGCAAAAATGCACCATTAGTGGTACGCTGATTAAGTCGACTCAGACCCCAGACGATGATAAAATAGAGGAAACGCAAAAATAGGACTACGAAAAGAAACAGTGTTGTCTATAGCTGGGTAGATATCTTGTAAGGTCGAACGAATCATCAATATTGGTGGTAATCTGCTTGATTATGGTCGGAAGATCCTAGTTAGGTGATCAACGATCTCTATTGGTGTTAGGTAGATCATTACGTGCTCTTATATAAAAACCTCAAAAACCGCTAAAGAGATAGTGGATTTTGAGGCTTTTATATAATTCTCTTGCCAAATGCAATTGCCCCTCAGCCCGCCTGATTTCAAACAGCGGTCTAACTATTCTTAATCACCACTTTGAGAGCATGCAGAATAGGGGAAATTCTAGCGGGTACTCAATCTGACAAACACAATTCAACAGCCGCAGGGTGATGCCTGCAATATTGCTATATCATATATGGCGGCTTGATATGCTCCATCTGAAAGTGCTCGACCAAACCCAATTAGTTTATCGTCGTCAAAAACAAATACTACTGTATGGCTATTTTCAAAAGCTTTATATGGAAGCTTCAGAGCCATGAGCCGAAAGATAAAATTCGTTATCTAGTTTAGTTTTCATTATGATATCTTTATTTTTATCTGTTACATTTACACTTCTCACAAAAAGAAGCTCCATTGCATCCAAACCTATAGACTCCAAATACTTAATTCCAGACGCATAGTCGATCTTTTTGTATCCACTATTTATCGGTAATCCTGATATTCCAAATAACAGTTTATCCATATTTTCAATCCTTGTAGTTTAATGTGTGTCTATAAATTTTTGTAATTCATCATGCCAGGCATCAGGCTCTAATGTCCCTATTCCTGTAGTCTCTCCGTACAATAGGTCAATGATGTAGCGCGGCTTTTTTCCACCGATATACATTGCTTTGATACAGGAAACACAATACACCACTACATTGTCACAAGGCATTTCGTTTGAGCGTTTTTTCATCTGCTCCTTGATCTGTTCCAGAGGCAAAATACCGTAAAAACTATCCCCGCAACAAATCGCTTTAGTACGAGTATTTTTCGGTTCAATAATATTAATATTCATCCTCTCAAGGAGTTTTCTAATTGCAGAATGTACCCTTTCTTCGGTACGTGTTGGGCAGGCATCATGTATGGACATCTCCATACCGTTATAGTCAGGAAACGGAAATGTCTTGCTTTCGGCTAATATTTCCCAGAGTGATACTGTAGATATCCCCTCATAAAGCTCCCTATAGCGCCTATCGCAACCAGCGCAGGTATTAATCACTTGAGTCCCTTTTTCAAGGTAAGGTTCATGTCTGCAACAAATTAAGTGTTCAGGAATATCGTTAAGGTTCTTATTTAAAAACTCTAATATTTTTTGGGCAAGCTCTGGCTTGTAGATCATAAGGGCACAACCTGGTGCATAGACTTGTTTCATTTAGAACTCCTCCAGTGATTTATTTTATTACAAACATATTTTAAGTCAAACGCACCCGAAAAATCTTCCTATATTTCATCGAGTAATTTTTAAAATAAGTAACATAGGGCCAGACCGTCCAAACGATCTGGCAATTGCTTCAGTTCCGACCTCGCGTATATAGTTTCATTGATTATGTAGGGTTCCAGTGACCCGGCACATAAAAATACGTAGTTGTTAAGAAAGACGGCTACCCGGAGGAGTTTAAAGGATGTGAGGGCCGCCAGTACCTTCAATACACATCTTGTACAAATTCATTCTCGATATTTTTATCACAGATCCAAGACCTAATTATATTATTAAATTTATCATACTCGGCCCAGGGATATGTATGATCAGCTCTCCTGATCAAAATACCTTTTGCATTAGGAAGAGCTTCCGCAATATCGGTAACCGATTGCTTCATAACCCCTAGCTCCTTCGCGCCCGCTACGACCAGAGCTGGAACATTTGCGTTTGCTAAATCCTTTGGTATCTTCTGGTATTGATATAGTTGGTCGTATATCCTGTAAAGTGAATCAGACGTAAGACTCTTAAAATCAGCCTTTAATTTTTCTATATTTAAGTTTTCAGGAACTTTAAACTGCTTTGCCGTGAGTGATAATATACCCTTGTTCTTAATCATAGCCACCGTAAGTTTATATACAAATGGTCTATGAATACACTTCAACAGAAACATGGGTCTGAATAATGCACTGGCAATAACGGCATGATCTACTAAATCAGGCCTCCTGCTCAGAAGTTCAACAACTACTTTACCGCCAAGGGAATGCCCAACCACATGAGCCTTACTATTATTAGCCTTGCTTTCTATTAAATCTACTATGCGATTAGCACAATCTGCAATGGACAACGTTCCTTCATTTATACTTTTTCCGTGTTCAGGCAAGTCTGGTACAATGCAATGGTAATTGCTAAAATGCTCGTCTAGAAGGGTAGAAAATTAGAAACATCCGAAATCAAAATAACATCTTGATCAAATACTTAGGTGATTCTGTGAAACCTTGACGAAAATAAAATCTGTGAGCATCTGTTCTTCTTGAATTACAATGTACTTCTACTCTATCGCACTTTCTATCTTTGGCAAGCTGAATGCAATATTCCTCAATTTCACGCCCAACACCTCTACTCCTCATTTTTCCATCAACGGCAAAATAACTTATCCTAGCAAAATCACCTTCTAATGCTAGCTGAGGAATAAAGTGAAGCGACATGACAGCAACTACCTCGGTTCCTAACTCATAGACCAGTAATTCTTCGTCGGGGTTTCCCAGCAGAGTTAGTATTTTAGCTTTCAAAAATGAGTCTGTATCTGAATAACCTAGCTGTTCCAAGAGTTCCTTTATTCTTTTCCAATCGTCTTCTTTGGCGTTTCTTATCCCCATATGTTCCATCTCCAATCTTAAAGCAAGTTTCCTATATCCAACGAAATTATTATAGCTTGTTGCCAAGTTGGCAGATGTTAAAACTTTGTAAAGTGCAACAAAAATTGTACAGATGAAACTGCATAAAGTAATAATAGGCTTGCTGTGGGCGCTCACTTTAATTGACATTAAAGTGAGTTTTTTTCTTGCTTAATTTGTCATTTCTATTGGATAATGATTGTCATGTGACTAAATTGATCACATGACAATCTTAAAAAAGGATAAAAGAAAGAGGAAACATCATAGGCCGGCCAGCCTAGTTTCCTCTTTCCCATTGGTTACCACCAACATGAGTTTAACTGAAGAAATCTGGACTGTCCAGTCTTATATTGAAGACTTTATCGATGGTTGTCCAAATCACTTACGTCCAAGGGTGTGTCCCCACTGTTTTAAGAAGGTGATGTTGCACAAACATGGAAGTTTCAAAAGAATAGTATATACCTTATTAGAAGCGTTTATCATATCCATCTACAGGTTTAAATGTATCGAGTGTGGGAGAGCGACCTCGTTACTTCCTAACTTTGTCATGGAACACCATCAGGTGGCATGGGACGTCAAAGAAGAAGTGATCAAGCAACAGTTATCTGGGGTAGCGCTGGTGAAGATAGCGGAAGACCTAGTTACTTCTGCGGGAAAATTAAGTGAGAAGACGCTTTGGCGCTGGAGCAAAGCTCTACATGATGAACTGAGAGACTCATCATCTGAACAATGGCGAATTATCTGTCTATGGTGTGGCGAAACTTTTTCAGTCAGAATAGCGGTAGGGGCAACCCCAGTCTAAATTTATGCTTTATATCAATATTCTGTCGCATTAATAGCTACTACGGCGAAGGCATATTGAACTAATCCGTAGATGAAATTTTCAAAACCCAAGATATTCTCATGTATAATTCCACATATTTCCTAGAATTCCTTCCAAGATGACAAAATAATCCGTAAAAAAAAGCCAGACCGTCCAAACGATCTGGCAAATAAATTCAGTGGCGACTTTACCTATATTGTTTGATTGATCATGTGGCAAGACCCCTTTTAGTATTGTCAGCCTTAACTAAGATGCAAGCCACCCACTTGATTAGTGATACCCTCTCGATTCTACAAATTTCGGAAAAATCCTCTTAATCTGGCAAACTTTATAATCATAAATACAAGAACGCCCCAAACGCTCAGGGTGGGTAAATGCGTGCAATAATTGACGACCATTCCGGCAAGGGATAGCTAAAATGGAACCCGCTTCCAACACTACATATTACCTATTTGTTTTTCTCACTTAGAAATTTATACATCTTTTCATTCCTGTGCCAATTAGTTATTCCTCCCCACAATCCTACTAAGGATAGGAAAACAACTCCACTAATTGTGCTACTTCTCATAAAAAATTCATTTACATTTCCATGACCTACCATTGTACCGATAATTGCTCCGAATAGTCCTCCAACTGGTATCGCAACACAATATAGAAGTATATATTTCAAAAATCCTTTAGCGCGCTTTTTCTCCCACTTACAAATAAATTTCGAAGTTTCCATCTACGGATTACCTCCAATAATTCCTTGTTTAACAAGCTTTATTATATACAAACCACCTTTTCTGAATGGGGTCTCCCTCTCTTAGATTCTACATAATTGAGCGGAACGCCCAAAGCACCATTCGAACATTTTCAATTTTAACACCCTATATACATTAATCGAAACTGACATTAATAGATGATTAATTAGCGTTGGTTAAAGCAAGAATCAGATTATTGGCCTTTGGGCTACCTATCCCTGTTACCAAATCGTATCCCTGTTGTGCATTGTAACCATTGTTTCCTTGAGTTATATCGTGATAATTTGTCAGGTAACCTGTACTTTCCATCTTTCCAGCGATATTGTAGAGATCCGTTATTACATTAACACTGGTTAATGATGAAGTTCGCCGTTGGTCAGCAAGTGCTATCATCGCTGCCCAAACCGGAGCTGAAAGACTTGTACCACTGACTTCAAACCATCCCGATTGATCGTTATGTGTTGTACTATCATAGACTGCCACCCCTGTATTAGGATCGGCATTAAAAGCAACATCCAGAACTCCACGATGTGATCCGACAATACTAGTCCAATTACTATGATAACTCGGCATTGACATATAGCTACTCACTCCGCCACCTGATCCTGACCACCCAGTCTCACTAAGATAATTGCCATTTGAATCAAGGGTTAAAGTCGTTCCGCCGACTGATAAAACATTAGGAGATGCCGCAGGCCATTGCACACCAGCCCCTTTGTCGCCAGAAGATGCAACGTAAATAATACCGGTATTTTTAAAGTGCGATTCATAATGGGCTTCTGATGAGAATTCACTACCGCCCCAGCTCATGGAAACAACTTGGGCTCCGTGCGATGTTGCATAATCAATTGCTTTTAATAAGTCTGAAGTTGAAGCAGATTTTGCAATTACTAATAATATTTTAGCGTTTGGGGCAATAGCATGAGCCCACTCAACGTCGAGAGATGTTTCAAGTGCCCAAGCGGAATTAGTTTTAGTTTTCGCCCCACTATAAGCATAAGCTATGGTAAGATCAGCTGTAGGCAAACCAAATTGTTGATTAAAAACTAAAAGATCATTGCTAATATTAGGACTTCCATATGCATCAACAATAGCAATTGTTTGTCCACTACCATTAGCAGATAACAGGTCTAACCCATAAGCCGTTCTGATTTGTGATGGATTATATCCCGTTGGAATTGTTGCGTTTTGTTTAACGTGAATTGGTGGGTGGGCTTCCCATATTTTTTTAGGACTAGGAGCAAAGCCAACCACTGAGGGAAGCAATGCAATGATAGAAATTACTATTACTAGTTTACGAAACTTTTTCAAACTAACTTTCATTCCTTTCACTATGCTCAAATTAATACAATTTAAGTTTTAGTAATATTATTATCATTTTTGAATTGTACTTCTGGCGGAAATGTTTTTCATACTAAAATAAACGATAGTAAAAATCGATCCCCATAAAATAGTGGTTGATAGGATCCGAATTGATCGCGGATTCTTTGACGAAGCTAATTTTATCGTCTTCTTACGCAAGAGGATAAAGCCAAAAGAAATTAAGGGTCAAATGTGTTTGGATCTTGACACCTACGAGTACCGGGTTATTGTAACCAATATGGATGATCTAACCTACGAGGAGGTGTAATACTTGTATAATAAACTTTGTAACATCGAATCAAGATTGATGAACTCAAAGATTGGGCTGGTTCTAGATCAAACAAGCCAACATGATGCAACGAAATATTAGTTACATGTGGATCAAAATCTTAGCGTATAATAGTTACCCAAGCCTAGTATGGATGCAGCGACTCAAAACGACGGATCGCTGTCGCTCCACGTGAACTAAACCACAATCTTAAAGGATTAGCTTGATCTTGACATATCTTCTACAATATTCAATAATAGGGTTATAATTAAAAATCTAAAGGGGTAATTTTTATGTTGGGGGTTGTTATAATTTGGAAAGTAAGTTTATTAAACCTATATCCATTGCCACAATAAGGGGCTATAGTGATCAAAAAGAAAATTCAGATACACACAGATATAATATAATATCAATACCAGTACTAAAAGATGATAAAATTTATAATTTACTAGGGGAATATTGTAATTTTTTTTTCGTAAAGTCGCAAGAAACAATAGATATTTCATTTTACACAAAGGAATATTTTGTTGTTTTTGCAACTGATCACGACGGCGGTTTTTATGGCTTTATTGGTGGTTTAGGTGATGTGATTCATGATAATTATCCTATAGGGTACATTAGCTCTGATAATAAAGCTGGACGTATTGCAAATAATTTGAAAGAACTATTTTCCTTGATAATCTTTAATCCTTTTTGGCAAGATTTATTAAAAGGTAAAGACAAAGAAATTTCAAATAACTTCAGTGAAATTCACCTTGATATTGCAAAAACTTTGTCCGTACACAAAGATGAACAAGACATTGAAAATTTGAAAATCCGCCTTACGAGAGAACCATTTTTTACCTTATACTCAAAGATAGATGATAACCCGTCCACACAGTTACAAATATAAAAGGATTACACCAGTTGAGCATACAATTCGCATTTTTCTATACGATAATTTTGCCATAAAGAAGAAACTATTAATGTAAAGGTGTCGCTTCTCACCTCACATGACGGCGTGTATCTCGCTGCCAATGGCGGAAGAATTGTGCTGACAACACGCCAATGCCAGTAGAATTCTTCCGCCAATAGTTGCCTCTGCAAATGCCAGCAAATGTGGATAAAAAAATCCCCAATACACACATGCCAATCCATATGTATATTGGGGATAATGTGGATACAATCTAAATAGCGCTACCGCGTTGCCGTTCAGCATCCGCTAAAATTCGCCCGATTTGAGCATCCTCAATGACCTCACTTCCGTTTCTACCCGCCTCATAGAGGGCATGAGTACAAATCGTGTTAATTAGCCGAGGAATACCTTTCGTCTCCGAGTGGATTAGATCGAGAGCACTATCGGAAAAGACAGGGGTAGAACGACCGGCATGCTTCATTTGATGTCGAATATAAGCCGCTGTTTCTTGGGCATTAAGTCCACTCAGGTGATATTGAAGGTGAATACGTTGGGCAATGGCCTCATATTTGTTCATCCGTAGGGTTCTTCGCAGCTCAGGCTGACCTACGAGGATGATGGAAAACAAGGAGGCAGAATCCATCTGGTGGTTTAAAGCAAACCGGAGCTCCAGGAGCATGGATGGGCTAATATCTTGGGCCTCATCGATCACCAAACATAAGGACTTTTTCCCCTGAGAAGACCTATCAGTTAACACATGTTCGAGTAAACGTTTGGACCCTGTTAGGGAAAAAAGCGGTTCCTCCCCAAGCTCGCGTAACAATTCTGAATAAAAATCCCGTGGTTTCATTCTTGCGCGACTTAGATAGATCACTTGGTAACGGACAGGGTCTAAGGTCTGACCCAGTCGACGGACAAGAGTCGATTTGCCACTTCCAACCTCTCCAGTAAGGACTCCTAACCCAGAATTGGAGACCATCAACTGTAAGCGAGCTAAGGCTTCAGCATAGGCACCGACTTCAAAGAACATATCATTCATTGGAGAACGAGAAAAGGGAATTAGTTGGGCAGAACTTGGCAGATCAGTCATGGGTGACCTCCTGCTTGGGTCCAAAATTCAAAGCTTCTTGGGCCCATATGCTCCGGCGTTTTTCCTCCGCCATCTTGAAAAAATTCAACCCAGACGCTGGAACTTCCTCCTGCTTTTCAACCTTGGATCTCGATTTGACCCGTTCATGGATACTGCGATTTAAATCGAGAAGCCGAGCATCGGGTAACCGGTTTCCTTCATGCCAAACTTGCATTACGCTCAGATCGTAGGGGTCAAAGCGAAGTGTGACGGTTTGACTAGAAAGGTGAGATGGAACCTCGAAGGTATTACCAAAAACGCTGACACAGCCTGTCTTATCCACCTTTCTCGATTCTTCCCACAGGAAGATTTCGGACAGTTCCATCATCGATACCCGGCGCATCGTCCGTTTAATACCTGCAGCCCTATCCATAGGAGACTGACCGGTACTACCATGTTTACGTAAGTGGTAGTAGCCTTCTAACCAGGATGTAAAGGCCTCATTTAACTGTTTTAACGTCGAAAGACTACCATTTCCAATCTGCACATGGGCCTCTGGTCTGAAGCTTGTATCAATAAATCTGAAGAACCTCTCAATTTTTCCTCGAATATGTAAAGCTTTACATATCCGGGGGGAAACTAGGCTGGCCGGCCAATGACGTTTCCTCTTTCTTTTATCCTTTTTTCAAGATTGTCATGTGATCTATTTATCCACATGACAATCATTATCTACTAGGAACGACAAATTAGGCAAGAAAAACGCTCACTTTAATGTCAATTAAAGCGAGCGCCCACAGTTGTCGCATAATAGATTATGACCTACCTTTATTAAAATTAAATTTAAAGTTATTGTATCTGCCACACATATTGGCCATTAATATTTAATGAAATTCTTCCATCTTCGCATGTTAAAACAGATGGATTTGTAACTACAGCTTTGACACTACCTGCATCAGATGGAATGAAAACTTCAGTAATCATTGAAGTATGCAAGATTGTTGAAGGAAAAGTATCGTCAACATAATCATCTGAATATGGTTCAGTAACTGATAACCTTGTATTTTGAAGCTTAAACTCACCTTTAACGTTTATCATGGAATCGCCAATACTACCTACTGTATAATAAAATTCATATTTAGCGATGTAAGATAGAGCCATAAGATTTCTCTAGTACAAGATCATGAAGTCTTGTAAACTAGCAAAGAAAGAAGGGCTTATCTTATGGAATCCACCATTGAAGGCTATCGCGAATTCCAAAGCATCATTCGGGGGTA
>JARLHV010000164.1 GCA_031292055.1 Desulfosporosinus sp.
AGATATACTGCTGAATACCTCGCAGTGTTACACCTAATGCATACTCCTTGTGAGAGTGCTTCTTATATTTAAAATCAGTAAAGCTTGCTGACAACGCAGTAACACCCGTTGATTTTTTATAAATAAATCTATCCATATGAAAGTAATGTCCTATAACACATTGTTCGGTAGATTTGACGAAAATGATGGTCGAAGATTTCAAGCCCAAGTAACCCTTATTAATACCGTCAAGCCCGACATATTATTAATTCAGGAAGCAAAGAATTTCAACATAAAAGGCGGGCACTGCTCTTTTAAATGGAAGCCGAAATAAACATGCGTGGATTTTTAGCCATTGCTCCTCATACGGGTCAAAATACGGGAATATTTATTAACCCGGACTTTAAACCGATTGCTTTTGATACGGATTCCGAACACTTTCACCATGCAGCATGCATTTTAAAGCTCAAAGCTCCTAATTTTAGTAAAGAGATTACCGTTATAAGTGCTCACCTTTGCCCCTTCGGCCCTCATGTCAGGTTAAGTGAAGCTTATTATTTAACGAACTATGCCGTCACAGACGAATACACCTTAGTTGCCGGAGATTTTAACTCTGTCTCACCGTATAATCAAGACCCTGTTGGACTCGACACTTTACCATCACATTTTAGAGCTAGGTACGTAACACCCACTGGTAAAGAAGTTGATAGAAGCACTTTGGAAATGTTATACCAAGCTGGATTTGTTGATATTGCACACTTATTAGGAAAAGATAATGAGACCACCGTTCCAGCTACAAACTTTATTGGAACAGAATTTGTCCCATTTAGGTCGGATTACATTGTAACGACTCAGACTCTTTCACGTTTAGCGACTTCCTACAATGTTATAAAAGATTCTATTTCCGACTATGCATCCGACCACTATCCCATTACTGCTGAATTTAAAGAACCATAAAGATGATCATCTGAATGGGAGTGATAACGTGAAAATTCAAGGTGAAAAATCTATCGAAGCGATCAACAAAAAGAAACTTGCCATCCAGTTTATTCTTCTCTTTGGTGTCATAAGCGCCTTTGGAGATATAACCTACGAAGGAGCCCAAAGCGTCTATGGTCCATATCTCGGATATTTAGGCGCAAGTGCCAGCACTGTAGGAATTGTAACAGGTTTTGGTGGATTCTTAGGGTATGCTTTAAGACTGGTATCCGGTTATTTTATTGACCGTACCCAAAAGTATTGGTTCATAACTATCCTCGGTTACAGTCTGCTTGTCACAGTTCCTCTTCTGGCAATTGCCGGTCATTGGCCAATAGCAGCTTTATTTATCATTATGGAACGTTCAGGTAAGGCAATACGTAGTCCTGGCAAAGATACAATGCTCTCTCACGCCACAAAACAGCTGGGAACAGGGTTTGGCTTTGGACTTCATGAAGCCCTTGACCAGATAGGAGCGTTCATTGGACCGTTAATCTTTACAGCGTCTCTTGCTTTAACAGGAGGGTTTAAGCAGGGATTTAGGGTTATGTGGATTCCGGCAATCTTAACCGTAGTCATTGCCTTCTACGTTCGACATAAAGTTCCTGAACCTAAAATGCTGGAAGAAAACTTGCCGGAAACAGAATCACCAACCAACCCCCAAGAATCTCTGCCAAAGGTTTTTTGGGTATACGCTGTATTCACCTTTGTCAGTGTTATGGGGTTTGCTAATTACCAGATAATTTCCTACCACTTACTAGTCCAAAAGGTCATTCCTGAAGCACAAATTCCAACCTTATACGCTGTAGCAATGGCAATTGCCGCCGTCACAGCACTCATAATTGGCAAAACGTATGATAAAATAGGTTTTTCTTCGTTAATAGCAGTACCGATGCTAACTTTACCTATCGCCTTTTTAGGCTTTTCCAAAAACTCTCTCTTTGTGATAATTGCTGTTCTGCTTTGGGGAGCTGTTATAGGTACTCAGGAAACAATCATGCGTGCTGCCATAGCAGACATAACGTGCATTAGCAATAGAGGAAAAGCTTACGGCATTTTTAATACAATCTACGGTTTAGCACTGCTTATCAGCGGTGTTGCCATGGGATTTTTATATCAATACTCGATTCCGTCTCTTACTGCTTATATAGTTATCATAGAACTATTAGCATTCATAGCTTTTGTTGTATTCAAAAAGAATATTTGCAAAACTTAACCCAATTCCCTCTTTCTTAATGTGTGTAACACGATGAACTATGCGTATACTGTATAATGTGACCGCCTACGATCGTTGGTGGTCACATTATATAGTATAAAATGTAATATCTGTTGTTATTTTATAATGTATATGATATTTTGTATTTAACTGCAACGACCGTTACTGAAAGACTGAAAGGGTGTATTTTAGTTATGAGTGAATGGTTATTACTATCCTACAAAGTCCCACCAGAACCATCCAGCAAAAGAGTTTCTATATGGCGTAGGATTAAAGGTACGGGTGCTATTTACATTCAAAATGGTGTTTGCATGTTACCTAAAAACGATGAACACCAAAGACAATTTAAAATTATACAAAACGATATTATAACCATAGGGGGTGAAACCCTTCTGCTTGAAACGATAGGTCTTGATCAGAAGGAAGAAGAAAATATTATTTCGCGATTTAATGAAGAAAGAAATGACCACTATCAAGAGTTTTTAGGCAAATGCAACGATTATATGGCAGAAATAAAAAAAGAAACGAATAACAAACATTTTACATACGCGGAACTCCAAGAAAATGATGAAGACCTGAAAAAACAAAAAGGGTGGTTAGATAAAATACGCAAGCTGGACTTTTTCGGTGCTCCATTACTGGCTGATGCGGAAAAGCAGCTACTCATATGTGAACAAATGTTGGAGGAGTTTGCCCAAAGTATTTTTAATGCCGAAGGGCAATAGTTTGTCGATGGGTTCTATTTAATTTGAGAGAAGGAGTAAGAAACATGAAAGAAGTAATTTCAAGTTGCGCCATGCACGGACCTGCGCCAATTCCTCAAGAAGGGCGTTGGACGAAAGCCTTGGAAATCCGTGATTTAAACGGCTTAACTCATGGAGTTGGAGGTTGCGCTCCCCAACAAGGTGCTTGCAAACTGACTTTAAATGTGAAAAACGGGATTATTGAAGAAGCGTTAGTGGAGACAATTGGCTGTTCGGGAATGACGCAAAGCGCCGCTATGGCGGGAGAGATTCTACCTGGAAAAACCTTACTTGAGGCTCTGAATACTGACTTAGTATGTGATGCAATCAATGTAGCCATGCGTGAACTTTTTCTTCAGTTAGCTTATGGAAGAAGCCAAACTGCCTTTTCTCTGGGTGGAATCCCTGTCGGTGAAGGTGAAGAGGAACTTGGCAAGTTTATGCGCTCTCAAATCGGTACGATTTATAGTTCACGCCAATTTGGACCTAGATATTTAGAAGTGACCGAAGGGTATGTTTTAGAACTTGGACTTGATGACGAGAAAGAAATCATCGGATATAAATATGTGAATTTAGGAAAAATGATGGCCTTCATTCGCGATGGTTTTCCTCCCGAAAGCGCATATGAAAAGGCAACCGGCACCTACGGGCGGTTTGGCGAAGCCGTAAAAGTAATCGATCCAAGAAAATCTTAAGGGGGGGATTATTGATGTTTACTGGATATGAACACCGTCAACTAGGGATTAACGACGCGCTCAAGCATCTTAAAATGAGTGATCTTAACGAAGTAAAAGACTATACCTTGGCGAAGGGAATCGATGTCGAAAAAATAACCCGAGAAATACAACCGATCGTCTATGACAATGCGATCTGGGCCTTTACTTTGGGAACAGCTCTGGCTCTTAAGTCAGGAGAGACTGAGGCGACTAAAACGGCCATATCCATTGGGGAAGGCTTACAATCGTTTACCATTCCCGGCTCGATTGCTTTTCAACGAGAAGTGGGGTTAGGGCATGGACGTCTAGCTAATATGTTACTCGACGATCGAACGAACGTCTTTGCCTTTGTGGCTGGACATGAATCGTTTGCGGCAGCCGAAGGAGCTTTGGGGGTATCCAAATATGCCGATTTAGCCCGCAAAAAACCGCTCGAAGTTGTCCTCATCGGCCTGGGAAAAGACGCAGCTAAGATTATTGCCCGCATGATAGGGTTTACGTATGTCCAAACTGACTTTGATTTTGCCAAAAATGAGTTAATCGTTTTAAACGAAAAAAAATATGCCACAGATAAACGTCAAGCGGTGAGGGTCTTCGGGGCTAACTCGGTGGATGAAGGAGTTGCCATCATGAAAGCTCGTGGCGTTAATATTTCCATTACTGGAAACTCGACAAATCCGACGCGCTTTCAACATCCTGTAGTAGGAACCTATAAAAAATGGGCCATCGAAAACGGGCATCCCTTTTTCTCAGTGGCCTCTGGTGGAGGAACCGGGCGGACACTTCATCCGGATAATGTAGCCGCTGGTCCAGCGTCTTATGGGTTTACCGACACACTCGGTCGAATGCATTCTGACGCTCAGTTTGCGGGGTCAAGCTCCGTTCCTGCGCATGTTGATATGATGGGTTTTATTGGAATGGGTAATAATCCCATTGTTGGAGCGTGCGTTGCTTTGGCGGTTAAGGCAGCCCAGGCCAACCAAAGCGAGTTCGATGAAGCCACAAAATAAGAGCATGTATTAATCCAAGAAAAAACAAATGACCAGACCGCTCCAACAAACGACCTGGCCATACAAATGCATTATATTCTCCCAAACACGTGCTCTTATATAAAAGCCTCAAAAACCGCTAAAGATAGTGGATTTTGAGGCTTTTATATAATTTACTTGCCATATGCAGGGGGTTGCCCCTCACTGCCTGATTTCAAACAGCGGTCTAACTATTCTTAATCACCGCTTTGAGAGCATGCAGAATAGGGGGAATTCTAGTGGGCACTCAATCTGACAAACACAATTCAACAGCCGCAGGGTGTGGCCTTAGTTATAAACAGGCATTCATAGTGTTATTAATCACGACACCACCATTGACAGATAGCTTACCTATGTATTCAATCAGCATAATTTGGCAAATACACTTCCTTTACACCAAACAAATGTTTTGTTAAAATAGAAACAGATATTCCCTACAAAAAAGGTGAAGTGCAGTGAGCCAACGAATTATATTTCATATCGATGCGAATTCAGCGTATTTGTCTTGGGAAGCCGTACATCGCTTACAGCATGGCGACCCTTTAGACTTAAGAACTGTACCTTCTGTTGTTAGTGGTGATCCCGTAACTCGACATGGCATTGTGTTGACGAAGTCTATTCCTGCGAAGAAGTATAATATTCAAACCGGGGAAAGTATTCTTAGCGCCAGTGCGAAATGCCCAGGACTGATTATAGTACGTCCGAATTATGGACTGTACATGCAATGTAGTCGAGCTTTTGGTGATATTCTAAGGGAGTACTCACCCCTGATTGAGCAGTACAGCATTGATGAGTATCTTATGGATTTCACGAACATGGAACGCCTTTTTAAAGATCCTGTGGAAGCTGCTTACATAATTAAAGACCGCATTAGAAATGAGCTAGGTTTTACGGTTAACGTCGGCGTCAGTACGAACAAGATCCTGGCTAAGATGGCCTCAGAGCTTAAGAAACCTGATAAAGTACATACCATTTTTCCAGGCGAGATTGCAGAAAAAATGTGGGTTCTTCCCATTGAAGAACTGTTCATGGTCGGTCGTGCAACTGCTAAGAAGTTACGGAGCCGGGCTATCAATACGATTGGTGATCTGGCTCATTATGACCCCAAGATCCTTCAGCTCTTCCTTAAGAGCCATGGTATATTGGTCTGGAATTACGCTAACGGAAACGAAGCGAGCCCAGTGCGTGAAACACGTAGACCTTTGATTAAAGGGATTGGAAACTCAACTACAATCTCTTTCGATGTTTCAGATAAAACGACCGCTCACCTTGTTTTGCTGTCTTTGACAGAGACAGTTGCTGCTAGATTAAGACAGGCTAAATATTGTGCTCGGTTAGTTTTCGTTTCGCTAAAGACTAATGAATTCTATTCTTGTTCACATCAAAGGAAATTTTCATCTCCAATTGATTGTACTAATGCTATCCACGCAGTAGCTTGTGAACTATTCGACGAACTTTGGAAAGGTGGGCCTGTCCGACAGTTAGGCGTTCGCGTGTCGGAACTGACCACAGATAATTTCCGTCAACTATCCCTTTTCGAGAAAGATTATGAGAAGCAGCGAACAGTTGATCGGACAGTCGATTCTATACGTGACAGGTTCGGGAATGGTGCAATGTTCAGATCCTCGTTTTTGAATAGTGGAGTAAGATTTGCAACGGGAGGAACAGTTGATGACACAGACTACCCCATGATGTCTAGTCAATTGTAACTGGGTCAATGTGGTTTTTGTTATGCCACAGTTGATGAAAGCTTAAAATAGTTTAGGTTGCACAGGACCCAAACACTCTGGCCCATTATTCCTAGGCGAATTTACTAATGTTGAAACCTCATAGGCGATCATTAGGTCCGCTGGATAAGGCACTAATAAACTCTTTAGTAAATGACTATCCACAATACTCTGATCCAACCATACCAGCTCAGAATCCCGCGATAATATGACAGGCATTCTATTATGAATCGGAGCCATAAGATCATTAGGAGTCGTTGTTATAATACTGCATGAATTTATTATATCCCCGATCGGAGACTTCCACGTATCCCAAAGACCAGCAAATCCGAATAATTCATTATTTTTTAGAGTTATCCGAAAGGGTCGTTTGGTGGAGCCCTCTATCTTCCACTCGTAAAACCCGTCGGCGACAACAAGACAACGCTTTCTTTGAAGGCTGGTTTTGAAATTGGGCTTTTCGTCTAGAGTTTCTGCCCTAGCATTTATTAGTTTATTACCGATCGAAGGGTCTTTTGCCCAAAATGGTATTAGGCCCCACCTGAACATAGCTAATTTGTTTGAACCATTGTTAAGTATAACGGGGACATCCTGAGAGGGGGCTACGTTGTAGTTTGGTTTTAAGTCTATCGGTTCGGTTTTAAACCGTTCTCTTATATCCTCAATATCAATTATCGAAAAGCGACCGCACATATAAAACCTCCTAACAACTCAGATTGCTTATCGTCAGACCAACTTTATGGCTTTCGATAGATATTGAGACCGATTTTTATTTCCTCATTCTCTGGTATAGACACATTCCCTTCAGTTGAGGCAATAATAATACTTTTCCCCGACGCTGATTTGCCAAATTCCTTTGAGATATCAACCGTTATAGTCAATATAGTGCCATCCAACTTCATATCACAATTCTTCATATGAGAATATCACTCCTTATCTGGTCAGTTCTTCGCCTATTATCATTGCTCGATCAAATGCAATACGTTTTTTTAATTCTAAAGCATATTCGTTGGGATTGGGAACAGTGCTAGAATCTGTACTCTGTGAATCAACAGGTATCTTCTCTTTGTCTAACTTTATTTTATTAGGTATTTGACCTTTCTGATTGAATTGAAACATTAGTTCGCGGCGGCCCCTTCTGGGTCTGACAAGTGCAACCTTTCGTACTGGGCTAACTCTTCTTATTGGTCTTATTTCTTCCACCTGATCATCCATGTATCTCACCTCATAGACGTTTTACTTTCTGAAACGCTCGACTATACTGCGTTTTGAGGTACTGAGAAAGGAATGGAAAAAACACGAGTGTCAACCGTGCACTTTTAGAGCATTACAGACTATACCTAATTATAAGAATTACTTAGAATTATAATTTATAAATTCCTCTTTAATATTATTATATAGTACTTCATCATTTATTGGAAATAATTTATCTAAAACAGCTTTTTGTTCTTCGTAAATTGATGTAATATTCGTTTTTGTAGAGATCAGCTCTTTTATTTCTTTGCTTTTATAAGTTTTATCGCAATAACTCTTTTGTCTGAAAAAATCATTAATATGACCTGTAAGATAGTCTATTACTTGAATAAGTTTATTTTGCTTAGATTCAATAAATTCTATATATACTTTTAAGCTAGTTAATAAATTAATATTAGCAACCCAATTATTTAAGCTTTTACTAAATTGTTTTTGTTCATCATGAATAATATGTATTTTTTCATTTAGTGCATATTTTGAAAGACTAAGTACTAAATTATTAAATGCATCTATATTAGGTGATAAGGCAAAAAATGTTTGCCCGCTATTAGTGGTATCATATAATGGAAATAAATTTTTTTTTAGACAAACCAAATTTATCATAGTTTTGGATTGAGTCGATCGTACTCTTAAGATTTTGCTTTATATAAGTGCTAGAAACATTTTCATGAATAGCATCAATTGAATCCACTAGCTCTTCAATTTTAAATCCACTCTTATTGCATAAATTTACAAATTTTTGAACTACGGCATCGGAAAGTTCATTATATAAATAGTCAGTTATTACCTTTAATAGCATTCTAAATTCTTCATTTTTAGTTTCAATCTGTCTTTCGTAATAAGGATAAACACAATAATCAGTAATATTGTGTATTATTTTATATTTTTTATTTGTTATATCAAAAAATAATTCACATGAGTATGAATTGATAGTATTTAACAATTCAGAAATCAGTTTTTCATTATTCTTATATTTTTTATTAGTAAACTTAAGTTCCCCTTGAATACCATTTTTATGAAATATCTCACTTATTTCTTGCAATAACATATTTTCATAATTTACATCAATTAATATTCCACCTAAAGCAAAATAAGGCTGGTCTAAAAAGTTAAATTTACTATTAAAATTTATCGCACCAGTATTTCCACTTTCATCAATAAATATTTTTTTCATTTTTACTCCTCTTTTCACTTTAAAGACATCCATAATCATTACTTTTCTCTGTAGCTTTTGTAGTTTAGTCCACAAGAAGTGTCCAGAATAGATTGATTTTAGTGGTTGTATTTCAACGATCATTAGGCTCACTTCTTACTTAGCAAATATATTCTTGATGCCAGATTCATTTTATCTATATCACACACGTCTTCCGAGTTCTCCATTACTTACCGCTTTGACAAAATTTATTCCATAACTCACCTTTCCAAACAAACAAGTTCTTCATAAGTTGCTAAATTCCTCCAACAAAAAGAAAAAAGACGCTTATTCATCGTCAGTACGGCGAACAAACCGACAAAGGTTAGCATCCCACATCCAGTCTGATTCATCTCCAGATAAAAGCTCAGTCAAAACGTCATGCTCTGATTCTATTAAAGCAGTCTCGAACCACTCTTCATAGGTAATGCCCAGAGATTTACATACAGAATACACCTAGCTTTAGTTTTTTCATCTGCAGGGAAGGCTATGTACATTAAGATCACCCTTTATATACTCATTTCTGATTTGTCCTCAAAATGCCTTCTGCTTTGAATTGGTAAACATTCCGTTGCAACTTTCCAAATTTTATATAGATCTACACACTGAACTCCTGGAAGGAGTAATTGTTGAAGAATGAGGCTGTTGATACGGTGCCATGCAACCCCAATAAGCATCCCTCGATATCCCCACAAGATGCTTCGGCTAATTTCACTCAACTCGTGTAGGTTCGAGAGAACTTTATCCTACAAAGACAAAGACGCTAAAAATTTCTTTTTGCAATCGAGACATTGCCCTATCGTCTTTCATTTCAATCACCTAAGTGTATAATTATACAAAAACTCTTTAATTCCTCCTTGTAATTTTACAAACAAAAAAAGTCGCTCTGTTTAGCGTCAAACATCTAATTAATTAGCAGATCTAGAAAGGTGGCCTTACTCCAAACAGGCTGCCTTTCGTCTTGACAATGATGGGCGGGATATCAGAGCTATCGCCTCTTATTTAATTCTTGTTTATGCTCTCAGAATATGGCATCAAGACCAACAACTTGATAATGATAACTAGGGTGTGAGTGTGTTATACTTCGGACACGTTCTCAAAAGAACAAATTCATACCTTGGAGGTTAACATGATAAAGAAAATTACAACCTTAATTATATCGGTCTTTATGGGAGTTTTATGTTTCATTCCAGTTGCAAATGCTTCTATAGGTACTTCTCATTTAGCCAAAGTACGTCATGTTATAACGAAAGCCGAAAGTTATATTGGAACTAGATATGTTTGGGGTGGGACAAGCTATCGAGGTATTGATTGTTCTGCACTTACGATGAAAGCATACAGAGCCGCGGAAATTCACCTCCCGAGAGTTAGTTCCCGTCAATATAAAGTAGGAGCTTATGTCCCAGCCAATCGGCTTCTTCCAGGCGATTTATTTTTCTTCAGATTTCATGGGCGCAATCGAGTATCTCATGTCGGAATGTATCTTGGTCACAGAAAATTTATTAATGCCACTAGCCATAAAGGTGTAAAAATTTGCAGCTTTAGTTCGTATTGGCGCAGAGCATATGTTGGTGCTAAAAGAATAATATATCATTAATTGGTTGAATATTTAGACTTCATCTAGAATCTTCACATAACAAGTACTCTCACGCAGACCGTCAAATTTACAAAAACAAATACCCTGCCAGCGACCTAGGAGCAATTTCCCGTTATGTATTATGACGGTTTGGGATGCTCCTACCGTTCTCGATTTCAAGTGTGTGCAGAATTACCCTCAATGTGTCGGTCTCCAGCCTTGTCCCATGGGTATACAAAATTCTCTGTCATTTTGTAGGATCTTCAATTTTCCTCACAATCAATTCATATTTCGATTTGTAGATATTTAAAATCCCTGTGACTTTATATTTGCTATCAACTTTAATAATAGGAATATCCTCTACTTCTTTAAAGATCACCGCATCAATTGAATTACTGCCGTCCGATACTGCTATAAATTTGGCCTGTGTCTTGGGGTCGATATTAAACTTTGTGACTGTCAATACTGCTTCATATCGCTTACCAACATTTACATTCTGTTCAATTTCTTGAATACTTTGGATCTGTTGGCTTTGGTACTTTGATACAGTATTAATACCATTCTTAATAAGAGGAAGGGTTTTAAATAAAATAACCGTGAGCAACAATAAGATTATAACGGCTACTTTGAACTTACTCATTAAAAGCATAGACATACGTTCCCTCAGGGTAATATACCCCCTTATATGAAACTTCACTACACCCAAAAGCGATTACTAGATTACAACACGCGCCCACCCAGAACATCACTTAACTTCCACAGCTCTTCTTTACCAAGCCGGGACACCCTTCCCTGATCTGGGAATAATCCGGGGCGAGTGGATAAGGGATGTGGTAATTTGAGGCATTATCGTTCCAACTAACAAGGCTAAGTTCCTTAGTCCACCCTTTTGTTGATTCTGATAGGACACCGATTGTTTCCTTGATTTCGAATTTGATTTCTGCCATATTGACACCCCTTTTTATAGACTTCTAATAATTTATTCATTGAGGTACCTCTTACAAAGGTACTATAGCGAGTTATTGGCATAAAAAGTTAAAGTCAGCCCATGTTAATTTCTCCATCGAAAACATCACCCTTAGTGTTATAAGTTGTATCAAACACTAAATCAGAAAGCCATTTCTTAAACGACGGATTGTCATTGTATTGCTTAAACAACTCCATATTATCAACCATGATGTTCATAATTACTTTCTTCAATGCTCTTTCACTTTCTATCCTAGCGTTCTGTTTATCAGAGTTCTTCATGGCATTTTGATATGCAGTGTCTCTTGCTACCGTTGCTGGAATTGCAGCAATATGACGCTTTATTTGGTCTTCATCTTTCCAGGGAATGTTACCAAACAAATCATGGAATAATGCGAGTATGCTACTTAACAAATCCATTTCAGTTTCCGCCATACCCCCGCCACTACCCGTTGGTACTGGATTAATCTTATATTCTCCCTGTCCCTCTAATGAAATGGAGAAGGTAGTCTTAACTTCTACCCTATAACTATCCAGATCGATTGATTCAAGTATACCTTTGGATAAATCGTCAGTTTTAGGTGATGGTAACTTTGGAATAAGTAAGTTAAGGAAAATAGACAGCTTCTCCCATTCTGGATTTCCATAGGGTAAGATTGCACCTAAAAATCCATAAGTCCTTACAAAAGCCTTCGCACTACCCTTAAAATCAACTTGTGAATCTTCATCTAAATCCTCGTACAACCTTGAGCATACATCCAGCAATGGATCTAGCTTATCTCGATCAGCACCCTTTAAATAAAACGCTACAATCGTATCTACATGGTAGTCCGTATACACTTGGTGCTGCTCCATATTAGCAATCAAATCATACAATTTATACGGTATATAAGATCACTAAATATTAATTTTGGTCTTGTATGTTCAACGACGCAAACATCACCCACAAGGCTACGAGTGTTCGAGCGTGCCAATAGAAAGTCACCTTGTTGTATTTCAAGATTTGCTTTTATAGGAGCTGATGGAGACAGTGGTTTATTTTCATGCTGATAAAAATATCCCTGTTTGACAGCAGAGAGGGTTAACACAGCCCATTGGTCTTTACCAAGCTTACCCTGTGCAGCAACTGGACTCCAGCCCTGTTCAATCCCTGTAAGATATCGATTTAGGTAAACGACCTTCCAGTGCTCCGGTAGATCCCCCAGCCAATTAATGCCAGATAGTTTCATCTTTACATTAAGGTTTAAGCCTTTGGTAACAGCTTCATCGATTTCTGCTTGCTTTTGCTCTTTTAGAACTTCTATAAGCTTTTTATTTGTCTTTATAAACTTGTTAATCTTAGACAGTGAACAATCCAAGTAACGGACAATTTGGTCCTGTTCATCTTTAGGCGGACAAATCATAGCGCTATCCATAAAGGACTGATCACTCAATTGATATCTTGATTTCCAAATCCCCTTCGAGCGTACTCTTAATTCCCAGGCATAATTTACGCCACGAACTAGATAATCATAATATTTATAGTTAAATCTGTCCTCGTTCGTAAGACGATAAACACTATACGCCGTACTAATTATTCCAAAGTAGCGGGAAAACCCGAGGCCTCTTTGCCATGCCCACAAACTATTGACAACTAAATCCTCTGGCCAACAAAGCTTATATCCTTTATATGATTCAGCCTTAAACATAGTAACATTGGCGCTAGTTCTTTTAACAACACCATTTTTAGAGGATACCGATAACAACTCTTCTTCACCTGTTTCCGAACGAATATCAACTATCTTGAACATAGTCTTTGCTCTTACAAAATGCCAATGGGTTGGAATAGTATCTAACCACAGTAACTCAATATTTTTATACTCATCATAAGGTTCCAAAACAGTTAGCATATACCCTAGCCCCCTATGATTTCATTTAATAGTCCTTCATTTTGTGCCTCTAATGCTTTTATATCCACCTTGATCTCCAAGAGGGTACGGAGTTGCACTGGCTTATAGAAATACTTTGTAAAGCTTATCTCATAGCCAATTTGTGTCTTGCTATAATCAATCCAAGCGTCTGGAGTAAAAGATTGCACTTCTTCTTTGAAGAACTTCTCAATGCCGCCTTCAAAGTTCAATGGAATATGTTCTATACCCGTAAGATTTTTGTCTGCTTTTGGCTTACCTTTCTTATCTGTTATGAAATTCCCAGCCTCGCCTCTTTGAGGTCTATTCACTGTAATCTTGAAATAACCGAATTCCTCATTATCCAAGACCTTACTGTATTCATTTTCTTCGAAGTTGAGCAATAGCTGCGTAATTTGTTGTCTGATCTCCTCGGCCAATTCACAGTTCTTGTTCCCTAAGTTCTTACGAAGTGGCGATTTAAGGTTAGTCGCATCTATTAACTGAACCTTACCCTTTCTTCTGTTCTCTTTTCTATTCGTGAGGACCCATATATAAGTTGAAATCCCTGTATTGTAGAACATATGCTCGGGCAAGGCTATAATAGCTTCTAGGTAATCACTTTCGATGATATAGCGTCTAAAATTGCTCTCGCCTCCGCCTGCATCACCCGTGAATAGCGAAGAACCATTGTGAACCTCTGCGATTCTGCTGCCAAGCTTGGTATTATGCTTCATTTTAGCTATGTTATTGGCTAGGAAAAGCATTTGACCATCACTAATACGGGGTATCATTTTATAATCGGGCTCACCTTTAAACGATATAACAAAGCGAGAATCTGTGATATCTCCCTTGCCACCCAGCTTTTCTGCGTCTACCTTCCACGCTTTACCATAAGGTGGATTACTTAGCATAAAGTCAAATTCTTGAGTGGGTAGTCCGTCATTGGACAAGGTGGAGCCATATTTAATATTTTCGACTTGATCACCATCACCTTTAATAAGTAGGTCAGCTTTGGTGATTGCATAGGTCTCAGGGTTAATCTCTTGGCCATATAGGTGAATTGCTACTTGCTTGTTGTTTTCCTGCGCTAACTCCATAATTCTTTTTTCCGCAATCGTAAGCATTCCGCCCGTGCCACTTGCTCCGTCATAGCAAAGATAGGTTCCATCGTTGATCTTATCTTGAATAGGTATAAAAATAACATCTGCCATAAGTTCTACAACATCACGAGGGGTAAAATGCTCTCCGGCTTCTTCGTTGTTTTCTTCACTGAACCTACGAATCAACTCTTCAAATATGACGCCCATCGTATGATTATCCAGTGCTGGGAGCTTTTCTTCGCCCTTGTCATTGTAAACAGGCTTTGGACTTAAGTTTATACTAGGTGACACAAATTTTTCGATGACCGCTCCTAGTATGTCTGCATCAAGCATTGTATCGATTTGATTTCTAAACTTAAACTTTTCCAGTATATCTTGAACATTCGGTGAAAACCCATCTAAGTAAGCGATGAAGTCTGCTTTTAACTGCTGGTTTTTCGCTCTTGATTTAAGGTCTTTTAGAGTAAAGGGTGAACTATTACAAAAAGCCTCTCCTGCTGCACTACATAATGCATCGGTTTGATTCAAAATCCCTGCCTCATCCAGGGTTTTCTTCATGACAATGACTGCTTCCTTGCTATCTTCAAGTACAGCATCTAAACGCCTAATAACTGTCATAGGTAGGATTACGTCTCTATACTTACCCCTAACGTATACATCTCGTAGACAGTCATCAGCGATACCCCATATTAAACTAACGATATTGTTATAAGTTTCATTATCCATATATTAGTTATCTCCTTATTTCAACTTGTTGTAAATTCATTATACAAGTTCTATAATAATTCTCATTCTACCATACCCAGTGGACATTTTTCTGAAATGATAATCTCCAATGCCATATACTTCCTTTAGCATAAACCAATAATAGCATATAAGTATAGCTTATTTCGCCATTTTTTAGATAATTTTTGTATATCCACCCGTATTAAAAAGCACCTGCCTTGATTAGCAGATGCACTTTAATATAAGTGGATTATTTTACTTTACTTATGCATCCCAACCTCAACCGTAACCTTCTTGCCCTTTTCCCCTACCGAATATTCTTTGTGATATAGCAGTACACAGGTCTCCACGTGCCCTGTCTAGGGAAACACATCCACAAATTGTACGCTTACTGTACTTAAGGAGCTGTCTCAAAATGATGTTTAGTACACTCATTCTGAGGCAGCCCCTAATTATAGCCTTAGTTATTTACCCAGGTATGCACTTCGCTTTCAAAACTGTTGCCGGTGAATCTTCTGTCCACGGTTCTTTTTCAAAGTTTCCCCATAACCCCGAAACTTCCCAGCCTGTCTCAAGCAAGGCCGTTTTCAGAAGCTCACATTTTATAGGAAACAAAAGATTACTCCCTGAAACAGCCTGTCTCGTGTCTGGGAACTCGATTTTCATCGAAAAATCCAGTTTTCCATCCGGACGATGCGTATAGAATCGGGAAAATATTAGGTGTGAGGTCTTAATTATAGGCAGCTCCTTGACTTGCTTAGCTAAAATCCGATCATAGTTTACAATTTGCACTAAGAGGTGAGTGCCCTTCTCCCGGAATTGAGTCAATACCTGTTTTAACTCAATTTCCCCAGACACATGAGCTAAGGTATTTCCAATGCAAATGACCCCGTCGAATAGTTCTGTTATACTTCTGAGATCCCGCATATCCACTGAGGAAAACGAGGCGGTGCTTGCGGTTGCTTGAGCTTTCTTTCTAGAGATCTCAAGCATCTCTTCACTTAAATCCACACCAAGCACTCTTATTCCTGTTTGGCTTAATTCCAAAGCAAACGTTCCTGTGCCACACCCAATATCCAATATCGATCTCAAAGATTCCTGTTTTAGATAAGCATGTAAGAACGTCTTTTGTGCTCCCTTTAACGGAAAGATCTCATCATAGTATTCTGATAGAGCGCGGTAAAAGTCCATTTTATTCCTCCTCTTCCCTTGAAATAATAACCTATCTGGTGAGACAGATCAACGATTATCGTTTACAGTGTTAAACGAACCGTATGGACTTGACCATCATCCTTTAACACTATGACAGGTTCCGGTAACACTTCTTCATCCAAAGTAACCCTCTCACATCCGGTCATTCTACCCTCTGGATTCTCGACGATGATCTCGTATTGAGTCGATTGATACTGATAAGTTAAGCGATAACCTGTCCAACGGCTTGGAATACAAGGCTTTAAAACTAGTTTATCCCCTTGGCATTTAAAACCTAAGATCCCTTCAAGCCCTGCCTGATACATCCACCCGGATGCTCCAGAATACCACGTCCACCCTCCCCTGCCTACATGGGGATGTGTGGCGTAAACATCAGCCGCCATAACATAGGGTTCCACTTTGTAGCGGTTCACTTCATGTTCTGTCCGAGCATGATAGATGGGGCTTAACATCTGAAATAGCTCCGCAGCCTTGTCCCCTTCCCCCAAACTTGCATAAGCCATAACTGCCCAAGTTGCTCCGTGAGTATATTGTCCACCATTTTCACGGACCCCGGGAACATACCCTTTAATGTAGCCAGGATCGGGCAAAAACTTGTCGAAAGGTGGGGTCAGTAACAAGAGAATCCCATCTTCTTTGCGCCACAAATAGTGTTCCAAGGCCAGCATGGCATCTTTAGCCCGAGTTGGTTTGGCCGCTCCAGAAAGAACCGACCAAGACTGGGCAAGAGCATCAATTTGACATTCTGTATTCTGGGCAGATCCTAAAGGTGTCCCATCGTCGAAATAAGCCCGCCGATACCAGCCGCCATCCCAACCATGCAACTCCATATTATGTTGGAGCTCCTCTGCCATTCGCCGGTACCGTGCTCCCCGCTCCAGGTCTTGACGAACATCACATAGCGTGGCAAAACGCGTCAAAACCAGATACAGAAACCAGCCCAGCCACACGCTTTCTCCTTTTCCTTTAGGTCCGATTCGACTAAATCCATCATTCCAGTCTCCAGTGCCGATAAGAGGTAAGCCGTGTTCACCAAAATGCGCCCCTCTTTCGATGGCCCGAAGACAATGTTCATACACAGTTCCCTGTTCTTTAGAAATTCTGGGAATTGAGTAACGTTCATCTTCATCCTCTTTAAGGGACTGGTCCTCAAGGAAAGTGTTTGATTCATCCAAAATCCCATAGTCCCCTGTACGTTCAATATAATGGGCAGTTACAAAGGGTAACCATAATAAATCATCTGAGAATTTCGTTCGTATTCCTTTGCCTGTTCCAGCATGCCACCAATGTTGGACATCCCCTTCTACAAACTGATGACCGCAATGGAGAATAATCTGTTCTCTGCTAACCTCGGGAGCCGTATAGACAAGAGCCATTACATCCTGAAGTTGATCCCTAAAACCAAAGGCTCCCCCGGATTGATAAAAAGCTGAACGAGCCCAGAGCCTGCAGACAACCGTCTGATAAAGCAACCAACGGTTTAGTAATAAATTCATGGATGAGTCAGGTGTATGAACTTGAATGTTGCCCAACAACTCATCCCAATACCTCTTTACTTCCGCAAACGCTTCTGAAATCCTCTTAGGCTTTCCATAAGCGGATATGATTCGCTCCGCCTCTTGTCGATTTTCCGTTTCACCCAGTAAGAATGTGATGGTCTTAGTCTCACCAGGAGCTAAGGAAACGATGAGTTGCAGCGCAGAACAAGGGTCAAGCCCCGCTCCGACTGTTTCTGAGAAGCGGTCCAGCTTTAACCCCAGAGGATCTTCTAAACTCCCGTTACGTCCGATAAATTCAGAGCGATCCGCAGTATAACTTGTCACATCCGCTCCAAAAGCAGTTAAAAATCCCATCCGCCCAGCATACTCTTCTTGATAGGTGTTGCGAATAAAAAAGATGTTGCGATCGCCATCATATTCCGTCACAAGATAGGGAGCGGTCTGTTCGCGAGCCACGCCCATCACCCATTCAACATAATAAACCGCGCTTAAGCGTAAGGCCTGATCTGTCGTATTCGAAATCACTAATTCAATGATCTTCACTGGCTCCATGAGAGGGACAAAGAGACGAAGAGTTTGCTTCAAGCCATGACTTTGATGCTCAAAAATCGAATACCCTTGGCCATGCCGAATCGTATAGGAACCCTTCTCACGTTTGGGATTAGCGGTAACCGACCAAGATTCGCCAGTTTCTTCATCACGCAAATACAAAGCTTCCCCAATTGGATCGAGAATTGGATCATTTGACCAGGGGGTAAGCTTGTATTCCCTACTGTTGAGAGACCATGTGTAACCAGCACCTGCTTCAGAGACTTGAAAACCAAACTTAGAATTGGCAATCACATTAATCCAAGGCAGGGGCGTGTTCATACCTTCCTGCAGTTCGATTATATACTCCTGACCATCTGCGCTAAAGCCACCATAGCCATTAGCAAACTGCAGTTGAGCAGTTGTTTGACCAACGACTTCTTCGCGAAGCTCACGCTTCTTCTTGGAAACAATTTGGAGCGGTTGCGCTGAGCTATCCGCCTCACTATACCCACCCTCAGAGAAGATAACTTTCCCTTTTTTGCGAAATTGAACAGAACACGACCCTCCATCTCCACTGAAAATCATCCGAGCGACGGCACAGAGAAGATTGACATCATCCGGATGAACATGGCCTTTTTGTAGGAGAAAGACGCCACCCGACTGATTTAAAAGATCTCGAGCATGTCCCATTGAAATTAAATCACGCAGATTATCTTGGAAGGCCTGAACATATCCACTCTCATCTTCATTAAGAATGACTAGATCAGCGACCAATCCTTTAAGCCGCCAGTATTCATGAATCGTCAAAAGTCGGCGCACCAAATCCAAATCTTCAGTGGCTTTCACACGAACAAGGACAATGGGAAGATCTCCCGAAATAGCATAAGGCCATAGAGAAGACTGCCCTTTACGATTATGCTCAATATACTCCGCCACATCTCTGCGACAAGGACTAATATACAGCAAATGACCTCCGAGGCTTAAACCCTCATTTGCCTGTGCCGCCGTCAAATTCAGATGGCGAAGCTCCATTTTGCTATGTGTCCACGCTAACTCAAACGCTCTATTAACAGCCAGCGGATCTCGGTATTTTTCGGCAATATGGACGATTTCCTCTCGATTCTTCGCGTATCCAACGGAGAAAGAGACTCGAACAGTTTGCCCTGGACCAATCCTAACCCGCTGACGCAGACTCATAATAGGATCCAGAACTGCTCCGATAGTACTTGACAAGGGATGATTGGCGTCTAAGGCTTGCGGCTTAGCAAGACTTCTCCCTCGTCCTATAAAACGCGCGCGGTCCGTCTCATATTGAAGTGAGCCCACCTTTTCTCCTTCTGTAGCAACCGTGTGCATAAGCCATAACTGTGCCTGCTTTTCGCTGCGTGGTCTTCGGGACGCTAACAACGCCTCATGCGCAAATTCAGTTTGAATAAAGAGATTACTAAAGGCTGGATGGGCTAAATCTTCGCTTGGCTTAGCCAAGACCACTTCAAAATAGCTCGTTACCTCCACAATCCGCTCATACTTACTGTGATTTGTCAAAGAAATGCGGCGCATCTCCGCTTGGTCTTCAGGGGATACGACCACTTCAGTGTGGGTTGTAATGTTACCATCCTTCCGTGAAAACTCAACCAAGTCCGGTGCATAAGTCACTTTATAGTCTTCTCCGGAATTCCGGCAAGGTTGGTGGGTTGCCGACCATACATCACCGGAATTCAAGTTTTGAATATAAAAGTACATGCCCCAAGCATCTCTCGTCACGTCTTCTCGCCAGCGCGAGAGACTAATCTCTTTAAAACGGCTAAACCCCGCCCCAGAATTTGTCAGCATGACAGAATATTGTCCATTAGAAATGCAGTGAGTAACCGGAATCGGACTCTTAACGGTATTCATAAAAATAAACTGATTGTTTTCCAGATCGACACCCTTAACTTGACGTTCCTTCGCAACATGCTCACCTACAAGTTGAGGAATAGCGGCGGTCGACTCCGGTAAGCGTTCTTGAAGCAAAAGCTCTGCGGCTTGAATTAAGGCTTCAGTATGCAAACGCTGTTGCATACAATTTTCAAATAATGCATTGCCAAGTGCTACTAAACTCATTCCTTGGTGATGGGCCATAAAACTTTTGATCAGCATAAAAGAACGCCCAACAGGGATACGTTCACTGGTAAAGTCAGCCGCTTCATATAACCCATAACGTCCCGCAAAACCCTTTTCTTCCATCAGCGAAATATTTGCTAATGCTGCCTGCGGAAAAACCATTAAGGCTAAAAAGCTCGCATAAGGCGCAATCACAAGATCTTGGATTAAGCCACGTTTAAGACCAAGTCCCGGAACCCCGAAGGCTTTATATTGATAATTGAGCCGAGGGTCGAAAGCATAAAACCCGGACTCCGATATGCCCCAAGGTATGCCCATTTCCAGACCATACTTCCTTTGTACTTCCACAACGGAACGATACGTTTCGTCGAGCAGTGTTCGTTCGTAATTCCGCATAACCAAGAGCGGCATGAGAAATTCAAACATCGTTCCACTCCAAGAGACTAAACTGCGTTTTCCTTTAGCCATTGTCAAGGAGCGCCCTAGTTTGAACCAATGACTGTAAGACACATCCCCTTTGGCAATCGCAATAAAGCTTGTCTGGCGGGCCTCTGAAGCCAATAAGTCATAATAGGACTTATCAAGCACGCTTTCTGCAACACGATAGCCAATCGAAAAGAGTTGCCGTGCTTCGTCAAATAGAGGGCAGAAATCCGTAGCCAAAACCATTGTTTCAAGCCGTTGTTGTAATTTCTCTGAGCTATAAATATAATTTTGAATCTTCATTAGAGCCGATCGAATCGTCATCTGACTCTCTGGGGGGAAACTGTCTTCTTCCAATCCATTGGTATAGTACTTAGCAAGTTCACACAAACCAGCTGCTTCAAAAGCCGGCCCTTTAAGGAACTCCTTCGTTTCTAAGTAGTTAGGGTCAACGACCCATGGATAAATTTCTTGCGTCTCCTGACGAAAGCTTCGAATCATTGTATCTAAACGCTGTGCCCAATAGTCACCCTCTTTAGTTAACTCATAGTCTAAAAAGGACGCTGGCCATAGAGTCAATAGATTCATCCAGCTCTGAAGATTCCAGGTCTCATCAGAACCCAGAACTTGATCAAGGGCCTGCCCAAATCCGTTAAGCTCCGCATACGTATCTTTACCAACTTCTTCAATCAATAAGTTATAAGTATCCTTAAGACCACGGACATATTGGTGATCAAACAGGGGTTTTTCTCTTATTGATTCTGCCAGTCCCGATTTTAAAGTTAACAGATAAAGCACAAAATTTCCGCTATCGACTGTGGACACATAACGTGGCTCTAAGGGCACGAGACTCTGGGTATCATACCAATTATAAAGATGTCCTTGCCAGTGTTCTAACCCCTCAAGCGTTTGTAGCGTATGCCCAATTCGCTCCTGCATCGTTCCTAACGTAATATAGCCAAAATCTCTGGCGGACAAATTCGCAAGCAAGGCAAGCCCTATGTTTGTGGGAGACGTCCGATGGGCGACACCGTTGGGGGGATCAATTTGTACATTGTCTGGCGGAAGCCAATGATCCTCACCGTCAACAAATTCTTCAAAAAAAGCCCATATTTTTCTGGCAAAGCGTCGTAAAGCCAGCTGCTCCGAAAACGAAAGTAGTTCTTTTTTATACTGCTTGGGCAGACTTACGCGATACGCAACCCAAAGTGAAGCGACCCAGGCAACCGCCAACGGCACAAATCGTCCTAACTTGGTGGGATACGCAAAACGAATGGTCAAAACAGCAAGCAAGACAAAGAGGATAACTGACCACATCATGCTAAACATCGATTTGAAGCTGACAGCTATGCGTTTCTCCGTGTCGGCAGCGGTTTCCCATTCCAACAGGTATTGGTGGGAAACAAACTGTCGATAGAGGCTTCGCACGATCGCATCAAGCATTATAAGAGCTTGGTACGGCAGGAATACAAACTGAAGCGCCAACTGAGTTACCAAGTTCAAGAGCTCTTGGCCAATGATTCCCCATTCTGCTTCTTCGACAAATACCCTACTGACCAAACATAAAAGCATTGGCCAGCATAAACTCAAGGAAATCATACCCACCCAAACCCAGGGATTCCCCGAAAGGACCGTGAACGCTAAACTGAGTATTAATAACATAGCTGGAGCCTCTAAGCTTCTCCTCAAGTTATCAAAAATCTTCCAGCGTGAAACAAAAGGAATCGGCTTAAATAGCCAAGGTAAAAGCTGCCAATCCCCTCTGACCCAGCGGTGTTGGCGACGCATATAAGCGAGGTAGTTGGCCGGATAACCATCAATCAACTCCACATCCGTTAAAAGTCCTGCCCTGGCATACAATCCCTCGATCAGGTCATGACTGAGAATGGTATTTTCAGGAAACGCCTTATGAGTCACCTGATGGAAAATATCAACATCATAAATTCCCTTCCCTGTAAAAATACCCTCGCCAAACAAATCTTGATAAACATCGGATACCGCGGTTGAATACGGATCAACTCCAACTCTACCTGAAAAAATACGTGCAAATATAGAGGCCCCTGCGCTCAGAATTGAAACTCCCACCCGCGGTTGAAGGATCCCATAGCCTTGCACCACCCTTCCTCCATCCTCGCTCAGGCGCGGGGCATGGAGAGGGTGAGCAAGAGTCCCAATCAGTTTTTTGGCCGTTCCCTGTGGCAACTGAGTGTCGGCATCAAGGGTGATTACATAACGAAAGGTTGGCAGGATTGATAATTCACCAATTTGAACATCATAACTAGTTGCTCCATCCTGACGCAAAAGGCAGTTAAACTCGGCAAGCTTGCCGCGTTTTCTCTCCCATCCCATCCAGACACCTTCAGAAGCATTAAAAATCCGTTTGCGATGAAAGAAGTAAAACCTATTATGACCGTACTTACGGTTTAGATTCTCAATCGCCGCAGTTGCCACCGCAATAATTTCCTCATCACCTTGAACTATCTCCGAAGAGGCATCCGCAAAATCACCCAAGAGTGCAAAATGCAAATTCTCATCTCGATTCGCCAGATAATAGACTTCAATTTCTCCAAAGAGTTCTTTGACCCTGTTGACACTCGTTAAAAGCGTAGGCACTGCGACCATGGTCCGTAATTCTTCAGGAATCCCTTCCCTCAACTCTAATTTTGGCAAGAAGGTTGGGTTGAGAAGTTTCGACGACACCCAATTTACTAAAGGAATAATCAAACTACTCGCCCAAATTAAAAGCCCTATCGCTAAAACAAAGTAGCTCAAAGAAAATGGTTTCCCTAGCAGAGAGCGCGCTAAAATCCAAGAACTGAGACTCACGATTCCAATTAACAAGCAGCCAAAATAATATAAAACTGGCCGTTTCCGAATGGCGCGACGAATCTTACTCCCCAAGTTCGGGAACTCTCCAAAGTCTTGTTTCAGATCCTGTTCCAGCGCAACACGTCCTGCTCCAATCAAATCATAACCGATATGCGAGGCTAATGAGACTCCTTGAGCATCGGCCTTTTCCGCTCTAGTTAACACTTTCCGAGCGACAACTAGCTCTGAAACTTTGAAATGTCGAGCGATTTTTTCCACCTGATGGCGATAAGCGTCGCGTGAGCCAAAGTCCATTTCGCTATAAACTCTACTTGGGTCCTTATTAAATACATTTTCCACCAGACTTACTTCTTCAAAAAATCGATTCCAATCTTCGGCGGTGATAGAATGAATGCTCAAAATAGCATGGCCCATAGACACTTGATACATAGTCTGACGTTGACGTTCAAGTTTTGCCAGTTCCTCAATCGTTGTATCTTGCTTAGCAACAACCCGGTCAACCCAATGTAACAGTGGTGCGACGTCGACACCGAAATCCCTCAGACGTTTGAGCATCTGTTCCGCATAAGCTGAAGAATATTCTTCCTGTGGGCTGAGTGTTTTTAATATTTTTTCCCATTCTGCTGACCCATGCTCTGGTTTCAATAAGGGCAGCACCCAGCGATCTGCCGCTTCTCTTTCCGCTTGGGTAAAAAGAATTTGCTCTGTTAATCTTCTGATGTTTTCCAACAAAACAATGCGCAACATTATGGGAATTGCCCATAATTCTCCGCTTGACAAGGGCACGTGGTCTTGGTAAGCGTTGATAAATTCTTTGAGCGTGTCACTTTGCAACTGACTATCCGTATGTTCGATGAGTTCAACTAATAACCCGTAAATCCGCGGGTATCCTTGAAAATCACCACTGGCATTGCGTGGTAATTGACGCTCAAATTTATCAGGAAGGCTTCTTTCGATCTCCTCTCTTAAGTCTTTCAAACTATAAAAATTGTCTAATAACCATTCCGTAGCTGGCACAACGTCCTGAGTTCTCGCCGAATATTCCATAATTTCACGATAAGCTTGAGTTAAGAACTTCATATTTTGCTTAACCCTAGGTAACAATGTTCGTTTGGGCTGGCTGGTTTCCTGATGAGCATAATATCGCGCAATCTCTTTAGCATGATTAAGCAAATCTTCCCGATTTAAGACAATATCTTTATATGGTTTCTCTTTCGTAATTGATTGTGTAAAAAACTTCATTATTCGTCTCCATCTATTTTTTTACATCCATTTAGGCATTATTCCCATTCTCTCCGACTTCATTCATCATAAAAAAACACCCTAGCCATTCATCATGACTAGGGTGTTTCAAATTCTTATCCAAAACGTTCATTAAATTCTTCTAACGTTATTAGCACCTGCCGAGGTTTACTGCCTTCGTACGCTCCGACGACCCCTTGTTCTTCAAGCATATCCATTAAACGAGCAGCTCGAGCATACCCCAATTTCAAGCGACGTTGAAGGTAGGATACCGATGCCATACTTGTCTTAATAAAAAGTTGTCCTGCATCAATGAACAAGGCATCATCCGGTCCATTGCTCTCTTCGTTTTTAAGATTTGTTTCTGCGAAAAGCCGCTCGGGATCAAGATATTCCGGTCGGCCTAATCCTTTCCAATGCATAATTACCCGTTGTACTTCGTCATCCGTGACCAAACACCCTTGTACACGCAGTGCTTTATTCACGCCCAGAGGGGAATAAAGCATGTCTCCTCGCCCGAGAAGTTTTTCTGCACCTGTTGCATCAAGAATAGTACGAGAATCGATTTGAGAGGAAACTGCAAAGGAAATTCGACTGGGTATATTGGCCTTAATTACCCCAGTAATTACATCAACCGATGGACGTTGCGTCGCAATCACCAAGTGAATCCCAGCCGCCCGAGCCATTTGGGCTAAGCGACAGATAGCTTCTTCAACTTCTCCAGCTGCAACCATCATCAGATCAGCCAACTCATCAATGATCACGACAATGAAAGGCAAGGCCGGTGTCTCTCTTATCGTTTCACCAGCTTTCATTTTATTATAACGTTCGATATCCCGAACCCCTGCAGCTGCAAAGAGTTCATAGCGGTTTTCCATTTCTTTAACAATCCATTTTAAAGCACTCGCTGCTTTCTTCGGATCAACTACGACCGGAGCCAAAAGATGCGGGATACCGTTATACTGACTGAGCTCCACCATCTTGGGGTCCACAAGCAGGAACTTTACTTCAGCTGGAGTTGCGTTGTAGAGAATGGAATTAATGATCGTTGTAATACAGACACTTTTCCCCGACCCGGTAGCCCCAGCTACAAGGAGATGCGGCATTTTTATCAAGTCCGCAATAATGGGTTGATCCGCGATATCTTTCCCTAAGGCTACCTTAAGTTTCGAAGGATATTGTCCGAAACTAGTTGTTTCCAGCACTTCACGAAACGGTACCGAGCGAGCCAGTTTATTGGGAACTTCAATCCCGATAGCCGCTTTTCCAGGAATTGGAGCTTCGATACGTACATCACGAGCAGCAAGGCCAAGGGCAATATCATCGGACAAATTAACAATCTTACTAATTTTAACACCCGGTGCCGGAGCTAACTCATACCGCGTGATAACGGGTCCACTCGTCACGCGAATAACTTTGGCTTTAACCCCAAAATCCAGAAGCACCTTTTCCAGTAGCTTCGATGTTTCCGTATCCTGAATTATTACTCGTTGAGGAACTGGATCCAGTAAAGAAACATCGGGAAATTTCCAATGAACAGCTTCTTGCACAGCACACTCAACCGGAGGTTTTTCCGTCCGCTCCCGCTGATCTTGCATCTTATCAATCAATTGAGCCACTTGCCCCGCATAATTTGGAGGTCCATTCGCCAATTTATCTTTATCATCCGTCTCAGCCTTCACATCCAGGCTAGTTTCCAGCCTGTTTTCTGACTCAATCTCCAGAACAATCTCTGGCTCAATCTCCAGAACAATCTCTGGCTCAATCTCTGGCTCAATCTCCGGCTCAATCTCCGGCTTAATCTCCGGCTTAATCTCCGGCACCAAGATTGATATTATTTTCGCTTCAAGCCCGTTCTTAGAAACAGCGGTCTCGACGACTTGAGCTATCTTCTCCGCCTCATCAATTGTTCGATTGTCTTCCCTCAAAGTTCCTACAAAATCAAGTATTTTCTGATCCACTAGATTCCCATCTGTCTTAAATTGAGCTAAGAATTCTTCTTGTTCCGTTCGAGACTTAAACACGGAAGCTACTGGTGATGGTTTTTTCGTTAAGATTCTCGGCCTTTCCGTTGGGGTCTGGCTATCCGGCCCAGGAAGTTCTCGTTCTAATTTTTCCTCTTGATCCACTTCCTTGATGTAATCTTTTAGCCCTCTTAAACTCGTCATCCTAGAACGTTTCTTTGCACCAAAGGACGACTCCCCTACCCCGAAATAAGAAGGAAAGTCTCTCCCTATTTCCTCCATTTCTTCTGCCTTTTGACTATCTGTGCCCTTCATTTCCACCCATTCCGGCGAGGAAAAATATTGATTAAACCCCTGCAAATTAACGAGTTTCGCTGGAGGAAGAGAGATTCCAGTAGAACCAGAGTTCTGTTTTAATTTTGAGTTTGGGACTGGCAAAGGACTCTGATGCTCGGACTGTATCTCTGTACGCGTCTCATCTATCCTTGAGCTCTCTCCAGAGACTTGTGTACCACTTAACTTTTCAGACACAAAGGACGTCAAATTCGAGGAATAAATCCAAAGCAAAATAGCTGCTACAAAACATAACAAAAGCCCTGCCCAAGCCAGACCTCCCATTATGGCCGTAAACAGGAAATAAAACGGTTTTCCCATAGAAAACCCCAAAGCACCCATTAGCCCAGTTAAAGTGAGCAACATCAAAAAAGCACTAACTAATTTAACCCAAAGAGAATTTGGATCGTTTTCCCTTCTCGACACACCTTTCCACCTCCACACTTCTTATTCATTATGGTAGATGAGCTAGGAGAATGTCAAAAGGTTTTTTTGCTCGCTTAAATCTAGTAACTCAACAATACACCCTCTTGATTAGGCAAGAGATGAAATATTTCTTGCGATATTTCTCCGTCTTCGTTCAAAAAAACGTTACCCGAATACATAAAATCTCCTTTAACCCAATATCGTAAGTCTAAAAATTCAACGTTACATTCTTCAGCTTCGGAAAAATGGGCAATCACATGATAATAAGGAGTAAATTGGCTAAACATTTCAGCCAAGCTTCCTTCAAGGGCATTCGTAACCGAGGGGTTATCTTCATCAAGTTTAGGCAATACTCGGCAAACCGATGGCTTTTGGTTCCGTATAATACCGAAACGCACAAAGTCCTCTTGAAATAGAATAAAATTCCACGCAAAAGGATGATACATCGCTGGAAGAACCTTGACTTGATCCCTTTGTTTCAGATGATAGATCCCCATTAAGCGATCTCTTGTTTTCCTTTGACTTAAGTGGCGGTATCCCAAATATAAGGCACTAATTAGTAAAGCAGTAAGCGAAGAGGGTTCGGCCAAGTCTGGATTTTTTAGGGAAATCATAAAGGACCCAAAGAAAGCGCATAAGATGACGGGGTCAGTAAGCATAATCATATCCAGTGTAATTTTCTTACGTGAAAAAGGCCATAAAAGCTCGGCCCCATAAGAATTTAATAAGTCCATTATGCTATGGGACATTGTTCCAATGAGTGTCCAAAAGAAAATAGTCAGCCATGAAGTGGTTGGAAAAACTAAATATAGTGCTGTACTCATACCCAGCGACATACCGGTTAATGCAATCAAAGAATGACTGGCTCCTCGGTGTTTTAATAAATAATTAAAGCGGCCTTTAACATGAGCTACAATATCTAAATCAGGGAGCATCGCACCTATTGAGCAACCTAAAAATACAGGATCGTTTAGTTGCATAGTGTGGCCTGAGAGAGTGCTCAAGGCAATGCCAATTAAGCCATGAGTTATCGGATCCATTTAAACCCACCTCCATTATCTCAAGAAGAAAAGAAAGTACGTCGCCAACAATTAGTATTATAACACAAAGCTACAAGTAAAAAGCAATGACTTTTCATTCTAATTTTCCTTGAGTAATCACGAGCGTTTCCGTCCATACTCTGTGCGGGAACTGTACCTGCCCTATTTGGCATACGGATCGTTGCATCATAATTTAAACATCTATAAAATTGACTATAATTTACTTTTAGTATACGCAAACGAGAGAAGCCGCATTAAAATTTAATACATCTTCTCTCGCTTTTGCTTCATTTTTCCATTGCGAGATTTAACCTTTGCTGGAATGTGGTGCGACTTTGATGGAATTATTGACATCGTGAATTCCCGGGATATATTGAATCATTTTTTCGGCTAATTCCCGACGTTCTTCAGAATACACTTCACCCGTCAGAAAAGCAATACCATCTTGAACAAAAGCACGAATTTGTCCAGAATTTAAGCGATGTTGACCAAGCTTAGCGACTAACTGCTCCGTTAACCACAAATCATCCCCTTGCGAGCGGTGACGGGCATTGATTTTACTGACCACCGCTTTCACACCAGGTACCTGATACGCTGTTTCTACAGCCCATTCCATTACTTCTTGAGTATTAACCAGTCCAGTTAAGGTAATCAACCCATTGCGAGCCTTTGTTTTAATCTCATGAGCATTAACCCACGGGGATGCCACCAAAGCGTTTTCCACACGATTGACCAACGTTGCGTCATCCACGGCTTTTTCTAAAAATTGGATTTCACTACGAACTTCTTTGACTCCCCGGACCTGAGAAGCTATGCGTTTCGCCAACCGTTCTGTGCTCTGGGTCTCAACATGCCCAAGCAATGTCGCAATACCGCGACTTACCCGACAACCCAAGTGCGTAATATCTTCATAATTTGAGCCTTGAAAACGTTCACTAATACCTTGTTCAACATCTTCATCCTTGATATTTCCGTCATTGGCAACTGTTAAGGAATTATCCAATTCTCGTACCCCGTCAATTCGACCGACCCGACTTCCGAAAAAATCTTTTTCTGAGAGACTATCAACGGTCCCCCAAAGTGTTGCCCGATCCCCTTTGACCTCCACGTGAAGTCCTTGACCACTTTCTCCGAAATGTGTATGAATAAGTTTTTTGATATCTCGTAGGACTTCTTGTTCAGAACGTGAATTATGCATAAATCTACCTCCACAATGAAACTGTTATTTTTCTCTCACTTGGAGGATATTTTATCCTAAGACTTCTTTTTTTAATCTAACGTCACTGAGATTAAGCTAAGATTTCAAATTAGTTATGTTAGCCGCAACCCCTTCTAAGCGATGCAATTGATCTCTTAACCCTAAAACAATTAATAGATCCCCCTGTAAAATTTCTTCCTTTGCCTCGGGATTATTAATCACCTGGTTATTCCGTAAAATCGCAAGCACCATTGCGCCCGTTTGCTGTTTTATACCGCTCGTTAACAAGGTCTTTCCAACTAAGCAAGAGCCTTGATCAATCCTCAGCTCTACCATTTCCATCTCAATGTTGTGATCATGAATCACGGTTTCAATATAGTCCACACTGATAGGTTTTATAATAGCCATTGCCATTCTCCAGCCCCCTAAAATAGCTGGAGAAATCACTTTGTCCGCACCGGCACGCAATAGCTTTTTCTCAGACTCTAACTTATCCATCCGGGCAACCACATGAATACTGGGATTTAGACCTTTGGCTGTCAATGTTACAAAGACATTTAAAGCGTCTTCTGGTAAAGCAGCGATAAGTCCTTTGGCCTTTTCAATGCTTGCCTTTTTTAGAGTTTCATCTTGTGTTGCATCACTATTGATAACTAAAAATCCTTCTTCAATCAACTCATTAGCGAGCTCTTCTTGTTGTTCGATCATCACACATTGAGCTCCCTCTTTGCGAAGGCGGTAAAGGACTTGCCTGCCTACACGGCCTGCTCCGCAAACAATGATATGATCTTGGAGTCGTTCAATCGTCTTATTCATCTTTCTTCTCCCATACACACCCGCTAACTGACCTTCAATCAAAAAAGCCATCATAAGCCCTGTGAAATACAGCATTACCCCGACTCCGCCTATCATTAGAAAGACAAGAAAAATATGCCCGGCATCAGAGTGTACTTTAATATCTCCATAGCCCACCGTCGTGATTGTTTCTACAGTAAAATAAATTGCTTGAGCTAAATTAAGGTGTTCTGTTACTATTAAGCCAACTGTACCAACAATAATTGTTACAAGTAAGGCTAAAGAGGCCAGACCAATACGCTTCCCCAACAAATTGCTCCTTCCTGTCTCGTTTAACGCTATGGTAAAGATAATCTACAGCATCGTCAAGTAGGTCTGCAATTTATGGACACCTTCCAGGGGGACATCCATCTGACCAAGCTGGATTTGCCCAAAAGGCCCATGATAGTCACTACCACCTGTAGCTAAAATAGCCAATTTGTCTGCGATTTCCTCAAAGTAAGGAATCAGTGTTTTTTGCCTTTCCCAATAACCATAATATACTTCCAGCCCAATGGGTTGATAAGCTAAAAGAGAAAAAACTATCTTTGGATCGGACAATAGTCCCGGATGGGCCACTACTGGAAGACCATCGCATGCCAAAATAAGGTCCACGGCGTCTTCAAATCTATTTTTCAAGTAAGGTAAATAAGCGACTCCCCCTGGCCGAAAATATGCCGCTATGTCATGCCAGTCCGGCTGACTGTTCCTGCTTTCTCGATGATAAATAGCCCTCATAATATGTCCCTTACTAACGGCTCCCTCAGCGCCGACTTCCCGCTCAACATCTTCCCATTTCAAATCCAGACCACCATTTTTTAGGCATTCAACCATATCATAAGCCAAAGCGGTTCGCTGTTCACGTAGCTCTCTCAAACGAGCCTGCAAAACCGGATGATTAACATCCTTAAAATACCCCAGGAGATGAACCTCATGCCCCTGATAGTTCGTTAATAATTCCACGCCAGGAATAATCTGAATATTTAAATGTTTGGCAAGGCTTTCGGCCTTGGCAATTCCTTGAGTACTCTCATGATCCGTGATAGACAAGATTTGAACCTTTTTGACATGGGCTAAGTTTACGACCTCTTCAACCGAAAGTAAACCATCCGATTCTAGAGTATGGACGTGTAGATCTACCCTCACGACCACCCCTCCTTCCCCTTTATAAATATGCAACGCCTATGTGCTGGTCATGATTTGAACACGACGCTCGAGGTTAACCTAACTATTAGACTATTCTGGCTTTTCCTCAAAAATCCTGCCTACCTGTTGCTAAGCAGTCTACTTTAATAAGCCTTTAAATATTTTTCGTTGACATATTTCCTTTTATACGATATAATTCACTTCGTTGCAAAAAACATAGGGGATTAGTTTAATGGTAGAACAGCGGTCTCCAAAACCGCTGATGCGGGTTCAACTCCTGCATCCCCTGCCAAAACGACCTTTAAACGTTGCTACATAAGGGTTTCGTACATTCTTCGTGAATGTTACGAGGCTCTTTTTGATTTGTCTGATTAAGGACACTTAAATGTTTTAAAGTGGTTGTTCGATGAAGAATATGTCGATTTTAACAACTCTCTGAAACTCAAGCTAGTCAGAACACCAGAAGATACTATATAAGCCTCTTTCAGATTCCGACACCCGTAAGATGTTAAAAGCCCCAGACAGGAGTATGTATTCGGGACTTAGAGATTTTTGTCTAATAGTACTAATGTTGGACTGTGGCATCAGAATCGGAGAAGCCGTCAAATTAAAGGTAAACGATATTGACACAAGGCTAGGGCATGCGAAGGCAACAACGACCACCTCGATATATAGCCATTTTCTAAAAAGGCCTGATCAAGAAGCAGCCGATAAGCTGCAAAACCTTTTTAATAAAAAACCAATTGATAAACAGTCTGAGGCATAAGATAATAACTCCGTCCGAATTTAATAAATAGCCAAGAATTAATACCCTGTTGTATAATGAAAAGACAGATAAAGTTACCCTTGATGTATTAATCAAACCCAGTATCGCTCAACTGCCAACCTGGTGACATACTAGTATATATCCCAGACGAAAATAAGAAGTACTGGAGGTATTCAGCATGCAAAGAAGTTTCAAGGTAATCCTCGAGAAAAACGAAAGTGGAGGCTTCACGGTTACCGTCCTATCTCTGCCGGGCTGCGTTACCCAAGGAGATAATCGGAAAGAAGCACTTGAGAGAATACAAGAAGCGATGGGAGGCCAAATTGAGGCTTTGAATCTGATTGGTGAGCCAATTCCTACGGGAGATGTAGAGTTTGCTGAAGTGCGGGTGATCTTATGAGCAACGGTTATAGAATTATTCTCGATTGGAACGAAGACGAAGATGGTTTTACCGTGACGGTTCCCGCTTTACCTGGGTGCGTTACTGAAGGCGATACAATTGAAGAGGCGCTAACCAACGTAAAAGAGGCTATCAAGGGTTACCTCCGGGCCTTGGAGATCCAAGGCAAACCGATACCAGCTGGTGAGCAGTTTCACTTTAAAAAGCAGGAACTGGTGATTAATATATGACGCCCCGACAACCGCGTGTATCAGGCAAAGATGTTGTTGCTGCCTTGCATCGATTAGGATTTAAAGAGTTGTATATAGAGGGAAGCCACCACTATCTTGAACGACCTGATAATGGAGCCCTATTGACACTCCCCACAGATGAATCTGGGGGATTCTTGGGTGATTAAACGAAAGTCCGTTTCCGACAATCGAGTGTGACCCCAAGTTAAGGCTATGCCATTAGCCCTCCTAGACCAGAGCATATAGCTGTCTAGGCTGATAG
>JARLHV010000165.1 GCA_031292055.1 Desulfosporosinus sp.
AATCGTTAGTAGGGAAAGTCTTATCCAACATAGGCATAGTTCCGCCAATCGCTGACGACTCTTCTACCAAATGAACTAAGTATCCCGACTCTGCTAAATCAAGTGCAGCCTGAATACCGGCGATTCCTGCGCCTACTATCAAAACAGCACCGATTTTACTTTGACTCATTACAACACCTCTTTCATCATGACTCCTTGTTAAAGATAGTTACAACAATCACAAAGACATCTTGAATATCTAATTCGCCATTAAAATCAAAAATCCTTTCTAAAAATCAAAATATTATAGAAAAATACAATTAGTCAGTTTCAAATACTGTTGGAGTCTTGTGGAAAATAGAACTAAACACATGACTATCAAGGTGAAGCTCATTTGAAATAGCAATTTCACGGCTAAGGGTAAACGAATAAAGGGTACTGCGTGTGATACGTATTTTAAGGAGGTTTTTGATTGCTAAGGCATAGAGTGAAAGTTGAAGGGTATACCTGTCGCGTAAAATCTGTTCAGGATCGGTAGCGCTAGCTTTGTGCATAGTGGGATCTGTATTGTCCTCTCTATTAGTATTAAAAGAATCTGTCTTATAGTCAAGAATTTCCGCGCTGATTTGCTGCTGTTCATCATTACTGATGATAACTACATCTATGACACCTTGAACTAAGATCTTTGTTTGACCATCTGATGGAAAAGTTAACGTAAAAGGAACTTCTCTAAGTATTTGTTCTGATCTAAAGAGTCGCTGTCCCAGTGAGGTGTTTAGAAACTGGGTAATCGATGCAGGCTGAATGCTGGTTTTTTGTTTCAAACTAAGAATTTCACGCTGTTCGAGCTTATTCAAAAATTCGCTGACGTAATTTAGCTGTTCGGTCTGAGACAAGGTTGTCCAGAGGGTTGCCCATTCTTTAAAAGGAATGTGTTGCAGCACGGTGTGTAAAGCGGTTCCCCGCTCCGCTGCGGTTAAGGGCTGAGCCGTTTGAAGAAATTTTGGCCGTTTCAGAAAATCAGTGCTTTGCCAAAGCGTTGAAAGCTGTGATGCCTCCTCATCTGCCTGCCAGTTGTATTGACGTTTCAGTTCACTGACACTGGTTTTTGCCACCTGTTGAACAGAATTGAGGTAGGGGTATTGCCAACTAAGTCGATGGTTGACTTCAGTAAACCATTGCTCGGTAGTTTTAGCTTCACCAGAATCTTCTGACGTGTTATGCGTAACAAGCGGTTCTTTGCTCTGCCCTGAGTCAAGGGTAGACTTTTCGTTACTGAGCGATGTTAAGCTTTGATGAAGAGAGATCTCCCAGCGTGAATTAATCTCTGGAATGGACAAGACCGATGGTTCTGCTGCTGCGCCGAAGAAATGTTCGGGATGACGGGCTAGCGCTGGACCGATCCAATCCAGAAAGCATTTGGCACTTCGAAGCTGGCCTTCTGGTAAGGCTACCTCTTTCCATCCTGAAGTGCGCTGCCATTTGAGCAGTGTCGTTTCCAGATTATTTATAGTTCCATAGAGGAATAATCGTTCCTTGGCACGCGTTAGAGCAACATAAAGAATGCGTAACTCTTCGGCCAGAGATTCTTGAGCCAAATGTTGTTTGACCGCGTACTGGATTATAGAGGGATAGCGCACATAGTTTTTCACATCAATGATCGGCATACCTATTCCTAATTTGGAGTGGGTAAGCACCTTTCCTTTAAGGCTTTGGGTATTAAACGTTCGCCCTAGACCGACCACGAACACAATCGGAAACTCTAATCCCTTGCTGGCGTGAACCGTGATTAGCCGAACGACATCTTCAGTTTCTCCTAAAGCGCGGGCATTTCCCATATCCTTGCCCTGCCCTTGAAAGCGATCCAGAAAGCGTAGAAAACGGAACAATCCGCGGTACCTTGTTGCTTCAAAGCGGCTGGCTCGGTCATAGAGAACTCGTAGGTTGGCTTGACGTTGAACGCCAGCGGGCAAGGTTCCGACATAGGCTAAATATCCAGTTTCTTCATAAAGAGACCAAAGCAGGTCAGCTAGAGATGTATTGCGAGAGCGAGTTCGCCAGCCTTGAAGTTTGAGCCAAAAATCCGTGATTTTGGCCTGTATTTCTGGAGCTGTGGCCAAAATGACGTGCGCCTTTTCTAGCCGTAGCGGTAAGGAATCTTCATAGAGTCCTAAGACTTCTTTAAAATTGTTGGCTCTCTCTGCAGACAAATCCAGGTCAGCTAGGCTAGCCCAGACAGCTAGGGTTAAGGCTTCATAGAAGTCTCCTTCAGGGAGCATCATCCGGATTTTACCTAACTCACTTCCGTTTAGGCCGACGATTGGAGAACGAAGAACCGCAGCCAAAGGGATATCCATACGTGGATTATCGATGATTTTGAGGAGGGATAAGATTGTTTCCACTTCACTTGCGCCGAAATAACCAGTCGTTGTTTCAGCATAGACGGGGATGTCGGCGCTTTGGAATTCTTCGACATAGATCGGTGCCACGGCTGAGTAAGAACGCATTAAGATTACAATATCTGCATAGCGGACCGGGCGAAAATTTTGGTCTCCTTGATCATAAATCTGGAATTCGGCCCCTTGTACTAGGTGTTGAATCCGTTCTCCAACAAGACGTGCCTCAATTCGTGCTTTATCAAGATCTTCCGAGGATATGTCGTCTTCCGTTCCAGAAGTTACTTCATCATCCCCCCCTGAGGTGACTTCCGTAAAGGCAGGTTCAGAACTGTCCGAATCTTGCGGCATTTCATCTTGGCAAGGACTGGTTAGCTGGTTTTTTATACTTTTAGGGTCAATAAGATGGATTTCTATCGGTCCTTCTGCTGTGCGAATTTGCTCTTGTCCAGAAACAAAGGACGCCCCGTATTGTAAGGCTGCTTGATTGTCATAGGGAATCTCTCCGGCACCTTTGGTCATTATTTGCCGAAATAAAAAGTTAACCCCCTCCACAACTTCAAGACGACTTCGAAAATTGCGGTTCAGATCAATCACAATCTCTGCAGGGGTCGTGCTGCCAGGTATTCTAGGGTGCCAATGAGGCAGAGTGCTGTATTTGGCGAGAAATAAGCTGGGATCGGCCATGCGAAACCGATAAATACTTTGCTTAACATCTCCAACCATAAAGAGATTTGGGGACTCCTCTTGTCTGGATACCAGTTGCAAGATGCGTTCTTGCACGGGGTTGATGTCTTGATATTCATCGACCAAGACTTCTGCATAATAAGCTTGTAATCCTTGAGCAAGCATAGAAGTCTCGCCCTTTTCCTCCAATAATCGAAGGGCGAAATGTTCTAAGTCTGTAAAGTCTAAGACGTTGCGTCGTCCCTTTGCTACTGCATAAACTTGTGAAAATTCGTTCACTAAGGTGCCCAGTGTTTGAGCCATAGTCCCCATCTCGCGTAAAGCAGGAAGCTGCTCTTCAAGGGGATAGGCAAAGACTTCCTCGTTTAAAGAATTGAGTTTCTTCTTAGCCTCATCCCTTAATTTCTTACATTCTTCTTGTAACGATTTTTGGAAGGACTCATCGATTTCTACTTGTGCTGCAACATCAATGGATTTGGCAAGGGAGGTTTTCTTAGCTTTAGAGCGTATGGCCGGTAGCTTGGTATAAGTTACAGCCGATCGAAACTGTGTTTCGACCTGAGCCCAAGGTCCTGCTAATAAGGCACGGTGCAACAAGCGAACTCGGTTTAAATCAGCTTGTAAAGTCTCTGCGTAGAGGGCTGGACCACCAGGACGCTGGGTGATTTGTTCAGCCCGTTCAAGTAAGTTTAGACTTTCACTCACAAGGTCCAGTAGTCCTTGGCGAACAGCTTGACCCCAAATGCTCTGCATCATGGTTTCAAGATCATCCCACACATAGGCTTTGTCAAGGTCACTTAGCCATACAGCGGGGTGGGGTTGACTATAGGCAAACTCATAAAGGCGCATAACATGTTCCATCAATGGTTGATCATCACGATCCGACCCAAAGGCATCGACGAGTTTTAAGAAGGCTAGGTCAACTTGTTCATACTTCGTTTCAAAAAGGTCTTCAATCACATCTTGACGCAGAAGATCAGCCTCTGCTTGATCTGCAACGCGAAACGCTGGATCAAGTTCAAGCTGGTAAAAATACTTTCGGATTAACTCTAAACAGAAAGAGTGTAAGGTCGTGATGCTTGCCCGCTGAAGAAGGGTGCGTTGGCGAAGGAGATGCTCAACTACTTGAGTTTCTTGTTCGTGAAATAAAGCATCGTCTAAGGCCTTGCCAATACGCACTCGCATCTCATTCGCTGCTGCCTTAGTAAAGGTTACGACAAGAAAACGATCCACATCCTCAGGTTCTTCGGGATCGATGATGCGATGGATTAGACGTTCTACAAGCACGGCTGTTTTGCCTGAACCAGCTGCAGCAGCGACCAAGAGTTGGCCCCGTAACGTGATGGCGGCATGTTGTTCCGCAGTCCACTTGGGTTTACTCACGTCAGATCTCCTCCTTCTGATGTTGCTGTCTTCTTTGTCTTGCAAAGTTCCCAATTTACTTAAAGTTTGTAGCTAGTGGTTTTTGCTTTTTCCCGATAAAAAGTGCCGCTATAAAAGCAATAGCAGTAACGATCACGGCGATAATAAAAGCTTCTCGTATGCCATTTTGAAAGGCCAACTGTTTGAGCACCGACATCAATTGCAAAAGATCGGCTTGATTTGTAATTCCGTACACGGAAGGATGTAAACCATAAGCGGAGATTCTTTGCAGAACTTGCACATTAACGTGTTGCATATAAGTAGCAAAACTGAGATTGGAATGGGTCTGCATGACGGTGCCCAATAGAGCGGTACCCATTGAACCTGCCACATTGCGCAAAGTGCTCTGTAGAGCAGACGCCGGATTCACTAGTGAAAGGGGCACCGCGTTCATCCCAGCTGTGCTGAGAGGCATCATCGTCAGGCCCATTCCTGCTTGCCTGATCGCATAAACGATCATAATAGCCGTGAATGTCCAGTTGAGATTCAGATTAACTAGAAGAAGCGAACCTACTAGCATGAGCGCAAAGCCCACTATTACCACCGGCCTAGCTCCAACCTTATCAAACAATGCACCACTGACTGGCATCAATGCTCCGGTCACAAGCGCTCCAGGCATAGTCAGAAGTCCTGTCTGTAGGGGACTGTATCCCAGACCGTTTTGTAAAAAGAGCGGAAGGACAAAAAATGCGCCCATCATGGCAATAGTCATAACGCTCACTGCAACAGTAGAGGCTAGAAACGTTGGAATTTTAAAAAGACGTAACTCAACCATCGGCTTATCCGTGGTCAATTCCAACACAACAAAGAGAGCTAGGAAAACTGCCGCCGTGACAAACAGCGAAATAATTTTAAGCGATGCCCACCCACTGGTTGGTGCGTCGGAAAGCCCGTAAAGGAGGCAGAAGAAACCGATAACACAGGTTACAAAACCAGGAAGGTCAAATTTACTTTCGCCCTTAGCTTTCATATCCGGAATATAAGCTTGGGCCATGAAAATATTAATTATGCCAATTGGGACATTGAGATAGAAAATCAACCGGAAATTTAGATTCTGAACGATGTAACCGCTTATAGTTGGACCAAAGGCGGGAGCAAACATAATCGCAATGCCCCAAAGTCCCATGACCATGCCCCGTTTTTCAGGTTTAGACAAGCTGAAAAGAATGGTCATACTAATTGGCAGCAATAAGGCCCCGCCTAAGGCTTGAATGACTCTAAAAGCAATTAACGCTGAAGCGCTCCAGGCAGCACCGCATAAACCAGAACCGACCACGAAGATGACCAAGGCATAAACGTACACACGTTTGTCACCGAAACGATCGCCTAAATAACCACTAACTGGTGTAAACATACCTTCGGTTAGAATGTAGACTGTGACAACCCATTCGATAGTACTTTGGTCTGTAGCATAGACTGACATCATCTTAGGAATGGCCACATTCACAACACTGGAATCCAAAATAGCCATGAAGACACCTAAAATAACACTGATCATGGCCAAACCACTAATTCCATAATGTTCTTTAAACTTCATTACTACTTCTCCTTTCTATTTTTATTGTTAAAGCTTCTGCCTCTACCACAGCCAATTTCAATAAGTGTTTCGAATTCGAAGACCTCTTGAACTTTTGGTTAAACTTTACCTCTAAACATTCTTGATCCTCCCCCTTATTTCCTTCCAAGATAGCATAAATAATCCAATCCAACTCAAAATAAAAAAAGCCAGACCGTTTCAAAACGATCTGACCGTTCATCGCCATTATAAACTTGTTGTTATCGTCCCTTCACTCAGGATAACCAAGACTGCCGGTTGATATTTGAAAGTTGTTACACTATTTTAACTTTTTATTTCGGCAAGTGTCACAGTAACATCTTGTGACGATCCATCACGATAATAGGTGATTTTTATAGCATCTCCAGAACTATATTTAAACAGTTCATGAGTCAATCCTAGCGAATCAGAAATAACCGTATCATTAACTTTGGTAATGATATCTCCCTGTTTTAAGCCAGCTTTATCTGCCGGGCCACCTGCGACAATCTTGGCTATATAGGCTCCTGCAGGCAAACCGTTTTGTGCTGCATATTCTTTTGTGTACTGACCTGCAATTTGTACATTCAATCCAGCATGGCTAGCGTACCCATTTTGAATTAATTGCTGGATTGTAGGTAGTGCATCCGTTATGGGGATTGCAAATCCCATTCCTTCAAAACCTGATTGCTGAAATTTAGCAGAATTAATACCAACCACTTGTCCAAGATAGTCGACCAAAGGTCCACCACTATTCCCCGGATTAATGGCCGCATCTGTTTGAATTAAGTTAAAACTGGACTCACCTTGTAAATCTATGATCCTGTTAGTAGCTGAGACCACACCGGCAGTTACAGAACCGGCAAACTCTTCTCCACCAGGATTACCAATAGCTACGACTGGTTCTCCTACCTGAAGAGTGGCTGAATCCCCAAGTACGACGGCAGTTAACTTGCTAGTACTATTGATTTTGATTACTGCTAAATCTGTACGTGCATCGGAACCTATCACTTGAGCATCAAAGTTACTCCCATCAGCTAAGCTAACAGACAGTTTTTGGGCTCCTTGGATTACATGGTTATTGGTTACAATATAACCGTTGTCGGCATCAATGATAAAACCTGAACCGCTAGCTACTTCAATTAAGCTATTGGGATCATTGCTAATACCACCATCCCCAAATACAAATCCTTGATTGGCTTCAGATTGGAAATTAGAAATAGTTACTACTGCGGGTCCGACATTTTTAGCGATATCCACTACCGGATACGATGAAGACGGATTATAGCCGACTTTGATTGCTTGGGGAATTTGTTGCCCCAGAACAATCGGAACAGTCGGTTTGGTCTGAGTCTTTTGAGTATATACTGACATAACAACTCCGGCTGAAATAAATCCACCCATAAGTGCGCCGACTAAACCTGTGGCGAGTATAGTCGTCATACGGGAATAGCGCCGACCACCAAGGCCAAGGGTTTTGGAATTACTGCGTATAATCTTAATTTTATAGTTATTATGGCTTGGATGACTCACTTTTTTACCTCCAATTCTTTGGTACTTGTTAATAGGTCGAATTATGGTGCCAGCAAAGATAGAGTTCATGTTTGACAAGATTAATTAGAAAATACAAGTGGTTAATGGTTGTTTCATAAAAATTATAATAAAATAATTTGAACGATTCATCAAGAATCTATGAAGAATTTGTGAAGTGAGTAAAAATGATTGCCTAACTCCAAAAAGACCGCTTTTGATAAAGGAAACCATTTATCAAAAGGCAGTCTTTTCAGTGATTATAACCAGATAATAGCATTGTTTAAGTTCTACTATTATTTGGCAGTTGCTTCTGTCCAATATTTACTGGTAACTGTATTTTCTGAGATCACCGCAGGTTTGGTAAGTAAGCCATATTTATAGGCAAGATCTCCGGTCTGCTTGATGGCAGCCATGTCTATATAACCGATTTTAGCAGGGTCAAAACCTTTAGGAACAACAAGCTTGGCAACTTCTTTAGCCATATAAACCTGATGCGCGAGAGATACACTTTGATCAACATTATAAACGACTTTCCCGGCTGCTTCTGGGTCAGCACAAGCATCGGCCCAACCTTTGATCGAAGCTTTTAAGAAACGAACATAGAGATCCTGATTTTTGGCAATCCAATCAGAATTTACGAACAGGCAGTCTTCCAACATAGCGACACCGGCATCATTCATATTAATGACATGCAGGTCACTATCTTTAAGTCCTGATTCAAGCAGCAGACCATATTCATTGTAAGTCATGGCTGAAGCTGCATCAACTTCATTTTTCAAGAGCTGATTCATGGTGTAATCCTGTTGTACCAGCTTTACATCAGTATCTTTGTTAAGTCCATTGGCTGCCAGAAGGGCGTAAATTTCGTATTCGTTGCCGCCAAACCAGGAACTAACTTTCTTTCCTTTAAGATCGGCTGGACTATTAATTCCTGTGGCAGCTTTCGATACAAGCAACATAGCGCTTTTTTGGAAAATTTGTCCGACTTGAACTAATCCCCACCCTTTGGACTGATACTTCATTAAACTAGAAACCCAGGTTACGCCGATATTGGCTACACCATTATAGACCTGTTGTTCCGGAATAATATCGCTCCCGCCAGGAACAATCTCAAGGTCAATCCCTTGGTCTTTATAATACCCTTTGGCTTGAGCGACATAATAACCCATAAATTGAGATTGTGGTAACCATTTAAGCTGAAGTGTCACCTTGTCAAGTTTACCTGAAGCAGGTTTGCTTGTGTCCGAGGTGCCGGCTCCTGGAGTTGCTGAATTCCCGGAGCTACAACCTGTAGCAGCCAGTAAAATCAACATGATTACTGCCACTAGACTCGTGAGTTTGCTTTTCTTCATAATTTCCCCTCCTAATGTTTTATTTTTGTGAAGCGTGCCATTTTATAGCATCGCGTTCTACCAATAAAATAATGCAGTAGAGAATGACACCTGCCAGAGAAGCTACGACAATATAGGACCAGCCCATCGCCATCTCAGCTTTGCGAAGATTATCTTTGATGCCGAATCCCAAACCGGAAGTAGATGAGGCAAAGTATTCACTAATAATAGCCGCAATAATTGATGAGGCAATATTAATTTTAGAAGCGGTGAAGATATATGGTAAGGAATTGGGCACACGTAATTTTTTGAAGATAGTCCACTTATTGGCTGCTACAGAATACATTAAATCGATGGAATGGGGTTTTAAATTATTTAAGCCACTGTAGGCATTAATGGCCATTGCCGCCATGCAAACAACCGTGACAACCCCTATTTTTTGAGCCATACCTGTCGAAAACCATAAGTTCATAATTGGCGAAAGTGCTACGATCGGTACCGCGTTGAGCGCTGTAACCACAATCATGCCACCGTATCCCCACTTGGGAAAAAATGTAGCCATGGCTGCTATCATAAACCCCATAAACGAACCGATGATCAATCCAATCAAGGCCCCGGAAATTGTAACTCCACAATCATGCAGTGTTTTGGGCAAATTAGCCGCTAAAGTTGAGGCAATTTCCGACGGGACAGGCAATTGAAAAGGCTTTAAGTCGAGAAGTTTATGAAATATTCCAAATTGCCAAAGCAAAATTATCGCAACACCAAAGGCCAAAGGCCATAATAAATTTATTACTTTATTTTTCATGCTCGGACACCGTCCTTCTTGGGTGCAGCATTTTGCCAGGGTAGGCATAACCGTTCAGCAAAGATCACAATGTAAAAGCTGATAATTCCCATGAAAGCGCTGGTGAAAACAGATGCCCAAAAGATATTGGTTGAATTGGAATATAGAGAATAGAGGATTTTAACTCCAATACCGCCTTGGGATCCTAACATATCTACCAAAATGGAGGCGGTAACCGCCATGGGAGCAGCAATTTTGAGTCCGGTAAATAAATAGGACATGGCAAACGGGAACATTAATTTCTGATAGATTTTAAACTTATTGGCAGCTATGGAAAAGAGTAAATCTTTCTGATCCTGCTCCACACTCTTTAAACCGCTCAACATATTTACAGCAACTGGAAAAAAGGTAATATAGGCAGCAATCACGATTCGTGATACATTCATATCCCGCACGATATTGAAGATAATAGGTGCAAGTCCCAAGACTGGTATCATTTGGGAAATAATTAAATAGGGAAAGGCGATTTTTTCCATCGTTTTGGATAAACTCATGATTACAGCCAAGAGAATTCCTATAATGGCGCCCAGTGTAAAACCAATCGCCGCCCTGGAAAAAGTCACCAAACCTGCTTCTAATAACGTTTTCCAATTTTCCAAGAACGTCATTGCCACTGTATGCGGATAGGGGAGCTTCATGGCAGCCATTGGATCATGAATCACATTTTTCAAGAGAAACGCAAATAATTCCCAAACCACGATAATCCCAATAATCCAAACAATGGCCACAATTCGTTGTTCTTTTTTGCTAATAGCCACACTCACACCCCCTCAAAGCTCCTTCTTATCTTGGTTACATGCTCGTAGAACTCTGAAGTTTCCCGAATTGAGTTTTGACGCGGACGAGGTAAATCAATATCAACAATGGCGGAAATTCTACCAGGATGCGGTGATAAGACAACCACACGATCCGATAGGAAAACAGATTCAGGGATATTATGTGTTACAAAAATGACTGTTTTCTTAGTTTTGCTCCAAATACTCAGTAGATCTTCATTTAATTTTTCGCGGGTAAACTCATCCAGCGCCGAGAACGGTTCATCCATTAACAAGAATTCTGGATCTAAGGCTAGAGCTCTTGCTATCCCGACTCTCTGCTGCATACCTCCGCTTAACTCAAAAGGATATTTATTGCCAAAATCTCGCAATCCCACCAGTTCCAGCATCCGAGTAATCCGTGCTGTCCTCTCTTTTTTGGGAATTCCCATGATTTCCATGGGCATACAAACATTCCTTCTAACTGTTCTCCAATCATAAAGAACGGGACTTTGGAATACAATCCCATATTTATGTTGCATTCTTATTTCTTTAGGAGATTGACCACGTATCGATACACTGCCTGAAGTGGGTTGAAGTAGATCGGCAATAATCCGAAGCAAGGTGGTTTTCCCGCAACCGGAAGGTCCCAGTAAGGAGATAAACTCTCCTTCCTGAATGTCCAAATTTATATCAGTCAAAGCGACAATTTCTTCCCCATTATTTACTTGATAGACCATTCCTACATTTTTAATCTGAATTTCAGGTGTATTCATAAATCAGACCTCCTTTTTAAAGGCTGGTGCCAATCCTATTGACACATTTCAAAGCCTTAGTTGCTTTAGACACTTGCTAACTATATAAACGTTATAAAATGAAAAAAGGGTATAAAATCTTATCCCTTCAAAAGGCTGATAAAATCTTATCCCCTGCGTCGTTGCAGTTTATTATAATAGTTTCTTCTTTTGCTTAAATTTCTACTCTCTTACCAGCAGAAATTGCCCCTACTGGACATACAACCATACACAGCTGACAGCCCACACACATTTTAGGGTTTAAGATTGGTTTACCGGTTGTTCCATCCATTGCCAAAGCTTGATGACCGCCGTCATAACACGACAGATAGCAGCGACCACAGCCGAGACAAAGACTTCGATCGAACTTCGGATAGGAGATGGAATGACGGTTTAACTCATCGGCGGGCACTAAATTTGGTAAGGCCATACCTACCATTTCCTGAATTGAAGAAAATCCTTTTTCTCCTAAATAGGAAGAAAGTCCATCACATAAATCATCGATAATCCGGTAGCCATACTGCATAACTGAAGTGGTTACCTGAAGATTGGCACAGCCCAAGGCGATAAATTCAGCGGCATCACGCCAGGTCTCGATTCCTCCCATGCCACTGATGGGCGTATCTTTCAAACTGGGATGCTTTTTCATGTCATGGATGAAACGCAAGGCAATAGGTTTTACCGTTTTACCGGAATATCCTCCCACACAGGACTTGCCATCAACTCGAGGTTCGGAACTAAAATCATCTAAATGGATATTCATGATGCTCTTAATGGTATTAATGGCTGCGATCCCGGTAGCACCATTCTTCATTGCCGCCAAGGCGGGAATCTCCATGTTGCCAAGATTAGGTGTCATCTTGGCTAAAATCGGTAAATGAGTCCCTTTTCTTGTAGCTTCTGTATATAGAGCAACTAATTCGGGATTTTGTCCGACATCGGAGCCTAATCCTTCTCCCGTCATATGTGGACAGGAGAAATTGCATTCGATAATGTCAACCCCCGCTTCGGTTACCTGACGTGCTAAGAATGTCCATTCTGCTTCATTCTGGCCTAAAATAGAGGCGATAATAACTTTATGAGGAAAGTCCTGCTTAAGTCGGCGCAAATAAGCTAAATTTTCTGCTAAGGTGTGATCTGATATTTGTTCAATATTTTTAAAACCAATAAAGGAGTTCCCTTCTTTACGGATGGTTGAAAACCTTGGGGATACTTCTTGCGGAACAAACGTGCCAATGGTTTTAAACGCCGCACCAGCCCATCCGCTTGCGAAAGCTCTGGCAACCATAGCATAATTACTAGCGACGACAGAGGATGACAAGAAGAAAGGATTCTCACAGGGTACACCACAAAATTCAATTTCTAAATCGACCTTCGTGAGTTTAGAATTTTCTTTTTGCTTTTGCCAATTCCTCACATAGTCCATAAGCTGCGGAATTCTCACCGGACGATCAAGCTTGCCTTTTAAACACGCTTGGCTGCAACTTTTTTCCTCACACGCCTTACATAATTCACCATCTCCGACAGACTCTGCTGCGCCGCTAATATTCTCAAAACGCAGAGAGCGAATTACTTTAGCTGGGTCCAGTCCATGAGGACAACATGTTGAACAGGGGGCGGTATAACAAAGCAGACAGCCGTCCGATTCGTTTTTGGCTGAAAATTCATTGAGTGCTTTTACCTGCAAACGACATCCCCCTCACTTTCTTCTGCGTTACTTTCTTCCGACCCGTTTAACAAACTTGCCCCAGCCCGGTTCTCCGACAAATTCTCCATCTTGATAGACCAGTTTGCCTCTCGAAAAGGTCATCACCGGATAACCATGTAACTCTTTGCCTTCCCAAATGGTATGATCATAATCGGAATGCATGGCAGCCAACGTAACGGTAAAATCTTTTTGCGGATCATAAATCACAATATCGGCATCCTTGCCCACGGTAAGAGAGCCTTTTTGGGTACAGCCAAAGATTTTAGCCGGATTGGAGGCACATAACTCCACCACTTTATTAAAAGAAAGTTTCCCTTCATTTGCTGCTGAGAGCATATAAGGATACATAGTCTCGATGCCGGCGCAGCCATTGGGAATTTTGGTAAAATCATCTTTGCCCCAGTCTTTTTCATAACTTTGGAACGGACAATGATCTGTGGCAATCGTATCAATTCCGCCTGTCTTGATGGCTTTCCATAAAGCATCCTGACTTTCCTGACCTTTCATGGGCGGTGAACAGACAAAGTTCCGGCCATCTTCCCGTTTGTAGACTTCGTTGGTAAATTCCAGATATTGCGGGCAAGTTTCCACATAGACTTCATAGCCTTCCCTTTTGGCATCCAGCGCCGCTTCCAATCCTTCTTTATCCGCCATATGCACGATGTAAAGCGGTGCCTCAAGATTAGTGGCCCAGTGGATCGCTCGTTTATCCCCTTCTGCTTCCACATATTCAGGACGGCTCAGATAATGGTACCAAGGGGAAGTTTTTCCCTCTTGCTTGAATTGTGCAACGAAAAGATCGATTAAATCCGGGTTCTCAGCATGAATATTAATAATGGCACCAATTTCTTTGGCTCGCAAAAGCAATTTGGCAAAGGTAGCATCATCAACCATCATGCCTTCCCTTTTGTAGACGAAAAAGCATTTGAAGCTGGTGATGCCCTCCTCCACAGCTTTTTCCATCTCAGCCAATATTTCGCCGCCATTTAAATCCGTAATGCAGCAATGGAAAGCGTAATCAATACAGGCCTCAGACGCACAGATGGTTTTCTTCTCGTTAATCAAACTGAGAATAGACATTCCCTTTCTCTGGACAGGATAGTCGAAAACGGTTGTCACCCCACCACAAGCAGCAGCTCTTGTTCCTGACATATAACTATCTGCCGATACTGTTCCGCCAAAGGGCATGGCCAAATGGGTATGCACATCAAGGGCACCTGGCAAAACCAACTTACCGTTCGCATCAACCACGGTCGCGCCCTCTTCAGGAAAGTTTTTGCCAATGGCAGCTATTTTACCGTCCCTTACGGCGATATCTGCCTGATACGTTTCAGTAGGAGAAATAATTGTGCCGTTTTTTATAATTAAATCCATCTTCCACCCCTCCGTATAAAATTATATCACCATCAAGTGCCCGCCGCTATTCACTGGCTGCCACTCCCCGGTTACCATTCAACCTTAGTAAATGCTTCCGGCCCTTGTGCCGAGGTATTGAGATAAATCGCGGCATTACCCACTAAAGCTGTTTTCATAAAGTCAGTGCGGCATTTATCGTAGGGGGTATGCGCATATTGCTCCTGCATGGGGGAATAACCGAGGGTAGGTTTTCTGTCAATGCCACAGGTCTTACTGGCATCGGTCCCAAAATCCCAATAGCCGTAGTGTACCGTCTGACCGACTGATTCTAACCCTGCCGTAGCTGCTTTCACAAAACCATGCTCGAGACTAATCTTCCAGGGACTCATATCTTTGGCAGCTTCATAGGCTAAGCCTGTATAAGATGTTTCAAGCGCACTCTTAACCACAACATCGGCTTTGAACTCAGGATCTTTAGCGGCCAAATCATCAATTATCTCCTGAATCTGAGCTATCGCCGAGGCTGCTGTTTCCCCGGGCAGGGTACGACGGTCAAGGGAAAGCAGGCATTTGTCTGGAACGATCGACAAGGCTCCCGGAGAGCATTCAATAATGTTCAAAGATACTGAAGCCTGTCCTAAATCCGGATCTGTCGGTAGCGAGGGATATAATTCATCTTTAATTCTAGTAATTAAAGGAATGGCTTTATAAATAGCATTGATTCCCAACCAGGGTGCGCTGCCATGAGAGGTTCTGCCATACACAGTAATCAGCATCTCGACACGGCCTCGGTGTCCACAATAAACCTTTAAGGAGGTCGCCTCTGAAGACACCATAGCATCATAGGTCAAGCCTTTTTCAGGCAATGTTTTATCGACTAAATGAAGCATGCCCACCATTTCCGCAGGTTCTTCCTGAACAACACCGGCAAACATGAATGTTCCTTTAAGGGGAAACCCTTTTTCCCGGAGTTTGACCAGCAGTCCTCCTGTATATATCTGCACGGCCGCACCGCATTTGACATCGGATGCCCCACGACCATGAATGCACTCAGCTTCAGCAGGTTGTTTATCTTGGTTGTCTACTTGACAAACATCAATTTGTCCGCCATAAGGGTCATATCCTTGCCAGTTGGCAATATCTCCAGGACTTACGTGATCCAGATGGGAGTTATACATAATCGTAGGTCCCGGTTCTGTCCCATTGACAAGTCCTACAATATTACCATGGGCATCGCGGAACACTTCATCATAGCCCAGCTTCTGCATTTCTGCTAAGTCCAAATCGGCCAACGTTCCTTCTGTGCCACTGATACTGGGTGTTTGTACTAGTTTCTGCCCAAACGCCACCATCTCCGGATAGAGTTCATCTGTAATTTCCTTTATCGAAATCAGCATTTTATCGAAACTACTCATCAGGCTTTCGCTACCTTTCTCAATTATTAAAATCAAATTTCTGGTAAAACAAATTCGCTCTTATCCAGCTCCGTCAGCTCTCGGAAAATTGCTACATTTCCAGCTAAGGCTTTGATCATGTAGTCGATCCTGACCTTATCAACGGGTCTGTGACAATAGAATTCCTGCATAGGAGAATAACCGACGGCCGGTTTTTTCTCTCGTCCACAGATCACTGAAAGGTCTGTGCCAAAATCCCAATATCCATATTTGACCGGTTGACCTATAGCCGTTAGACCCGCTGCAGCTGCTTGGGTGAAGGGATGCTCTGGGCTGATTTTCCAAGCTTCCTTCACATTGGGGACCGCAACTGTCAGGCCAGTATACGTTGTCCGAGGTACGGTTGCAATCTCAACTGTAGCCTTAAAATCGGGATCTGCTGCCGCTAATTCATCAATGATGGCCTGAATTTCCTGCACACAGCCTGCGAAGGTTTCACCGGGAACGAATCTTCGATCATAAGTAATCTGACACCGGTCCGGAACGATACACATTGCACCCGGGGTACAATTGATAATTGTCAGCGCAATACTGGAGTTGCCAAGCTGTTCGTCCGTTCTCTGATTAACCGCTACAACTTCTTCAACTTTATCAATAAATTTAGTCGCTTTATTAACGGCATTAATCCCCAACCAAGGTGCACTTCCATGGGATGTTACCCCAGATAAGGTAACCTTTAACTCAACTCTGCCCCGGTGTCCTAAATACAGTTTCAAAGCGGTTGCCTCGCAGGATACAACACCATCGTAAGTAAGCCCTTCTTCGGGAAAGGTATCCTCCAGCAGCTTGATCATCCCGAGCTGTTCGGCCGGTTCTTCCAGAACCACGCCTGTAAAAATATAGCGTCCTTTGACGGGATAACCCATTCTTTTAAGTTCTAGGATAATTTTTCCTGAGTAGATCTGACATGCCCCGCCTGCTTTAACATCGGCAGCCGCTCGGCCATGAATAACTTCAACAAACTCATAACCATCTCTGTCCTGATTTTCCATTTCATTGACATCGATTTCAGCTCCATACGGGTCATAGCCTCCCCATTCGCTGTAATCACCCGTATCGACATGATCCAAATGAGCATTGTACATGATGGTCGGTCCCGGTTCTGTTCCTTCGATGATCCCGACAACATTTCCCCAGCGATCACGAAAAGAGCGATCATAGCCCAGGTTTTCCATTTCCATCAGATAGAGATCCGCTACCCCTTTTTCATCCCCAGAAAGTGCTGGTATGCGGATGAGTCTTTGACAAAAATCCACAACAGCGGGTTTATAGTCTTCCGCCAATTTATTGATTGTCATTTGAATAGTTTCCATCATGCTGCCCTCCTGGTTTGGAATTCGGTCAGTTTGCAAAGGACTGTGTAAACATTGTTCGTAAATCTTCTTCAGTTGGTTTGACCACAGAATTGCCAATATTTTTAGTTTGGCTGGCCAACTTACAGTATTGCTCGATTTCTGCAGAGCTAATTTTTTCTTTTGCGCCTAAAAGTTTGTTCACTAGTTTTTGGAATTGCTCGGCTCTGGAAAAGTTCATCGCGGCCAAGATCCTAGCTGTCAAATCTGGCTGCACTCTTTCCACAAGTTTTAGATATTCGCCTAAAAGAAGTCCATTGGCCCGGCCGTGGTCAATGTTTTTAAAATAGGTCAGGGAATATCCCATCGCGTGTACTGCTGTTGTTCCAGTTTGGGCAATAACCATTCCTGCCATCAAGGAAGCCTGTAACAATTGTTCCCGTTGCTGCAGGTCAAAGACCTCAGACCCTGATTGTAAAGCTTGCAACATATCAGGCACACAGTTCATGAACATCTGGATGCAAGAGACCGCCAAAGCATTGGAAACCATGGATGCTCTTACGGACAACATACCTTCAACGGCATGGGATAAGGCGTCAATCGCTGTATTGATGGTGGTAATTACTCCTAAATGTTCCGTATATTTGGCATCCAAAAAGGTGACAGTTGGAAACAATAAATCAGAAGCGATACTTGTTTTGGTTTGGGCCTTATCATTGGTTAAAATCGAATACTGCGTCACTTCCGACCCTGTTCCTGCTGTAGTTGGGACAAAGGCCATAGGCAACACTTTATTTTCATAATGCCCTGAGAATAAGCTCTCCTCTTCAATAGCTTGGACGGCCAATAAGGCAATGGCCTTGCCAGCATCCATCGGTGAACCTCCACCAATGGCGATAATAAAATCGACACCGTTTTCTTTGGCCAAGGAGGCACCTTCATAGACACAGGAAATGGTCGGATTACTCATGACCTTATCAAACACCAGATAAGGGATACCTACAGATTCTAAAGCGGTTTTAACATCTCTTTCCGATCCGTTTCTTTTAGCCGATTGGGCACCGGTCACGATCAATGCCTTCTTGCCAAGAGCTCTAAGTAGTTCGCTGTTTTCGGTGATACAATCCTTACCCATGATGACTCTGGTTGGCATATAATATTTGTTCGTCATGTTTCCTCCTAGTTAATTAGCTTGTCGACATTGCTTAAAACTTCATCCATGATTGCCAAGGCAGCTTCTAATTCCTGATCTGTAATAATCAAAGGCGGTGCAACTATCAGGGAATTTTCATGGGAATAGGTGTAAAAGCCTTTAGCATCTAACATGCCGACGATTTTTTTCATAATTTTCTCGGGATCCAAGCCAAATTCAACCAGCGGCTCTTTGGTCGCTTTATTTTTGACCAATTCAATCGCAGAGAATAACCCGATGTAGCGTACATCTCCCACACAAGCGTGTTTGGTTTTGAGTGCTTCCAGCAATTTTCCTAAGGTGACTCCTCGTTCTTTAGCTTGCCCAATAAGTCCCGCTTCCTTGTAATATTCAATAGTGGCGATACCAGCTGCGCAACCTAAGGGATGCGCAGAATAAGTCAATCCGCAGCTTAGTAAATGGTCATCAAAGTAATTGGCTATCTTTTTACTTACCAAGACGCCTCCGATCGGCGCATAGCCACAGGTAATCCCCTTGGCAAAGGTTATCATATCCGGTAATACATCAAAATGATTGACGGCAAACCATTCCCCGGTACGCCCCCAGCCGGTCATTACTTCATCACAGACCATTAAAATACCAAACTCATCACAGATATCACGAATCCCCTTTAAATAACCTTGGGGGGGAATAATTACGCCGTTGCTTCCGGTAATAGTTTCCAGAAAGATTGCGGCTACTGATTCGCGGCCTTCATAAATGATTTGCTCTTTCAATTGGCCTAAATAATACTTCGTCGCTGCTTCTTCGTTGGCAAAGGGTACCGGAGCGCGATAGATATAGGGATCGAAGAATTTTACAAATCCCGGAATACCCGGTTCGCAGGTGTAGCGTCGCGGTTCTCCTGTCAAATTTGCTGCGCCATAGGTAGAGCCATGGTAAGAACGATATCTGGAAAAGATTTTATTGCGCCCGGTGACCAATTTGGCTATCTTAATAGCATTTTCATTGGCATCTGCTCCACCTAAAGTAAAAAACACTTTTCCCATGTTAGCGGGTGCTAACTCGACAATCGTCTTTGCTAATTGGGATCTTACATCGATGGCAAAGGATGGTGCTGAATAAGCTAAGCGCTCAGCTTGGTCTTGTATCGCTTTGATAACCTTTTTATTGCCGTGGCCGATATTTAAATTCACCAATTGGGAAGACATATCATAGTAACGTTTTCCTTCGCCATCCCAAAAATAAATACCCTCCCCGCCGATCATGACCTTAGGATTTAGCGATCCTTGCGTGCTCCAGGAATGCAAGTTATATTTTTTAGACATTTCACTAATTTCTTTAACCGTCGTTAGTTCAAATTCCATGCTAACCTCCAATTTATTAATGACAAAGGGACCTGCTCTTGCGAACAGGCCCCTTTGCCTTCATTGACTAATGCCTATCATATCAGTTTTCGTAGTCTATTCAACAGCTTCCAGCACAAAATAGTTTGTGCCAATGCACAATTGCATTTTATGCCTCTACAATAATTCCTTGATTTGAAAAGCTAAAAGTAGTTTTAAGCCGTCTTGATAATTCAAATCGCACTGCAGAATTTCTTTGATTTTTTTGATTTTATAGTTAATTGTATTTCGGTGTACATAAGTTTCTTTGGCAACTTCTTGAACACTGGCGTTGTTATCCAGATAAAATTTCAAGGTAGAAAGATAGTCTGTCTGATTTTTTTTATCATAGTCTTCCATCTGCCCTAATGTTTCCTCATAGAATTTCTTTAAGACTTTCGTGTCTTCTATCTCGATCAACAGCTTGAATAACCCGCTGTTGCGATAAGATATTTTGGTTTGACCCTGCCTTTCGGCAATGCGTAAAAGAGCAATCGCTCGCTTATAATTTCGAGGAAGAGAGTAGATTCCTAAATCATTGACACTGATTCCGGCACTTATCCGGTAATCTGGGTAGCCATACTTACACACCTCAACGAGACAATCCAAGGCATCTTCTATAATTTCTTGCGAAAAATTCTGTAAAACGACAATCAGGTTTTTATCCTGGCGAAAGATATTGAACCTGTCACTATAGTTGATTAATATCTTAGTTAAGTGTAGCCGCACAGCTTTATCATAATCTAAAAACTTTTCACTGGTAGGTATTTGAAAGGATAAGGCTACAATGCAAAATTCGGCCTCTAAATCAAATTCCCTCCGTTCTAAAACGGAGCGATACTCCGAAATTTTTTCCGGAAAAAATATGGCATTGCGTAAAGCGCCTGCCACTGTTACCTCATGTTCTTCCGACTTGATGATTTTGCGGCAGAAATCATTGGTAATGTCCACAATTCTGGTTTTCCAAGGTACAGTAAACAGTGGGAATTGGACCTCTCGACAATAAGCAATCAGATCTTCAGGCACGGACTGAATATACGGTCCTAAGTTTAGCACCAACCCGCTGGCTTGATTCTTTACCAGTCCCTTGGCAAAATTATGAAGCCAATTTGTATCATCGTGTCCGATTCCAGTAGAAAAAATCAGTTCTTGGCCATGTAGGAAGCTTGCTGTTTCTGGATCCTCCAGCATATGAACCCAATTAACTAAATTGTTCATATTTCGTTCCCCACAAATAAGATTCATTCCATAATTTTCCCGTGCATATTTACATAAATACCTTAGCGTGATTGTCATACCGCACTCCTTTGTCAAGACATGATTTTAAAAATTTCACTTCCTAGTTAATCCTACCTACAGTTATAATAATTAGTATTATCATAGTTTACTTAACTTTCAAAGCTCCTTCCTCCTATTGCTATGGCGTTCACAACAAACTACCTTTTCAGGTTGTTTAGGAAGTTGAATTTTTACGGTTGTTCCTTTTCCAATCTCAGAATACAGATTTAAACAACCACCTATCTCCGCCGCGCGTTCTTTCATGAATAACAGTCCGTAGTTACTCACATGGTTTGAGACAATGTTTTCTATATCAAATCCACAGCCATTATCAATAATCGATATGTTTAATCCATCGCAATTCTCTTCAAATATTATTTTCATAGCGCTGGCATGTGAGTGTTTAATAATATTGTTCATTGACTCTTTGATAATGTTCAAGACTTGTACGGTTGCCCTAGAATTATTCAACTCCATGCAGTCTGATCTAGCTCCAGTATAATCAATTTCTGTGGTAATGCCGTAATTTTGCTCAAATAAGCTTAACTGTCTGTCTAATTCCCTAAAAAAATCAGACATTTTCTTCTCTATTATCGTCATGTCCCCACGCATAGTTATAATGGTTTCTCTTACGGTCTGGTGAGCTTCCTGCGCTACCTCGGTTAAGCGCTGAAGGCACTGAATCGCTGTTTGTAGTTGATTATGCTTTAAATATTCCCTGATTGCCTGGGACTGAACATTAATAAAACCCAATATTTGGCCAAGATTATCATGAAGGTCCCGAGCCATCCGCTCTCGCTCTACTTTTACGACTATTTCCTGTTGTTGTTGCAAAAGGAGGTCTTCTGTAATTTTCTTCTCTGTTACATCGCGGATGATCAAAAGTTTCCCCAACAAATTTCCCCTCTCATTTTTTATCGGTAATAATGACGTTTCATAGTACCGGTATTTTTTGTTCAGCATATATTCAAATTCAACATAGTCTCCATTTTCCAAGACAATCTTCCGCAAAGTAGGCCACTTTGCAAAAAAATCCGCAGCATTGCAGCCAATATTGAGGGCTGCTTCACAATGAAAAACGTATCGGGTTGATGGGTTCAGATCGACGATTCTATTTTTCAAATCCAACACCACTATACAATCGGTCATGCTTTCCATCACTCTGTTTCGTGCGATAAGCACAAGGTCAAACAAGTTATTTCTAAATAATGCCCAGGTTATGAACAAGCTTGAAATACCACAGACAATCGGAGTTGGATCGAAACTTGGTCCAATTCCCAGTGTATATACAGCATTGATAAACATGATAAACATGATAATTATTATGAATATCATCGAGAAAGCAAGGTACCTAAATTGTTTATCATACAATGGCGCCTTGATCCGCCAGAATCGAATTATAAGAAATACTGAAAAAATGTTTAATCCATCAGAATAGGCAGCATGCACCCAAAACCATACCCCCCACGTTCGAGCAAGAGTTCCGTCAATATTTATAGAAACATGTTGCCATATCAATCCATGAAATTCATTTGTCCAAACAAGAATAACTGTTATGATAGGGATGATACAATAGAAGAATGTTTTTTTCTTGCTTGTCCAATTCTGTAGATCTGTAATTTGCAAAACCATAATCAAAAAGGCTAAGGGCTCGAAAGTATAAGCAGGGAAACCTATCTTAGCCCAAAAAAGCTTTGAGGTTAAGCCGACGGTACTTATTTCCATTGCTGTTCCCACACACCATAACGAACTAAAAAGCAATGTAATGATAAAAGCAGTCCCACCGTTCCTGCGCCGATTTTTTAAAATATAAATAACCATCAGTAGGTTTATAATTAGCGATCCTATAAACGGCCATATATTCGGTGTATATATATAAGTCATTTTTCCCCCATACGAATAAAGTTTCTGTGCAGATAATCAGTAGGCAATTCATCTATAAACTTTCCACATTATTTGTTTATTTTCAATGCGCCTGGTTTAATACCCCCGACTTCCAGTCGGGACAGCTTCTAGCGTGGAGCAAGTAGTAGCAGTCTGTTAAACTATATTAAAGGGGTGACAGCTGCTATGGTAGATTACAAAAAAGGAAGCCACA
>JARLHV010000166.1 GCA_031292055.1 Desulfosporosinus sp.
ATATCAGCCAAGTACAGCTTCAATGCTTCCCTTACAACGCCGCTTTTGTCAAAATCACCTTCCGCAGTTCTAATCGTAATTGCCTTTTGCAATTTATCTGTCAAATAGTAAGAACGCTGTATCAATTTATCTGTTTGTTCAAGGTAGCTCTGAACGGCCATTTGCGGTTGTTCTGTCTTTTCAGTGTTATCATCATTTACTGTTGTTTTTATAGTTCTTTTTCTTTTAGCTACTGCTTCTCTTTCTCCTAATTTGCTCATTGGAATACCAATTCCTTTCACAATTGCCGCGGAATATATTCATGATAATGAACCAACAATCCCCTTACGTTAGCCATAGGGAGAGTTGTTAATGCCATAATAAGTATACCTCAATGATACTTTAGTGTCAAAGTACTAAATAAAGGTCTTCTGTATTGTGTAGATGTGTAATATCTTCATCACTAATCTCGTATCGGTCTAATTCACTTTTATATACTTGAGCAATTCTAATTACTTCTTCTCGCTCTGAAAGCAGTTCATTAATAATTTCGTCATATTTATTCTTGATAATTTCCGTATCTTTTTCGAGTTTGATAGCCTTAATTTTTGTACTGACTGCTGACACCGTGCCTTTTACAGCTAAATTTGTTAAATTAGTGCCCATCTCAGTTAGGACCGACATCATATCGTTCATTACTAATTCCTCCTTATATCTTTCAAATTTAGTGTTTTGATACCATTAAAAACTCTCTCTACTATTTAATGACTGAGTCCGATAATGGTCATTACGTCCACTTATTTGAAACTAATTTCCTCGTTTATGGCCAAATATAGCCGTGAGCGACAATTTAAGTGTTTTCTATTTCTTCTTTTTTACAGGTTGGAAGCGTGAACCCCCACCCCGGACTGCTACCTCTAAACATTCTACATGTTTCCTAAATTATGAACCAGTTGTTACCTCTGGCCCATCCCCAGTTGCAAAATGTTTGATATTCCCATTGGCATCCTTATAAGTCACCGCAGGCAGAGTCGAAAGATTGGTTAGTATAGCGCCGGTGCTATTATTGATCACCTGCCCAGTAAATGTAATGACATAAATACTGCCACTACTTATCACATCTTGCGTCACTTCAGCCATATGCGATGAGTTATTGGCATAGCCTAAATCCAAAGCTTGACCGTTACTGAATATCACAGTGCCTACTGGAATGTTGCCTACTATCTGCACTTTGTAAGTAACTGTCTGACCACTAACGGTGATAGTTAGAACCTGGTTTGCTACTATTACAGCACTGTTAAAACCTGTGATATTCGCAGTAGTTATGCTCACGGGCTTAGTGCTACCATCACTGTAAGTTCCAGTAACTACTAATCCAGTTATATCCAGACTATCACCTACGTTATAGATTAGCTTGGTGGCAGGATTAGTTATTGAAATACTTTGCAGCAATACCGGTGCAGGACCAAGGGATTCGAAATTTCTGTCATATTGCAGTGGTCGCGTCCATTTGGCGGGATAACATCAGACGCCTCGCTTCTTGAAGGCGCAGCGCTTTTTGATATTGCAGCGGGCTCAGCGAAGTGACTGCCTTAAAATGCTCGTTAAAAGAGGACACACTCATATGTGCCAACTCTGCCAAGTCTGCAATCTTCATTTGTTGGGAGAAGTTGTCGCGAAGCCAAGCAATCGCCTTTGCAACTTGCTGCACACACGAATCGGCAAAACCCATTTCGGCAACGCGAACGCCGATGGGACTGCGCAGGAGCCGTATCAAGATCTCATCCATCACGAGTAGCGTACTTTTGCAGGTCGACTAAATTGCTTTTCCTGCTTCATAAGCTTTTAATAAAGTTCTTTATTATTAACTGCGGTGTTAGGGTCTCCGCCGCCCGTTAGTAAAATGGTATTAACTACATTTAAGCCAAGCATCTTAAGCATAGCTTCATTGGTTTGAATGGAATGCGGAATATATGTACCCCCACTGAATTGGATGCCAAACTGCCGAATTCATCTTTCGCTTCTACAAGCGGGAGACTGATTCGGTTTTAAAGTTAAATTCATAAACATCGGCGGAGTGACGTCGGGCATCTTGACATTACCTACACTTTTTTGCTTTCATTCTTATTCCCAAAGCGATTATAATGAGTAAGGTCTTCTAGATCACGACGTACACGTAAATAATTTTCCTTAGTTGAAACAGGATAGCCCAAACGGCACGAATAGGCACGCTCAAAATATTCAGGGATACCCAGAGTACTTTTTATCTGCTTTTCATAATCATCGCTATAACCCACGGCGCTAACAATCTGCAGACCTATTCCCAGAGAATGCGCCATAAGCCATATATTTTCCATAACACAACCAAGGCTAATTTTACCCATAAAATCTCCTTCTGAGCGAGGAGCTCGTTTACGAGGATCATACATTACTATTAAAAGCACGCTGCTTGCGGTTATAGATTTTCTCAAATACTCAAATAAAGGGTTTTTAACGTGCTCTGTTATGGCACCACCAGGCATACTATTCAAAATCCCGATCTTTCTTCTTTGCAGTTCTTCTTCAGAAGCAGACACATAGTTATTACCTTCTTCATTAGCGCCTTTTGGCATGGTTAACTCGATATTTCCAATTGCCTCAATAATCTTCGGATCATCAACCGCAACTATTTCAAAATTTTGCATATTGTGGGCAGTAGGTGACCAACGTCCGGCTTCGAGAATCTTATTGAGGTCTTCTTTCGATATGGGCCTGTTTGTGTCAAACAGACCTCTTGACGACTGCCTTGTCTTGATTAAAGTTAATAAGTCTTCCATAATTTTACCTCCTAAGTAATTTTAACATCGACTAGAAGTCCCCGCCTCTAAGGCGGTGGATCGTTCCGAATTGATTGATCGGTGGGGGTTCAATCCCCGATCGGCGAAGTTAAATGATTTGTGAGCCGTGCCAGTTGTTTGCTGCGCAAACAGGCACATGGTTAATTCAACTTCGCTGCGCTGCGTTGAATAATCCTATTTTCTATTAGAACACTGATCTGCAAACATTTTATCCAGATCGGCTCTGGACGCGTTTTTCCAGTCAATGGTATAGTCATAGCCTATTTCATAATTATTTTCTTCCATTCCTTTTAGAACTGTTGCTACATATTCAGCAGGAGACGGGGTTGTAAAGTTCGGATTTTCCCTTCTAAATTTTACTCTTCCTTCCAAGTTTAATTCTGTATCCAAAATTCCCGGCGCTATCGCTTCGAAGACCCTGATGCCCGTTTGTGCAAGCTGCTGCCTGATAATAACTGAGAACATGTGCATGCCAGCTTTGGTCGCGCTGTAAACCGGCTGATTTGCTGCAGGGAAAAAGCCCGAACCCGCTGTTACAGTTACTATTGCTGCTTCATTTTTACCGGATAATAAAGGGATAAACAGTGCAGAAAGGAAAATTGGCCCTTCCAGGTTTATCCTTATTTCGTTTTCTCCGCTGAATAATTCTTCTGTGCCTTTGGTAAAATCAATATTTCTTTGAATGCCGGCATTGTTTATCAGAACGTTTACATCGGGAAAGTTGGCTTTAATCCATTCATAAAGTTCTTTTCTGCTGAGTTCGTCGGCGACATCACAAACCTTAATACTTAAATCTGGATGTTTTTTCTGCGCTTCCAGAAGCTTCTGTTCTCTTCGCCCGCAGATGATGACTTTATTGCCCTTGTCCAGAAATTCTTCCGCCAGGGCAAACCCTATACCCGTTGCACCACCGGTAATCAGTACCGTATTGCCGCTTAATTTCACAGTTAGATCCCTCCATTACATTGTTTCTATGTTATCTGTGCTCCACCTGGGAGCAATATTTATTGCTCAAGAATCTCAGGGATAGCATTCCTATTTATTTTGCATGTCTATACAACTCCATCTCTTTGTGATATGTTAAAAGAACAAGTGGGGACGTCTCCACATAGTATAAACGGGGACGTCTCCACTTGTCAATAGATTTCTAAGATATTGGAGGAAGTGATTATAGCATGAATCCAGAAACAGAAACATCATACCCTCGTTCTGAACGCCGTGATGCTTCTGAGAACCGGCAGCGAATATTGAAAGCAGCTCAAAAGCTATTTGATAAAAACGGTGTTGAACAAGTCAGTATGAATCAAATTGCCAGCGAGGCACAGGTTGGTTCTGCGACCCTTTATCGTCGTTACAGTAATAAAAGCGAATTATGTCAAGATCTAATTAAAGATAATGTTGTTACAATTTTTATGGACATAGATAATTATCTGGAACAAAATCATACCGTCCCCCCAAGTCAACGATTAAGGGGTCTCCTAAGTTTATTCATTAATTTCAGAGAAAAAAAAATACCTCTACTTGCTGGAATCGAAGAATCGTCGCCAAGCAACTCATTCAGGTCTCGGTTATCTAGTACTCCATTTAATGAATTACGTCAATATCTCGTCAGATTGTTTGACGAAATAAATGAAGCTGAACAGGCCCACTTTAACAGTGTCTTCAGAGCAGATATATTGATAATCGCTTTAAGTAGTGATTCCTATTTATTTCAAAGAGAGGTTCGAGGTTATTCACCAGAGAATATTTTGGAACTAATCTGTGGAATGTTTATATCTCATTGAGATCAGAAAGCAGAAATCTTCCATTGGGCGTATTTGTACAGATTTTTAATTAGTCGTTGCAGTTTTAGCGTAGTAGGTCGGCGGCAAGCAGGACAAGAGTATTGACACTGTCGTATAACCCAACTTATACGACAGTAGTTATTACTTCTGAACAAGTTCAATTATACTTTGCCCGTAGCAATTAACGATAAGTATCTCTACGATGAAGCACCCTGAGAGCATATACTGTGATAGTTTCTTTTGAGACACTTATTAGTACCCGATAATTACCCACGCGTATACGAAACAGGTCTGATTTCCCAACTAACTTCTTCAAATCAACTACTTTTCTTTCCGCAAATTTAGATAATTCGGCATAGACACGTTGTCTAATTTCCTCACTTAATTTAGCCAAGTCTTTTTGTGCTTGCTTAGTAACAATAACTTTCATAAATCCCCTAACTTCCTCATCACTTCCTCAAGTGAATAAACCTCCCCTTTTTCGATATCTTCCTTTGCCTCTCGAACGGCTATCTCGTCCTCCTCCGTCCAAGGTTCATCAGCATAGGGAATATTTCCGAGGTATTCGTCCCAGCTTTGGGATAATAGGGATTTTAGGTATATCATTGCTTTTTCTAGTTGCTCTACTGTCATTGACTGTGTTAGCTGCTTTAGTTCCTCTTGAAGTTTTTCTTTAGGTAACACATTAATAACCTCCCATCACTTCTTGGGGTTCAGCTTAAATTATACCATTATTATTAAGAGAATTATATTTCGTTTTCTGAATCAATGCATTCTAAACTCTATTGTCGTGTTTAGCATGTTGCCGCTTTTCCCCTACCCTATCTAGCTTAAAAAGGGTGGCTCTACAGCATCACTTAGAGAACAATTAGGACATCGAACTATTAAAACTGTAGAGAAATATTTATACTGGTCATCGGACGATAAATTGGAAGAGTTTGAAAAATATAGTCCATTAGACAATATGGAATATTAGAGATAAAAGGGGTGTACTAAAAAGTACATCCCTTTTATCTCTCCACGGAGTTTTATATATTTATCGACATAAAAAGTTGGGTGTTCAACTGAAGTGGCACGTAAAGTTGCATAGTAGCCTAGAATCCCGCATATTTTTATACCTACAAGGAAAAACACTGTAAATACGCCTTGGGGAATTTTAGGAAATAAACAAGGCAAGAATACATGAGTTTTTCCATTGCGAATTATTGGAAAAACGAAATAGTTCATGTACAATTACTTTACTGTAAGTCTAGAAGAATACCTGGATAACTTAAGGGCGAATAAAATAAAGGATGAAAAATACATTGAAAATCATAATCTCTCCGGCGAAGAAAATGAATATGGACGCAGATTTTCTTCCGTCTCACAATGCCCCCGTGTATCTTGAAAAAACTCAAAAGCTGAAAGAATATCTGCAAAGCCTAACATACGAGGAACTTAAAAAACTGCTTTGCTGTAACGATGAGATTGCAAGGCTGAACTATGAACGCTATCAAAAAATGAATTTGTGCGAATACACAAACCCAGCTATTTTAGCCTACGATGGCATTCAGTACAAGTACATGGCACCGCAGGTATTTGAGTACGACTATTTTGACTACATAGAAAATCATCTGCGGATTTTATCTGGGTTTTATGGGATATTGAAACCTTTCGATGGAGTTGTAGCCTATCGATTGGAAATGCAGGCAAAGTTGAAAACGGCCTTCTGTAATAATATATATGACTATTGGAAAGATGGTATCTATCGGGACTTAACCCAGAATGATACCACGATTTTGAATCTTGCTTCTGCTGAATACAGTAAAACTGTTGAGAAACATCTGACTGCCGACATCAATTATGTTACCTGCAGATTTGGCGAGCTGATCGGCGGTAAAGTTATCGAAAAAGGAGTTTATGTGAAAATGGCTCGCGGAGAAATGGTACGTTTCATGGCTGAAAACGCGGTTGAAGATTTGGATGAAATCAAAGAGTTTAATAGACTTGGTTTCGTGTATAAGGATGAGTTATCGGATAACAACACCTTTGTATTTGTGAAGATCATGAAAGTAAAACTATAATGAATACTTTAAAAGCTGGCGGCCAATTCTCAATTTAAAAGGTCGAATATCTTTGCACGAAGTGCAATGATTAAATTAAATGGTTATTATGCCTTTATCCTTTACATTTTGCAAAAATCACCAATCCCCAATAGTTTTGAAGCGTTTTGTATCAAATATAAGCTTCACTTTTTGACCGCCTTTACAATCCTGCGGAGTGAACCGTCAAAAGAAAG
>JARLHV010000016.1 GCA_031292055.1 Desulfosporosinus sp.
ATTCGTGATGGCGACAAGCACAAGTCGTTAAAACGCTCATTGAAAACTGAATAGAGTATGTGGTTCTGGCAGTTAAACGCCTGTCAGGTAAAACTCTATGTGTCGTCAAGTATAAGACGTTAAAACGATTGGAACAGACAAATCGTCTGTGGTAAGTGGTAACAGCTTATCAGCCTAAGATGCTAAATGCACTGTCTTAGGAGGGGTAATGGCATACCCTTAACTTGGGGTCATACTCGGCTATCGGAAATGGACTGCCGTTTAATCATCCAAGAATCCCCCAGATTCATCTGTGGGGAGTGTCAAGCTTGAACTCTATGGCTAAAGCTTAAGTTTTCAAGAATCGTCGAGTGGAACCCATGTTTGGGGTCCACTCGTTTTTTTTCGTTATGTGATTGGTTCAGTTTGGAGAACTGGTAGTTAAATAGAGCGGTCCTTTCTTTTTTAAGGATAAAGACAAGCTGGTGATGCATAGAATTTAGGGATGGGGGGGAGTATAATGCCAGCAAAACATTGGAGCGGCTTTTTTCTATATCTTGGAAGGGTCTTTATCCTCCTTATTTTACTTGCCGTGCTCTTGCCAAAATTGATGGCAGTGTGTAACATCTGGATGTCTTCGCATTTACATAACGAACAAAAACCAATTGGTAATCCCCTACAGGTGGAAGCACCTGAGTGGAGCAAGTTTGTTTTTCAGTTGTTCCCGCCTTCCTCAAAGGGGCGATAATTTCCTCTGAAAGTAACTGTTGAACAAGGAAAATTCCCTTCTAGTGTAGAATATAATCAGGAAAGGAGGGAATAAAGTGACATCCGAGGAACAACTTGCGAAACAGTACCTGATTCACCTCCATGTTGAGCGGGGGCTTTCTGAAAATACTCGGCTAGCTTATGAGCGAGATTTGGCCCAACTGCTGATTTACCTTAATCAGCGAGGAACAAATTATACGGAATGTGTGGCTAATGACCTCTTTTTATTTCTGCTTAAATGGAAGGAAAATGGGAAAGCACCTCGAAGTATTGCCAGGTGTAATGCAACGCTACGAGGCTTTTTTGCGTTTGTGTTGGATGAAGGGAAAAGAGACGATAACCCAAGTACTTATTTAGTGACCCCTAAATTGAACCAACCTCTACCGAAAGTGTTGTCGGAAGCGACAATGGACAAACTCCTGCAAACAGGGGCGGGATCTGAGCTGGTTTTACGAGATTTAGCGATGCTGGAGGTTCTTTATAGTAGTGGTCTTCGCGTTTCGGAATTGATTGGGTTGCGTTTAGAGGATATATCGTTAGAGGTTGGATTTGTACGGTGCAGGGGTAAGGGAGATAAGGAACGGATTGTACCGCTAGGCGAACCAGCTGTTCGAGCTGTGCAGTGTTACCTCAATGGCCTACGCAAGCGTTTATGTGGCGAAAAAAAATACGATATCCTGTTTTTAAATGCCCATGGTCGTCCTTTAACGCGCCAAGGAATGGTGTATATATTAAAAAAATGGGGAAAAGCTCATAACCTTGAGAAAACGATTTCTCCCCACATGTTTCGTCACAGTTTTGCAACCCATCTTCTCGATCATGGCGCAGACTTGCGTTCAGTCCAGGAAATGCTTGGGCATGCGGACATTGCGACAACACAGATTTATACGCATCTGACGCGGAAGCGCTTAATTGATGTTTTTCAAAAAGCTCATCCACGCGCAGAGTGAAGGATTTAGGGGCAATAGTCGCCGAAAACCTAGAGACTGAGCGATAGTTAAGGGAAAAAGTTTTTATCCAGAATTTGAAGGAGGCTGAAGCAATGATTTCGGAGAAGGACTATAGTGTTAAGCTGGCGGAAGCAAGTAGCTATCTTAAGGAACGTGTTACAGAGGTACCAGAATTGGGTGTTGTTTTGGGTTCAGGGTTAGGCGCTTTTGCCGATCTTGTCGAAGAAAAAGTAGTGATTCCTTATCGAGAGATTCCGCATTTTCCAATTTCCACGGTGGAAGGACATGCTGGACAATTGGTTTTCGGTAAAGTTCAAGGTCGATCGCTCGTGGTCATGCAAGGGCGCTTTCACTATTACGAAGGGTACATGATGCAGGAAGTAACCTTCCCGATTCGAGTTATGCAAGTCCTTGGCGTGACTGGTCTCATTGTCACGAATGCAGCTGGAGGGATAAATTCTGCTTTTCAGGCGGGTGACCTGGTACTCATTAAGGATCACCTTAACTTGATGGGCGATAATCCCTTGCGAGGGGAGAATCTAGCAAATTTGGGCCCGCGGTTTCCGGATTTAAGCGAAGGGTATAATTGGGCATGGCGGCAAAAGGCTTTAGAGGTTGCTAAAAAGTTAGGGATTAAGCCTCAAGAAGGGGTTTATGTGGCCGTAAGCGGTCCCAACTATGAAACCCCTGCCGAAATTCGCTATTTACGTACGATTGGCGCGGATATGGTAGGCATGAGTACCGTACCAGAAGTGATTGTAGCTAACCATGGCGGGATGAGGGTCTTGGGTATCTCTTGTGTGACGAATATGGCGGCAGGTATCTTGCCACAAAAACTGAATCATGCGGAAGTCATGGAAACAGCTGAACGGGTTGGCAAGCAATTTGTGAGTTTTGTTCAAGCCTTGGTACAGGTGTTTTAGGAAAAAATTCGGATTTGAGCAAACCCTCTGCCGAGAGGATTAGAAGAACATGTCTTGAGGAATTTCCATACAACGACCCGTTAAAAGAACAGAAAGAGTGATTCATATGCGCATGGTGGACCTGATTGAAAAGAAACGGGATGGACAATCCCTTTCTAAGGAAGAAATCCACTTTATCATAGAGGGTTATGTTCAGGGAGATATTCCGGATTACCAAATGGCGGCTTGGGCAATGACTGTCTTTTTTCGAGGGATGTCTCTGGAAGAAACGGTCGAACTCACGTTGGCGATGGCCCAAAGCGGAGATCAATTAGATCTTTCCGCTCTGGGGAGGCGATTTGTCGATAAACATAGTACCGGAGGGGTAGGGGACAAGACCACCTTGTTGCTTGGACCGATGGTGGCGGCCTGTGGCGTGCCTATAGCGAAAATGTCGGGGAGAGGGCTGGGACATACCGGAGGGACAATTGACAAGCTAAGTTCAGTGCCGGGTTTTCGTGTCGAGCTTACACAAACCGAGTTTCTGGCGCAAGTGAAGAAAATCGGTTTAGCTGTCATCGCCCAGACTGGCAATCTTGTTCCTGCCGATAAAAAGCTTTATGCTCTCCGGGATGTAACGGCAACTGTAAATTCCATTCCCCTGATAGCCTCCTCGGTTATGAGTAAAAAAATTGCCGTAGGAGCACAGGGAATCGTCTTAGATGTTAAGTATGGCTCAGGGGCTTTTATGGCAACAGTGGAGGAAGCTCGGGCGCTGGCGAAAACGATGGTAGACATTGGCAAAGCGCTGGGCCGTCAGACGATTGCAGTGTTGAGTAATATGAATCAACCGCTCGGCCGTGCTGTGGGAAATAGCCTGGAGATCCTTGAAGTGGCAGATGCGCTCCAAGGAAAAGGACCCGCCGATTTAATGGAGGTTAGCCTGGAGCTCGGTGCTTGGATGCTAGTGGCTGGAGAAGTTGTCCCTGATGTTGAGACTGGAAAGGTGACTTTGCGTCAAAGTTTAGAAAATGGAGCGGCGTGGAAAAAATTTCTGGCCTTTATAACCGAACAGGGGGGAGATGCTCAAGCAGTCATTGATCGTCAACTCAGGGTGGCTCCCTGGAATCTTCCAATCCTCGCTCATGAGTCGGGTTATGTTCAACTATTTGATGCGCATAAAATTGGGGTTTTAGCTATGGTTCTAGGTGCGGGTCGTATTACTAAAGAAAGTTTAATTGATTTAGGGGCAGGAGTTATCCTTGCCAAAAAAGCTGGAGAGTGGGTTGAAGCTGGAGAACCCCTTATGCAGCTCTATAGTAGTGATAAAGAAACGTTGGCGGAAGGACTCAAGCTCGCCAAAAACACAGTCTCAGTAGGGACCGAAGTCCCTGAGTTGCCCTCATTAATCGAGGAAGTTATCCTGTAGGGATATTAGACAAGAGAACCGTCCCCTTAGCTAGCTTTGTCTACTTTAGCTAAGGGGACGGTTTAACATAAAATCCTCTTCCTCACGTATGAATATACGAGAAAGGGCACGAAACAGAGTGCCCTTGGGGAGGGGGATTTATTTTATGGTGCGTGAGAAAAAGATTTACACTTTTGCTGAGGGGTTGACGACAGTGGACACGTATGCAGTGCTTGGAGATGCACAAAAATTCCAAAAGCATAAACATGCCTGGAAGGTTTGGCGGATATTAAAAGAGTTTGGTTGTGTTGTCTATCCTGTGGCTGAGGATTTAAAGCGCATCGATGGAAGCAGGGTCTATCGGAGTTTAGCAGAGCTCAAGGATAAAGTGACGGTTGTTGTGCCATGCCTGCTGCCGGAGAAACTTGGATCCTTAGTTTCCAGTGCTGTAGCTGCCGGAGCCAACAAAATTTGGTTTCAAGAACAGACATGGAGCCGAGAACTTCAACAAGAATGCGACAGTCTCGGAATGACGGTGATTCGTGGGTGCGTGCTTCAGCATAAGGCTTATCCGGCCATCAGCCTGCGCTATATGAATCCTTGTTACTGGCATGGTCTTAGAGCTAACAAAGTGCCTGCCAAGCGGTTTGCTAGGTATTGAGAGTGGTCTAAGTAGGGCTGATCAGAAAATTTCTTGCCAGAAATGAAGGGATTAATTGGGTTTTGTAGAATTATAATGATATTCTTAGTGTTTTGAAAACCAATATTAATAGTATTAGTAGAATCAGACATAAAAGGAGCAAAGGGTAAGCTGATGAAAAGGTCTGAATGGGGTAAGTATGAAAAAATTATTAATAAAGGAACAATGAACGTCATTGTTTTGGCCAGTTTTATCATTCTTACCGCCATACTGATAACTGGATTTTCAAACTATGCCATAGTAAGAAATACTTTAACAGAGAAACTCCAAAAAGAGGATCTTGTGTATATTTTGAAGTCCATTTCAGCGCAGGTGGATGGAAGAATTATGAGAGCGAAAGAGACCTCTCTGATTATTGCGGACAGCCCCGAAATAATACAATGGTTCAACGATGGGGAAACGGACAAACAGTACGAGGCAATGTTTATTAAACAAATAACAGGTATTGCCAAAACCTTGAATTATACTGTATTTTTTGCGAGCAAAAAAACAGGACATTATTGGACAGATTCTGACCTCCTGACAGATACGATCTCTAAGTCTAATCCTGCTGATCGCTGGTTTTTTGATGCAATCGCCTCGGCTCAAAAAATCACCCTTAATATTGATCATAATAACGTGCTAAATCAAACAAATTTGTGGGTCAATACGCTTATGGGGGACAGTCATAATCCGGCTGGAGTTGCTGGAGTGGGTGTTGATCTGCACGACATCTCCACAGAATTTAGCCACTATAAAATTGGAGACAAAAGTAATTTATGGCTAGTTGATACCAAAGGTAAGATAAGCATCTCTGAGGATGTTGAACAGAGTGGCGGCAAGCTGGCTGATTTTTTGCCTACGGATGTGTACGACAAGATTATGAAAGATACTGGCCAAAGAGGGAATGAGCCCACGGTAGTGAGCTATTTAGACAAAAATGGACCAGTCGATCTGATTTTTCAGAAGTTGGAATCCTGCGACTGGATTTTGGTATTTCAGATTAACCGGTCTGAAACCCTTGGAGTCCTCAATTCTCTTATGATTAGCACGCTGGTGACGATTGCGGTAGTCCTTGTTTTTTTACTGCTTGTTTTTTATCTGGTGTCTTCCAAAATCGCTAATCCCTATCAGGGGGCAATTCAGCTTAATCTCGAATTAGAAAAAGAGATTAAAGAAAGAACTGCGAAAATCAGTGATCAGAACACACAGATTATGGAGAGTCTACAGTATGCCAAAACGATTCAGGAGTCCATCTTGCCAAGAATTGAGGTATGGCAAAGGGTATTGGCGGCTAATTTTGTCCTCTGGAGGCCGCGGGATATTGTGGGCGGTGATTTTTATTGGTTGAAGGAGACTGAGCGAGGTTTCATTTTGGTGGTAGGTGATTGTACTGGACACGGTGTACCTGGTGCGTTAATGACCATGGCTGTAAATTCATTACTGAACAATATTGTAGTAGAAAACAATGCTCTGAGTCCTGTACTCATAATCAAAGAACTTGATAGACAATTGAAAGAGGCGTTGAATAAAGAAAAGGGGGATGAGGCGACGGATGACGGACTGGAGGCAGGTATTTGCTATTATGATAATACGGGCAAATTGCTTTTTGCAGGGGCAAAAATTAACCTGTATGGGTTAAGTGCAGACCAGATTACACGATATGACGGTTATAGAAGTGGAATCGGCTATCTCAAATCAACGTTTTCATCAGAGTTCAAGAATGTTGAACTGAAGGTTAAGCAAGGGGATCGATTCTACCTCACAACAGACGGTTATGTTGATCAGAACGGAGGCTTAAACGATTATTCATTCGGAAAAAGTAGATTTAAGGAACTTATTATTCAGACACTCTCCCTATCAATGAGAGAACAAGGAACATATTTTGATAAGGAGCTGACTGATTATATGCGAGAGAAACCACAACGGGATGATATTACGGTCGTGGGGTTTGAAATTATACAGTAGGCAGTGCCTTAAATTCTAGTGAGGGTATACGTTCTTAGGAATTTAAAGCTTAACGTTGGGACATGCGTTATTAGATACAAGAGAAGGAGAATCTAAATGATACATCTTCAACAATTAAAGACATCATTAGAAGAGTATAAAGTTTTAATTTGCTTTTCTGGCCAATTTTCGCAAGGGATTGTGGAGCAATTGTGTGAATTTATTAAGGGACAGCTGAGTGAAGGAGAAGTTACCAAGTACAATCCCATGCAAGTGATCTCGATTTTTGTCGAGCAGGCCCAAAATATCATCAACTACAATTTAGCGAATGTCAGGCACAGAGACTATGATCAATTTCTGGAATCAAGTATTGTCACAATAGGTAAGACTGCTGAGGGCTTTTTTGTGACATCTGGAAATATTATGGATAAACAAGACTTGAATCCGTTGGTTGAGAAAATACAGTTTCTGAATTCGCTTGGATCAGTAGAGTTAAAACAACATTATAAAGAAGTCATGAGACGAGACAGTCTGGGCATAAATGAACGCGGTGCGGGGCTTGGCCTTATTCAAATGGCCAGGAAGGCTAAATCGCCGCTGGAATATATGAATTACAGTATTAATGACCAGTTAACTTATTTTCAGGTAAACGTTAATTGTTAGAAGGTGGAGGCTTATTATGGAAAGGCTCGTTCTAAAAGAATCAAAAAGCACCCCGTTCGTGGATTTCGATGCCGATAAAGAAATACTCCTAATCAAGGGACAAGCTTATCCTGAGGATGCCTTTTTATTTTTTAGACCGCTGTTGGAGTGGCTTAAAGAGTATTTAGGAGGTAAGGTGGGTCAGGAGGTGCGGATTGAAATAGCCCTGTCCTATACCAACACAAGCAGTTCAAAGTGTATAATGATGATTTTGGATTTATTTGAAAAGGCCGCTGAGCAAGGGGTAAATGTAACGTTAAAATGGATATGCAACGAGCATAATGAATACGAGCAGGAATGTGCCGAGGAATTTAAGGAGGATTATACGTTTCCGTTCGAAATCGTCCTTGCCTAGGAGGTGTGAGGGAGTGGTGAAGGCTTAATGAAAGTTCGAAAATCGGTTACTATTTTTGAGGATGAAATTGCCGTATATGATGAAGCAAGGGAGTATTTAAAGCAGGAGAGTTTTAATAAGGACGAGCTGGTACAGAAATTTGAGGAAGTCATTAATAAATATTGCAGGCTTATCAATACGACTCGAAGGTTGTGTAGTATCAGTGATGTGCAGAGTAAAGAGTTGAAACGACGTGAGATAGAAATAAAGAATCTTTTAGATAATTCCGATCAGGGTTTTCTGACCTTTGGTAAGAATCTGCGCGTCGATAAGGAGCATAGCTCTGAGTGTACTCGGATTTTCAACAAGAAAATAAAGAATAAGGATATATTGGAACTTTTGCATGCTGAAAACGAAGCACAAAATCAGCTTTTTGCGAATGTATTCAGAGCTGTATTTGATTTGCAGGATAGAGAAGCTCAGTTAGCTTGCCTAGGTGACTTGCCTAATCTTATTAAAATTAATGAGAATTATATTATCGTAAAATATAAGATTATCAACACAGATGAGTTCGAAGAAAATAGTGAACGACTGATGTTGATTCTTACCGATATCACGGAACGGAAGAAAGTAGAAGATCAGATTTTATTTTTGAGTTTCCATGACAAGCTCACGGCTTTGTTTAATAGGGCTTATGTGGAAGGTGTTATGCCTCAGCTACAAACTGAGTCTAACCTTCCATTTAGTATTATTATGGCGGATTTAAATGCTTTGAAGCTCGTTAATGATGTTTTTGGCCATGAATATGGCGATAAAATGATTGTGCAGGCCGCCAAAGTGTTTCTCAAGTGCTGTCGCAAGAGTGATATTATTGCTCGTTGGGGTGGAGACGAATTTTTGCTCGTACTCCCTGGTGCCAATCAGCAAGTATGTGCAAGGATTTGTGATAACATTAAGGCCATGTTTGACTCGCTACCAATCGAACAAATGGGATTGAGTGCTGCACTTGGAGGAGCCACTATTGAAAACTGGAAGACGGATATCTCTGAACTTATTAGTGTAGCAGATCATGTTATGTACAGTAACAAGCTCAAGGAAAGCAAAAATACCCGTGAAACGGTTATTTTTAGCGTTAAAAAACTTTTGGAATCCAAATGTTCTGCTTATATCGGACAGAGTGAAAGAGTTGAAGCTATCGCCTATAGATTTGCGCAACTTTGGGAGAGTGGGGAAGAGCAACAAGGAATGGCGGATCTGTTACTACTAGCCCGGTTGCATGATATCGGGAAGGTGGCAATGCCTGCTGAATTACTCAATAATTGCACCGCCTTATCTGAGTGTGAATTAAAGACTATTCGTAAATATCCGGAAATAGGATACAGAATGGCCCAATCGATTGGAGAACCAGTACTAGCCCAATCGTTGCTTGCCCTTCAAGAGCAATGGGGCGGCAATGGTTATCCCTATGGTCTGAAAGGAGATCAGATACCTTTTTTTGCGCGTATCATCGCAATCATTAAAGCATATGATGTCATGACTCACGACCAGCCCTATAAACCCAAAATGAGCCGAGAAGATGCGTTGAGAGAATTGGAACGCTGCGCTGGAACCCAGTTTGATCCGAATCTATTACGTTTTTTCCTGGATAACGCTTGTTATGTCATAGATTCCACCTCTGGCACTTCAGATGAGTAAGAAGGATGATTTTGCCAGAAAACTCACGTTTCCTTTAATATTGAAGCCTTTGGAATGCCGTTTAGTGGCACTCCAAAGGCTTTTTTGTTCCTTTTATTCCATTTGCCAAGCGCAGCAACGTGAGACGGATTATATTTCATTTATCCAATATAATTTTTCTTTTCGGGAATAATAAGAACATACTAAATAAGGAGGAGTTAAGATGCGGAAAAGTTTAGCAATCGTTTTAACGGTTATGGTCTTTGTCCTTGGCAACATAAGCTTTGCTAACGTTCAACCTGTGTTGGGTGCGGAGATCGTGACGGATGCCACAAGTGCCATTCTCATGGACGCAGCATCCGGTCAGATTCTCTACGAAAAAGAATCACATAAAGAACTACCACCGGCAAGCGTCACAAAACTTATGACATTACTGGTAGCGGCGGATGCCGTAGCGTCTGGAAAAGTAAAATTAACGGACAAAGTGACAGCCAGCGAAAATGCCAGCAAACTCGGGGGTTCTCAAATCTATCTTGAACCAGGAGAAACATTTACTTTAGAACAAATGTTAATTGCCATAGCTGTGGGATCAGCTAATGATGGCTGTGTTGCCGTGGCGGAACATATTGACGGGACCCATGAAGCCTTTGTGGAAGAAATGAACAGTAAGGCCCAAGCTTTAGGTTTGAAAAATACGCATTTTGTGAATGCTTATGGGTTGCCGGCTGAAGGGCACTATACAAGCGCCTATGATTTGGCGCTCATTGGCAGAGAAGCTCTCAAGTATCCTTTAATACGAAGGTTGACCAGTATTAAAGAATTTGACTTACGGGACGGAAAATTTAAGCTTTGGAATACTAATAAATTATTATGGTGGTACCCTGGGGCAGACGGTTTCAAGACAGGGTGGACAAATGAAGCGAAATATTGTTTAGCTTCGACAGTAGAAAGAAATGGTTTGCGATTGATTTGTGTCGTTATGGGTGTTCCCCAAGTGAGAGGACATTTTGCGGAATCTATGAAAATTTATAACTATGGTTTTGCAAAATATGAGTTTAAGCAGTTTGCTCCGGCTGAACAAAAACAGGGTGTCGTTAAGGTTCGCAAAGGAATAGAAGATGAAGTTGTAGCAATAACTGAAAAACCTTTAGGTGCAACAGTGGAAAAAGGGAAAGATAAAAATTTCTGGGTCGAGACGAAACTCAACCCGGAAATCAGTGCACCAATTCAAAAAGGACAAAAGTTAGGAGAAGTTCTTCTTTATCGCAATGATCAGTTGCAAGCAAGTGTGAATTTGATTGCTGATCACTCCATTGCCAGGGCAGGTTTGGCTGAGCAAATGACACGCACGCTGAAAGGGGTTTTTGGTTATTAGTTCAGTGTTCAGTCTTTGTTGGGGATATCTAAGTCGTCGAGGTCTGAGCAATCCTTAATCTGAGATAATTGACGAATTTTGTGGAGAGCAGCTCGCTCAATACGAGAAATTTGAACCTGTGAAAGCTGAAGGAGACTGGCGATTTGGCTTTGGGTTTTATCTTCAAAAAATCGCATTAAAAGGACACGTTTTTCACGTTCTGGTAATTTGTCGAGGGCTTCTTTGAGGGCGATATTTTCGAACCAGCTAGGGTCAAGCTCCTTTTCTGTAGAGAGTTGATCGAGAACGAAGATGGGATCGGAGTCGTCTTGGTAAAGCGTATCATAGATCGAGGTTGGACTTTGGATTGCTTCAAGTGCGGCCACGATCTCATCCCGCTCAACCCCTATTTTAGTTGCGATTTCCCCGATGGTTGCCTCTCGGCCTAACGTTGCAGAAAGTTCATCTCGGGCGCGATTTACTTTATAAACTAACTCCTTGTAGGAACGAGGAACCTTCACAGGATGGTCATCTCGGAGAAAACGCCGAATTTCGCCGATGATCATTGGAACTGCATACGTCGAAAACTTCACCCCGTAAGTAAAGTCAAATTTGTCGATGGCTTTAATCAGGCCGATTGTTCCGATCTGAAAGAGATCTTCGATCTCATAGCCGCGATGAGCAAAACGCTGCACCAAATTAAAAATGAGTTTTAAGTTGCAATTAATTAAACGTTCGCGGGCTACAGCATCCCCTTCTTTAGCAGCATGAAGGTTGAGCATCATTTCCTTATCAGAGAGCAACGGGAAGTGGGGTAGATTCATTTCAGTTAGTCGTTGAATCATAATATCCCCCCCTAATGCGAGGCGGTGGGTGTTTGCTTGAGATGCTTAATCATGGTTACGGTTGTTCCCACTTCAAGCGCAGAGTCTACTTGAAGTTCGTCCATGAAAGATTGCATGAAGACAAAGCCCAGGCCCATTCGTTCCGGATCCGTACTGTAAGCAGGTTGCATGGCTTGCTCAACATCTGAGATGCCACACCCTTCATCTTTCACGACAATTTTAAGGGTATCTCCAGTGATCTCCAGATCGAGGTAGACAATGTGATTAGGGTCATTCTTGTATCCGTGGATGATGGCATTGGAAACAGCTTCAGAAACAGCGACTTTGAGTTCTTCGATGTCATTAAGTGAAAGATCCAGTTGTGCTCCTACTGAGGCAATGAGCAAACGGGTAATGCCTACATTTTCAGAAATACTTGAAAATGTGAGAATTAATTGATTGGTTTTCATTTAGGCTCCCCTTCCTTCCTCGTAAGCGTGCGCTTCGTCCAAATAGAAGTTAATGATTTTAGGTAGTCCCGACAATTCCATGATCTTATAAATATGTGGAGGCACGTTAGTGATTTTAAGCTTCCCTCCCAAGGGAAGTAGTTTTTTGTACCTGCCTAGAATAACGCCGAGTCCGGAACTGTCGACAAATTGAACGCCTTGAAGATTGAGAATGACTCTGCGAATTCCTCGTTTCTCGATCTCAATGTCAATGGCTTGGCGTACCATTGAAGCTGTGTGCATATCCAGTTCACCGTCTAAGCGCAAGAGTAGGGTCAGGCGCTCTATCTTTTTTTCAAGGTTCAAGTCCATTCCCCCTAAATTTATCTCAGTACTAATCATTTCGGTGCTACCCATAATTTTCCTGCTTGCTTTGAGAAAAATTCCTGGGAAAGCTTGTCGAAATTAGGGATTTAACTAAAAGACTGACTTGAATAAGTATAATTTAATTAATTTAGATAATAATAGAAATTATGTGTCACTGTAAGGAAGGAGGCATCAGGATGGCTAATCAATCGTCGCGTCAACCTACAATCACAGTAACCCCAGAACAGTATAAGTCATTAGCTCAGCAATATACGCCTAAGCCTACCGTTGTTAAAAACGTGGTGCGGGCCTTTTTCGTGGGAGGAATTATTTGTGTGATTGGTCAGATTATCATTAATCTATTTGTCATAGCTGGGTTAAATCGTATTGATGCCTCGACAGCAGCAACTGCGACAATGATCTTTCTGGGAGCAATGTTAACAGGTTTAGGGGTTTACGATGAAATTGGAAAATTTGGAGGAGCTGGCTCCATTGTTCCGATCACTGGGTTTGCCAACTCTATTGTTGCCCCTGCCATGGAATTTAAACGGGAAGGATATGTGCTAGGTGTTGGAGCAAAGCTGTTTACAGTCGCGGGTCCCGTGCTGGTATATGGTATTGCGACATCGATTGTGGTGGGTATTGTTTATTTTTTCTTACACTAAGGCACCATAAGACAATAAGACTCTAGCATTAATGAATGGGGATGTAAGGCATGGATTTAAAACGAATGGGAAACCAGACCGTGGTGTTTGCTAACCCCCCGGTCATTTTATCTTCTTATTCTGTGGTAGGTCCCAAAGAGGGACAAGGTCCTCTTGGCAAAACATTTAGTAAGGTATGGAAAGACCAACTAAATGGTGAGAAATCTTGGGAGTTCGCGGAATCTAAAATGCTGCGAGAGGCCTTGGAAGGGGCGATTGCTCAAGTGAACGTCCCTAGTGGGCACATTGACTTCATGCTCGCCGGAGACTTACTTAATCAAATGATCTCCTCGAATTTTGCTGCCCGACAATTGGCCTTACCTTTTATAGGTATCTATGGGGCCTGTTCTACGATGGCCTTGGGTATGGCCTTGGGAAGCATGCTGATTGACGGAGGGTTCGCCCGGTATGTTTTGGTTGGCGTATCCAGTCACCATGATACGGCTGAGCGGCAATTCCGTGCGCCAACGGAACATGGTACACAAAGGGCAATGAGTGCTCAGTGGACGGTGACAGGGGCAGGAAGTGTACTGCTTGGACAGACTGGTGTCGGGCCGCGGATTACTTCAGCTACGCTCGGCAGGGTTGTCGATTATGCGGAAAGCAATGTCAATAATATGGGTTCAGCCATGGCCCCGGCGGTCGCTGACACGATTCTTAATCACTTGCATGATTTGCACCGCCATCCAGCGGATTATGATCTGATTGCTTCCGGGGATTTGGGAGCAGTTGGGCTAGCACTTGCAGGAGAAGTCCTTAAGCAAAGTGGTAGGGATATGGGGACGGGATTCACCGATTGTGGGGTTATGATTTTTGATGCCAATCAAGATGTCCATGCGGGAGCAAGTGGCTGTGGCTGTTCGGCGGTAGTTTTTGCAGGAAATATTATGCAAAGAATTAAAGCCGGAGAGCTAAAGCGAGTCTTACTAGTGGGGAGTGGCGCTTTGCATAGCTCTACGTCGGCACTCCAGGGTGAATCCATTCCTGGTATTGGGCATGCAGTAGTTATCGAGGCGTGAAAGGGGTGAATACCTATGTTTGAAATGATTATGCCAGCTTTTATTGTTGGTGGTCTGATTTGCGTTATCGGACAACTCCTGATGGATTTAACCAAACCAGCCTTTACTCCTGCCCATGTTCTGGTCTCCTTTGTGACGGGTGGAGCGATTCTTGGCGCGTTGGGATGGTATGAACCTCTAGTAAAAATCGGAGGAGCAGGGGCCACAATTCCCTTATCCGGTTTTGGATATAGTCTTGCTAAAGGGGCTATGGAGGCGGTTGGAAAACAAGGGATACTAGGGGCTTTATCCGGAGGGGTTGAAGCAACGGCGGTAGGGATCGCGGCGGCGGTGTTTTTTGGATATTTGATGTCCGTCGCGTTTAGCCCCAAAGGATAAAAGCGATGTTCGGTATTCGGGGTTCGAATTACGAACTACGAACTACGAACTACGAACTACGAACTACGAACTACGAAAAGGGGGGTGTATATGGATAATAATTCGAGTGAAAAAAATATTCCGGTAAGTAAAAATTATCAAGAAAATGTGGATTACCTTAATCGGGAATTAGGGGTTCCCGACAATTTTGATATAGTCGTTCGCGAGATGATGATTGGTGGTAAAAAAGTCGCCATTTATTCTGTCAACGGGATGGTTGACACGCATGTCGCTAGTTATATATTAGATGCCTTGATTGACTTGGAACGCTCAGACCTAATTGTTAATGCCTTGGATAAATTAGTTAAAGGACGTATTGTCAATCTACAGGTTACGGAAGTTCAAACGATGGACAAGGTATTCTATTTTGTTTTATCAGGACCGATAGCGATATTTATTGATGGACAAGATAAGGCAATCATTGTTGACGCTCGGACATATCCGTCTCGTCAGCCTTCGGAACCAGATATCGAACGCGTAACCCGAGGATCTCGAGATGGATTTACAGAGACACTTGTCATGAACACAGCGTTAATTCGTCGGCGCTTGCGTGATCCTAAACTACGCATGCAATTAGTTCAAGTTGGAGGACGATCCAAAACAGATGTGTGTATTGCGTACATTGAAGATATTACCAACTTGGATATGGTTAAAAAAATCCAAAAAGACCTTCAAGGCATAAAAATTGATGGGATCCCCATGGCTGAAAAGAGTGTCGAGGAATTTATCCTGGGCAGTAAATTCTGGAATCCTTATCCACGTGTGCGTTATACTGAACGCCCAGATGTAGCCGCTATTCATTTACTGGAGGGTCATGTCATTATCATTGTGGATACCTCTCCTTCGGTCATGATTGCGCCCGTGACGTTTTGGAGTCATGTTCAGCATGCGGAAGAATATCGTCAGGAACCGATCGTGGGAGCGTATCTGCGTTGGGTACGGTTCGTAGGGATTTTTGCAGCTCTCTTTCTGCTTCCCCTCTGGCTCGGTGCGGCCTTAAATCCGCAATTACTACCAAGTTGGCTCCAGTTTGTCGGCGTTATCAAACCAGCAAAAATTCCTTTACTCATACAAGTATTGGGAGCTGAGTTTGGTGTGGATCTTCTGCGCATGGCCACGATTCATACCCCAGGCCCTTTAGGAACGGCTTTGGGTTTGATCGCTGCCTTTATGCTTGGGGATATCGCAGTTAAAGTGGGGCTATTTTCTCCAGAGGTTGTCCTGTATGTGGCCATTGCTGCTGTGGGAACCTTTGCAACTCCCAGTTATGAGTTGGGCTTGGCAAATCGCCTGGCGCGGTTATTCCTCATAATTATGACGGGACTCTTTAACTTCTGGGGCTTTGGGATTGGAGCGTTTCTCGTGCTTTTTCTCTTGTGGCGGACACAATCGTTTGGCGTGCCCTATCTCTGGCCGCTCCTGCCCTTAAATATTAAAGCCTTGGGGTCAATTATGATGCGTGCTCCGGTTCCTATTAATAATCGGCGCCCGAGTTTTCTAAAAGCACAAGATCAAGATCGTCAGCCGAAGCGCGGCAAATAGAAGCTGAAAGGATGCCAATATAGTGAAAATAGGGTTTCCTCGTGCTCTTTTTTTCTTTGATTATTTCCCTTTTTGGGCTGGCTTTTTTCATTGCTTGGGTATTGAAGTGGTCACCTCTCCAGCCACGCAGCGACAAATCATGGAGCAGGGGTTAAAGAAAGTCAGTGACGAAACGTGTCTGCCCCTTAAACTTTTAGCTGGTCATATCCAAGCCTTGAAAGATGTCGATGCTATTTTTTTGCCTCGTATGGTTAGTGTTGAGCTGGATACATACAATTGCCCGAAGTTCTTGGGGATTCCGGAAAGCATAGTTTCTGCTGTTCCTGCAGGAATTCCAATTCTTACTGTCGTGTTAAATTGGCGCAAAGGTCAACGACAGGTCTTAAAGGACCTGCAGATATTCGGTATTCAACTTGAGAAGAGCAAGTTGGAGATTCGCAAAGCCTTTAGCGAGGGCCAGGCCTGGCAAAAGCAGTACCAAGATTCAATGGGTGCAGGGTGGGATTTTGAGGAAAGTATGCGCAAGATCGAAGATGCAAGCAAAGGCTTGCAGCACGCCCCAAGTGTGGTCGAATCAACTCCTTCGATCCCTGTGACGGTTCAGACCAGGGAGCGCCTGAGAATTGCTTTAGTTGGGCACTCCTATCTAACCCAGGAATCCTACGCGAACCGGAACCTTCTCGGAAGGCTTCGTGAAAAGACAGAAGTGGAATTAGTCCAACACGTTAGTCAAGAGGACGTCGATACTAATTTGTTGGGGTTGCGCAAAAAGTTGTTTTGGAATCACGCGAAACAAATCTTTGGTGCAGGAAATAAATTTGTTCGGGATCGAGAGATTGATGGGATTATCTATCTCTCCTGTTTCGGATGTGGGACAGATTCTCTGGTTCAAGACATGTTAGCTCGTAAAGCCAGGGAACAGCATAAACCCTATATGGTAATTACTCTCGACGAACACAGCGGTGAGGCTGGCCTTGTCACTAGGCTGGAAGCTTTTTTGGATATGCTCGAAAGGAGGAGAACCCATGAAAGTTACGTTTCCACATATGGGGAATGCCTGGATCGTGATTCAAACACTCTTTGAATCCCTCAATGTTGAGGTAGTGGTTCCGCCAGTCAACAGCAAACAAACGTTGAATCTAGGCACAAGATTATCCCCGGAATCTGCCTGTTTGCCCTTAAAGTTAAATCTGGGTAATTATATTGAAGCGGCAGAGGAAGGGGCGGATACGATTGTAATTACTGGAGGAATTGGCCCCTGTCGTTTTGGCTATTATGGTGAGATGGAACGACAGATCCTTTGGGATGCAGGGTACGAATACGACGTGGTTACGCTTGAACCCCCCGATGGAAGTTTGCTGGGTTTGGCCAAACGCATTCGTTATTTAGCTGGAACAAACAATTCCTGGACCAAGATTCTTAAATCCTTGAGATTTGCCTATCTGAAAAGTGTTGCGTTAGATCGCGTCGAGGATGCGATTCATTGGGCACGGCCAAGGCTCTCTCAGCCAATAGAAACTGAGAAACTTTATGAAGAAGCCAAAAAGCGCCTCGCACAAACGATGACGGTTAAAGGAGTTCAGGACACCGTTCGCTGGGTGCAAGAAAGTATCCATGAACGTCTAAAGGAGGGATATCTCCGTTCGGACGGGGTTAACAAACCGCTGCGCATTGGGATTATCGGTGAAATCTACACGATTCTTGATCCCTATACCTCCTTAGGTTTAGAGAAAGAACTTGGGCGTTTGGGTGTGGAAGTGGATCGTTCTATCTATCTTTCGGGGTGGGTTGGAAACCATGTGTTTCAAGGTCTGGTTCCAGGATATCGGTCTATTCAATCGTATCCAAGTCATGCCAAGCCATTTTTACCTCATTTTGTAGGGGGGCATGGTCAGGAAACGGTTGGAGCAGCCGTGAAATTTGCTCGGGAAGGCTTTGATGGGATTATTCAAATTTTCCCTCTATCTTGTATGCCGGAGATTGTGGCAGCTAGTGTTTTACCGAAAGTTCAAGAAACGTATAAGGTGCCGATTATGACCCTTATCGTCGATGAACATTCCGGGCAGGCCGGGATGCAAACCCGTTTGGAAGCGTTTGTGGACCTGCTGGAAAGGCCACGACTGCAACGCGCAATTGGACAAACAAGAGGGGAAGTGTTTGGTGTTGGGGGAAGATAACTATTTTTTGGGTGTCGACGTTGGGTCAGTCAGTACGAATATAGTCTTGCTGCGTTCAGATAATACGGTGGCAGAGACTCTCTACCTAAGAACCCAAGGGAGGCCTATGCAAACGATTCAAGAAGGGATTAAACTATTAAGAACTAAAATGAAGACCTCAGCGGAAATTATTGGCGTTGGAACCACGGGAAGTGCGCGCCAGCTTGCTGCCACTTTATTAGGCGCTGATGTAGTGAAAAATGAAATTACCGCTCATGCCGTGGCGGCCTCTCGGGTCGATCCCAGGGTCCAAACCATCCTTGAAATTGGAGGTCAGGACTCAAAGATTATCATTCTTAGAGATGGGGTCGTTGCTGATTTCGCCATGAATACCGTCTGTGCAGCCGGAACAGGGTCGTTTTTAGATCAACAGGCAGCACGTTTGAGCATCCCAATAGAGGAGTTTGGTTCGTTGGCTCTTCAAGCGAAACATCCTGTCCAGATTGCTGGGCGCTGCTCTGTCTTTGCGGAATCCGATATGATCCACAAACAGCAGTTAGGGCATTCACTTCCAGATATTATTGCAGGGCTATGTCAGGCGATGGTACGGAACTATCTGAATAACGTGGGTAAAAATAAAGACATTCGGAGTCCGATTTTCTTCCAAGGGGGTGTGGCCGCAAACCCCGGCATACGTAAGGCTTTTGAAGATGAGTTAGGCCAACCGATGATTGTGCCTGAACATTATGGTGTTATGGGTGCCTTAGGGGCTGCCTACTTAGCGCAAGAAAAGGCGGGAATGAGGGCAGAAACAAGAACCAAATTTCGAGGCTTACAGCTGGGTGAGACCCAATTCCAAGCAAAAAGCTTTGAATGTTCCGGGTGTGCAAACCGTTGTGAGATTGTAGAAATCATGCAGGAGGGCATAAGTTTGGCGAAGTGGGGAGATCGGTGTGGAAAGTGGTCGACTGCGGTGGAGAGTGGTGTTGGTCTGAATATAACTAAAGGTGCGTCGGAAAAACGGAGAGCGTAAGTGAACAAAAACATTTTGACCTCCGCTGAGAAGTTTGATATACTAGATGAAATCAAATAATGCCTCATCTCTTGCCAACAGGAGAAGAGGGTCATTGTTACGTGCCTATGTACGGTAACAGAGGACTTCCTTCTGTTGCCGTTTTTGTTATGGATACTCAAACTAACTTAGAGAGAAAAGGGAGGAAGAGGAATGAGACTGCACGGTACACAAATGGTAAATGAGCTGGGGCATTTGGAAATCGGTGGATGTGATACCGTAGAGTTGGCTAAACAATTCGGGACGCCGCTCTACGTCATGGATGAAGCTCATATTCGGGATATTTGCCGACAGTACCACAGTTCCTTTGTAGAAGGTCTGAAAAATTCGGAGGTTATTTACGCTTCTAAAGCGTTTTCGACGCTGGCTATGTGCCGGATTATTGATGAAGAAGGCTTGGGTTTAGATGTTGTTTCTGGGGGGGAACTCTATACGGCCCTGCAGGCGAATTTCGCTGCTGCGCGAATTTATTTCCATGGCAATAATAAATCCCGGGAAGAATTAGCCATGGCAATTAAAGCTGGTGTTGGACGAATTGTTGTTGATAATTTTTTTGAGCTGAGTCTCTTAAATGAGCTGGCTCAAGAAATGAATCAACGGGTAGAAGTCCTCCTTCGGGTCACACCAGGGATTGAAGCGCATACCCATGAGTACATTCAGACCGGTCAGATCGATTCTAAATTTGGTTTTACGTTACCGGATGGCACTGCAGATCGGGCGTTTGATTTAGCATTATCGTACTCGAACCTCGTTATAAAAGGAATTCATGCTCATATTGGATCGCAAATCTTTGAGTTGGATTCCTTTCGGCATGAAGTTCAGGTTATGATTGATTATATGGCAGATATCTATAAGCGTACCGGTTTCCTTCTGCAGGAATTGAATCTTGGCGGAGGATTCGGAATTTATTATGCGTCAGGTGATGATCCTGCTCGGATTTCAGATTATGCCCAAACCGTTCAGGTTGCTTTAGAGAATGCCTGTCAAAAGCAGAAGTTTCCGCGTCCTAAAATTATCGTTGAGCCAGGTCGTTCGATTGTGGGGACGGCAGGAACTACACTGTACACGGTGGGTTCTATTAAAGAAATTCCTGGAGTTCGCAAATATGTTGCTGTCGATGGAGGGATGGCTGACAATCCACGGCCTGCCCTTTATCAAGCGCGCTATGAGGCAGTTTTGGCCAACCGGGCTAAGGAAGAAACAACTGAAGCTGTTGCCGTTACTGGAAAGTGTTGTGAGTCTGGAGATATGTTGATTTGGGATATCGATTTACCTAAAGTTAAATCGGGTGATTTGCTGGCTGTTTCTTGTACGGGTGCCTATAACTATTCCATGTCCTCGAATTATAATCGGCTTACGCGACCGGGCGTGGTGCTTGTGGCTGGCGGTCATGCTGATGTGATTGTAAAACGAGAAACCCATTCGGATTTATTGCGCAATGATGTTTTGCCTGCTCGGTTGAAGTATTTGCAAATGGCTAGTCGCTAATTTATCCAAAAAGGGCCCGTGAGCGTTGTTTGACGCCTACGGGTCCTTTTTTTAGTTTGATGGTTCAAGGATAAAGGCTGAACCTTTTTTGTGGGCGAACAATCACAAGATCCAGGGCAACTAATATAAGCGTTGCAATCAGAATAAGAGCTAACCCATCGGAAGCATCCGTTGCTCCATAGGTGGCGTTGGGAACAGAAGAAGAGAAGGGTCCTGGTGGTGAAGGGAAGGTTGGTCCAGGCCAAGCAGAATAAGAAGGAGCAGGATACGCTGAGGGCTGAAATTGAGGACGAATTGGCATTAGGGTTTGAACCGGGTACTGAGCTTGATGAGTATAGGGAGAAGAAGTACGGGTGAAATTTGAACGAGTTGCAGCGGAAGCGGTGGCCGGCCGAGCTGCATAATAAGTGGGATCGGAAAGCGCAGCATTTTGATGAAATAATAGAGGACTTCGTAATACTGGTGCATAGACACGGGTAGACCCAGGGGTCAAGATCAGGCCCCCCTTTCTTTAAAATCACCCGCTATTAACAAGAAGAGTTTGATTAAGTCATAGCGAAAAGTGGGTATTGCCTTGTCCTAAGACTCAGTTTTGAATTCGTTATTGAAGACGGGCAGAGTTGGAAGAGTGTTCCTGAGCATTGAGCCTGCGTTTGCGAAAGAGCCCAACAGATTCTCTTGCTGGTGCCCAAGCTTCGTTTTCGTGAAGAGTTTCAGGAGGTTCTACAAAGGACGATTTTTGGGTACGAAAGAATTTACTCCTAAGATTACCTAAGGTTGGTTCGGATTGAAGGTTTTCCGGAGAGCTTTTAAGAACATCTTCTGGATAATCATTGGCAACGGTTTGACTTTGTTCTGAGGTAGTGTCTTTATTTTCAGTTGTAGTATCTTTAGAGAATATTTTTTTCAGAAAGTCCATATAAGTTCCCTCCTTATACTGGCAGTATATGTAAAATAGAAAGTAGTGCTACCCATTCTATCCATAAGATCAGTTTGCTAAATATTTCATTTTGAAACTCGGAATATTTCATTCGAAATTGTTTGATGCTATAGAAAAGACGTTTGAATGGAGTGGACTCGGATGCAGGGAAATAAATATTTTGGTAGGACGATCTTCCGGGTCTTTAAGGCTTATAGAAAACTTAGGCTCTTCTCATTCTTGCTGTGTGTTAGTTTAGTCTTGGGCGCTATCCTTGCGAGCCCAATTGCGGGGGATAAGAAACCGCTCTTGCTTGCGAATGGACAGGAAGGAGAAGGAGCCAGAGGAAGCGCTGAGGGAACCCAGATACAAACCAGCGGCAGGAATGACTCAATAGTAAATAACCTAAGTGATTCCTCTGGAGAGATTAGCCCTATTTACGAGGGAAAGCGTTTCACGGTACTTATAGTCGGAGTTGATCGTCGGCCCGGAGATACATCGTTTAGCAATACAGATTCTCTATTAGTGGCCAGTATGAACACCGAAAATGGTAAAGTAGCTCTCATTTCCATTCCGCGAGACACTCAAGTTATTATTCCTGGAAATGGAAAGAACAAAATTAATGCGGTGGCACGAATCGGCAAAGGACTCGAATCGACAACAGCTTTGATTGAAGACTTAATTGGCCAGCCTATTGACGGCTATGTTCTTACGAATTTCGCAGGGTTCAAATCGATTATTGATATTTTGGGAGGAATAACAGTCACCGTTGAAAAAGATATGCATTATACTACTGGAGATGCCAAAGATGGCGTGATTAATCTTGCCAAAGGAACACAACGTTTGAATGGTACACAAGCTTTACAATATGCAAGATTTCGGCAAGATGCTTTAGCTGATATCGCTAGAACAGTACGGCAACAGACCATCTTAAAAGCCATGGAGAAAGAATTTATGAACGTTAAAACCATTGCCAAATTGCCTTGGCTTATCCCTCAAATAGCAAAATCAGTGAATACAAACCTTTCCGTAGCTCAGCTATGGTCGTTGGCAAATGTCCTACTTAGGTTTGAAAAACCTGAGATTTCAGCTCAAACGTTACCGGGGAATTTTCTGGTCGAAAACGATATTAGTTACTGGAAAGTTAACCCTCAGGAGTCACGCGACGTGGTAAAACGACTTTTGGAAGAGGGCAAGACCAGTTCTATGTTTTTTAACGTCGAGGCCGGTTCAACGCAGGCAAAGTAAGGGGGCGGGACTATGGTATTATAGTCGTGATGGCTAACTTTAAAAGGAAAAGGTGGCTGAAATAACAGCGAATTTGGTTTGCTATTTAAATTAAACGGTTATATACTATATAAGGTTATTAGAAGGTAGATTTTTTGGAGGGTGGACATTGGATAAGCTACTTGAGAAGTTAAAAGAATATCTACACATGGAAGCTGAAATCCCTTTCGAGGAGTTTTCGGAGTATTACCGCAATTTGATTGCAGAATTGAACCAAACGTTCAATGACCTTGATAAAGAGAAGCGCGTGACAGCCCTTTATATTTGTTCGATTGTTCAGTCCAATGCGGAAGCTAGAGCAAAAGAAAGTAAAGTTAATGCTAAAACATTTAAAAAGATAAGTGCCAAATGTGCTTTTTGGTCGGATGCAATTAAGTTTAATTTAGGCAAAGATGGGATGTCTCCTGAGGAGATTGAACAAGCAACGGAAGAAATTAATGGTAGTATATAGCTAGGAACGTTTGATAATCGAGGCTCGAAGTTCGATACACGAGGCGCGAATTGCATAGTTGCTCAAAAGGAACACTTTGCAGCGACGGAGGAGTCTACCCCAGCGAAGCAAAGTATGGGACTCCCACTTTAAGAAGTGGGAGTTTTTTCTTTAAATTTTTTGATTCACTCTTTCACTGCTGCGTGACGAACTGAGTGATCTCTTTGAAGTTGCTGTAAACAGGTCTAAGATGTTATAATTTTAAAAATAAATCCTTTGGTAAGGAATTTAAGGATGTAGGTATGGATATAATTTTGGCTCATCGCCAAATCGATTTTGATGCCTTAGCCTCTATGGTCGCAGCCCAGAAACTTTATCCGAACAGCGTATTGGTTATGGAGGGGAAACCGGACGTCTCTGTTCAAGATTTTTTGGCGTTATCTAAGGATCAATTGCGGTTTCGCAAAGCGCAGGATATTAACCTGAATGACGTTTCGCGGGTTATCCTAGTAGATACCCATGACCTACATCGGGCGGGTACTCTGGGTGAAAAGGTCGCTCAAATTCCTGAAGTTGAGGTGGAGATTTATGATCACCATCCCTATGCTGGGAAGTCTGAGCCGGGAATAGTGATTGAACCCGTTGGGGCGTGCGCAACGCTCCTCGTTGAAAAGTTAGCAGAGCTTGGGTTACCTCTGAATAGTTTTGAGGCGACATTGATTGCCATCGGGATCTATGACGATACTGGGAGCTTATTGTTTGATAGCACCACAGTCCGTGATGTCCGTGCTGTGGCCTATTTGTTAGAGCAAGGAGCGAATTTAGGAGTTATCGCTGAATATTTACGTCGACCGCTTACTGAGGAACAAAAAGAACTATTGCAACAACTACTTGCTCAAGGGCAGACGGAATTTTTTGATGGCTTACCTGTGTATCTATCGTATGCTGAGACAAAAGATTACGTCGGCGGATTGGCCTTATTGGCGCATCGAGTAGGGGAATTTGAAGGGGCAGACACTCTGTTTCTGTTGGTCAAGATGGAGAACAGGGTGTACCTTGTGGGCCGTTCTAAAGGACGCGGGTTAGCTGTCAATGACTTGGTACAGTTATTTGGTGGGGCAGGTCATCCGAGAGCAGCTTCGGCTACCATCAAGGGTGCCGAACTGCCTGTTATACTGAAACAATTGCGTGCAGCGCTTCAGAGTCGCACGCAACGACCGTATCTTGTTCGGGATATGATGAGTTTCCCGGTTAAGACCGTCTCGCCAGATACGCGGCTAGGTGAGGTAGAACAAATTCTTTTGCGTTATGGGCACACAGGAATGCCGGTCACAGAGGACGATCATTTAGTGGGGATTATTTCCCGGCGTGATGTCGATAAGGCAATTAAACATGGTTTGCAACACGCACCAGTGAAGGGGTTTATGACGACAAAGGTGACGACGGTGGATGTAGAGTCACCTCTGGATGAAGTTCAGCGCCTGATGGTCCTGCACGATATTGGGCGACTCCCCGTGATTGAAGAAGGCAAACTGGTTGGTATTGTTTCACGAACTGACGTTTTACGTCTCGTTCACGGCGGTGTGATTCCTATTGAAACTCAACTTGCCCGCGAACGCAGTGTTGCAATGCGCCAGGATATCCTAAATCTTATGGAACGTCTGCCCCAAGAGGTACAGAATCTCTGTGAAGCGGTACGAGAGACTGCGGAGGAAGTAGGGTGTGCCGTTTATCTGGTCGGAGGATTTGTCAGGGATTTACTCCTGTGTTTCCCCACTCAGGATTTGGATTTTGTTGTTGAAGGTAGCGGTGGTCGATTTGCAAGGGCCCTGATGAGTCGGATTCCGAATGGGAAGATCACCCAGCACGAAAAGTTCGGAACAGCCCAGATTATTTTCCCCGATGGCAGTCATCTTGATATCGCCAGTACGCGGTGGGAATTTTATTCCTTTCCCGGAGCACTTCCTCAAGTGGAAGAATCATGTTTGAGGGAGGACTTGTTTCGGCGTGATTTTACGATTAATTCCATGGCGATTTGTTTGAACACTGAGCGGTTTGGAGAACTTGTGGATTATTATGGCGGTAAACGTGATTTACAGCAACGAGAAATACGCTTTTTACATAATATTAGTTTTATTGATGACCCAACCCGAATGCTAAGAGCAATACGTTTTGCCGAGCGCTATCATTTTAATTTGGCGAAAGAAACCCTTGAAGCATTATATACTGCGATAAATGCGGGCGTCCTTTTGACACTCAGTACGGAACGTTTTACGGAAGAAATCCTGCTCATCTATAAAGAGCGAAACTATCTTGCTATGGGCCAGTCTTTAATCAGTAGCGGTTTGTTTAAAGCCTGGTTCGGGGATGATTACGATTGGAATTTCGACGTAGAAGATGTTCAAAGCAGTGTCGATTGGCCTGTGGAGATACGCTGGTTAATTTCTATTTCTAAAATGGACTTTGCTACTATTGAGAAATTGCTGGCTCGCGTATGTCTTAATCGATTGCTGCGGGGTCTAACCATGACTTTCATACATTTGCGTGAGTCTTTAAAGGAGTCCCTAACCTTAAGTGAAATGGATGAATTGCTGAACAAGATTCCTGAAGGAGTTGTGATGCTTTTAGCTCGGGATGAACGATTTAACAAGAAAATCGCAGAATACCAAGCGGCTTGTCGAAAGATTAAGATGTTCCTTAATGGCAAAACCCTCAGACAAATGGGCGTTAAAGAAGGGCCAGAGATCGGAGAAATTCTAGATCAAGTGCGCAAGGCTTGGCTCCAAGGTCAAATTCACACTTCAGAGGAAGAGCAGGCACTAGTACGTCAGTGGGTGGATACTCATCGTTAGAAGGAGGAGAGCCTTTGTTTGGTTTTGATTTACCGACCATTATCGCCAATATTCCCGCCTTGATGATTGGATTTGCCTTTCATGAGTTTGCTCATGCATGGGTCGCTGATCGTTTGGGAGACCCGACACCGCGCAGTCAAGGGCGCTTAACCCTAAATCCTCTCTCGCATCTGGATCTTTTTGGAACGCTTATGGCCCTCTTATATCGCTTCGGTTGGGCTAAGCCAGTCATGACCAATCCTCGCTATTACAAAGGCAATAAAAAGCGGGGGCAAATGCAAGTCGCTTTGGCTGGTCCGATCATGAATTTACTCACAGCCTTTGTGGTAATGTTTCTATGGTTTCTGACCATGCATTGGATGCAGGGATCAACGTGGAGTGGCATTATTTCGCTGGTCTTTCAATCCACGGTGTTTATGAATCTGGGCTTAGGGCTCTTTAATCTCTTGCCAATTCCACCACTTGATGGGTTCGCTGTTCTCAGAGGACTCTTGCCGGAGCGGTTTGATCCTCAGCTTCATGTGGTGGAACAGTATGGAATGCTTATTTTAGTTGTTCTTCTCTTTACGGATATTTTAAGTCAAGTGCTTTTTCCGGCGATGAATGGGATAGCTAATGCCTATCAGACCATCATCACCCTGATTTTGTCCCCTTTTCTAAGATAAATGAGCAAACGCAAACTAATCAATGACTTCAGTGGACGTTATTTTTGGTGGCGATAATAAAAAGGAGTGTTAGTTATGAAAGGTAGAATATTTAGTGGGATGCGTCCGACCGGGGCGCTACATATTGGGCATTTGAGCGTAATCCAGAATTGGGTTGCCTTACAGGAGGACTATAAGTGCTATTTTTCCATCGTGGATCTGCATGCCTTGACCACAGGGTATGAAGATCGCTTAGACTTCCCTCGCCTACGGCGAGAGATTGCCCTTGATTGGCTCAGTGTGGGAATCGACCCTGAGAAAAGCGCTGTCTTTCTCCAATCAGCGGTCAAAGAACATTCGGAATTACATCTGCTCTTGTCTATGTTTACTCCTTTGTCTTGGTTGGAACGTGTTCCGACGTACAAAGATCAAATTCAACAATTAAGCCAGCAAGGGAAGGATCTGGGCACTTATGGATTCTTAGGGTATCCTCTCCTAATGGCAGCCGATATTTTGGTTTATAAAGCAAATGCCGTGCCCGTTGGAGAAGATCAGCTCCCTCATGTTGAGCTCTGTCGGGAAGTGGCCCGACGTTTTAATCATCTTTATGGACCAGTATTCCCTGAACCCAAAGACCTTGTGGGCAACGTGCCGCTTTTACCAGGGGTGGATGGGCGCAAAATGAGTAAAAGTTATCATAATGCCATTTCTCTGACGGCTTCTTCTGAGGAGATCAAGATGCGGGTTCAACAAATGATCACTGATCCGGCTCGGCTCCGTAAAGATGACCCCGGTCATCCTGAAGTCTGCATTGTGGATAAGTTTCATCAGATTTACACCCCTGAAGTTGCAGAAGTGGAAGAAAATTGTCGCGCCGGAAAAGTGGGCTGTGTCGCTTGTAAACGACACTTAGCGGAGAACTTGGAGAAGTTATTAAGTCCGTTCAGAGAACGGCGTGCTTATTGGGAGGAGCCAGGCCGCGTGGAGAAGGTTTTAGAAGAAGGCGCGGCTCATGCTCGAGTGACGGCCTCGGAGACAATGAAAGAAGTTCGCTGCGTCATGGGGCTGTAAATGGAAAAGGGGAAGGGCGCTCCACAGATTGAACTTCCTGCCTATCATGGTCCACTTGACTTGCTGTTGACCCTTATTCAACAAGAAAAAGTGGACATTTATGATATTCCGATTGCGCAGATTGCTGACCAGTTTGTGGAAGCCGTCAGACAAATGGAGTCCTTGGACATGGAAGTCACGACAGAATTTCTAGTTCTGGCGGCCCAATTACTCTATATGAAGTCAAGGGAGCTTTTGCCTAAACCTGCCAAAAATGAAGGTGATCAAGCAGAGGGAGAAGACCCGCGGCAAGAATTGGTGGAACGTTTACTCGCTTACCGGACATATAAGCAGGCGGCTCAAGTTTTAGAGGCGCTGGAAACTTCCTCTGGACGATCCTATTACCGCGAAGTTGACGTCGATGCCTTACTAACCGATGCTCAGCCGGAAGATCCACTCAAGGGAATATCCTTTGAAGATCTTTGGCAAGCGTTTCAGAAAGTGATTGAGCGGGCTGAAAAAGGGGCGGAAATTCGGCTTGTTAAGCCGGATGAGATAGCGATTGATGTGATGGTTGCAGATGTTTTGCGCCGTGTTCTTCTTCATCCGAAAGGGATGCGGTTTTCCCAGCTAATGCGGCTGGGCTCCCGCATGGAAATGGTTGTCTCTTTTCTTGCCTTACTTGAACTATTGAAATCCGGCAAAATCCGCGCTGAACAAGCGGCAATGCTGAGTGATATTATGTTATTTCCAACCAAGAAGGCCTGGGAATTCACAGAAGAGGAGTGAATGAAATGCTGTTTAGGGAGTCAGAAACGGCTGCATTAGAAGCTCTTTTATTTGTTGCCAAGAATCCATTAACGGCCGAACTGCTGGGAGAGATTCTAGAGTTGGACCTGTTGGAAATTGCAGAACTGCTTAGCAAACTTCGCGCGCGGTATGCTGTGGATTCCAGTGGAATCACACTTCTCGAAATCAATGGCGGATACAAATTGGGCACCAAGTCGGAAGTCGCTCGCTATATCGAGTTGCTTTATAAACAACCTGCTCAGGCCCTCTCCAATGCGGCTCTTGAAGTGCTTTCAATCATCGCTTATAAACAGCCGGTGACGCGAGGCGAAATAGATTTTATCAGAGGAGTTCAATCTGATCGGGCCTTAGCCACGCTAATAGAGAAGGGCTTAGTGAAAGATGTAGGCCGTAAGGATGGTCCGGGGCGTCCTATCCTTTATGCAACGACAGAGCAGTTTCTGCTTCATTTTGGCTTGCGGTCCTTAGATGATATGCCTAACCTTGAGGTGGAGTTACCAGATGATGATATGTTAGCGTCGGCGTTGGAGTAGCTAATTTTAGGTTGCAATAAAGAAGATTCACTTATATAAACGTGAAGTTCGGGAGTTGCGGGATTAGGTGCCAAACTAAATATAATAGACATATAAAAAAAGTCATTATTCGCAATGGCTTTTTTTATATGTCTGAGCAATGCATCGAATGTATGATATTGATGTAAATAAATAGCAATATTATGAAGGTGATCTACCGATTCACGGCGAAGAGTGTTATTAACATTAACTATTGATTTTCACATTCTCAATGGTTAGTCCCGAGAACCTTAGCCGGAGTCAGGAGTGTTGGGAATACGCGGGACATTAGGCGTCATGACTAGGTCACTAAGTTAGGTCAGGACGTTTATGGGGGAAAGGAGAGACGAGTTATGGCAACAATTGTGGTACTTAAGGTTACTGGCAAGCATTATGTACTGGTAGGGACAGGATATTCATTTTTTAAAAACTCTAGACCGAGTTTTGTGGGGGGTACACTGTTTCCACACCAAGAAGAAGGGGAATCTCTGTGCGCGGCCATAAGCGATGAATTTGGTGTGATCCGTTGGGTGCAGACCAATGAAATAAGAGTAATCGAGATAGATGGAGTTAGAATTGGAGAAATACTAGAGCCTTACTTGAATTTGGGCCTAACATCGGATCGCGAATCTGATCCGCTCGGAGATTGCTGCCCGGCTTGTGGTATTGGTGTATCCGCGCAGGATAAAGAGTGTCCATCCTGTGGGCTTCGGTTAATGGATTAAATGTAACTATTCAAGGTATTGCACGATCTAGAGATTGTAAGGTTAGAAGTATCAACGTGATTAGCGGAGAATAACGTCGGGAGGATTTGGATGTTTAGTAGTCTTTGGTCTCACTTGAAACGTAATAAAGTTAAACTATTAGTAGTGGTTATATTTTTAATCATGATAGTTTTTGTGAAAAAAGTACTCATTGATATTGTCTATGTTGGCCAGCAGTACGCAAAAAATAGGATCATTACAGCTTGGGGCGAAAAGATAAAATCGGGGAACCTTTCGGTGGATTACTCTCTGGATCAAACGCTAAGTGACATTGCGCAACTTGGGTTGAACACTGTAAATGTTCCGGTGGAGATTGATATACCCTCATTAACTGCCAACACAATGAGTGTAAATCCCGAAAGCAAAAAGAAGGCAATTGAACTGATCAGAAAGTTAAGGTACAAGGGAATCAACGTTATTTTAGAGCCCTATCCTTATATCAAAGATGGTGAGCTTTATGAGACGAAATTAAAACCTGCAGATGTGAATGTATGGTTCTGGAATTGGAAACAGGTGGTACTCAGTCCACTTATCAAAGATATTGCTAAGCCATATCAGGTTTATGCTTTATGTATAGGTTCTAATTTCGATCAGATAGAAACTGACTATGGCTATTGGACTGACGTGGCTGATTTTGTCCGGATAAATTATCCAGGCAGGATAACTTACAAAACCAACTGGTGGTATACTGCAAAGTGGGATACCCAGAAAGCTGAACAAAATGATACCTATACTCGGAAATTAAATAATCCGGTATTTGAAAAAGTTGATTTTATTTCCGTCGCAGCCTACTTTGAACTCACAGACAAAGATACAAATACCGTCGAAAATCTTGTCAGCTCACTGTATAGTACACAAATCTTCAAGCGGCAGCAGAACGTATTTAGTGAACTGGAAAATCTATCGACCCGGTGGCAAAAACCAGTATTTTTCGGTGAATTGGGTTTCCCAAGAAGGAATAAAGCTGCTGTTCACCCTTGGAACCCGTTGCCATCGACGATAATAAATGACCAAGAACAGGCCAATTGTTTCCAGGCTTACAAAGAAGTGTTTGAAAAGGCGACTTGGAATCTAGGCTTTTCTGTTTTCGCAATAGGGAAAATAGATGAAAATAAGAATTATTATCCAAGTGAGCAGAGTATCGGCGTAATAAATAGCTGGTATAAATAATATTTTTAATCCGGAATTGTCTCGGCAAGGGCACTATTCTTTTCTAGGTAATTCAACCCCTTTAATGTAATTTTGGCCGTATTAAGAAGTACCATTCGAGCCGGATTTCCTTGTCCCCGAGGTACCGACGCTCCCTTGATTAAGTCGTCATCTTGAATTTGATCAATTAGGTCTCTAAACTCTATTAGACTGATGTTGAAGTCTGAGCAGGTTGGTATCGTTTCACCTTTTTCAATTTCTCTTAATACGCTATAAATAATTTGTTTCTTATCCAAAACCTATTCCTCCTTGCGTCAACTTTATTCGACAAAATGAAGTGATCTTAGATCTTCTCTGCAGAATTGAATACCTCTGTTACTCTTTGTTTTCGTCTGGGATGTACTGCAGCAGATCTCCAGGCTGACAGTTAAGTGCTTGACAGAGTTTATCAATTATCTCTAGTGATACGTAGAAATTAGTGTTTAATTTTGCCATGGTTGCATTGGATATCCCCGCGTCAGTCATAACTTGCTGCTTTCTTAAGCTTTTATCTATGAGCATTTTTTGAAATGGTTTATAGCTTATCATCTTGACAGCTCCTCTTAGCTCACTTTGCTTAGAGTATACTTGTAAAAGTTAGCAAAGTCAAAGAAAAATTTACTGAAGTGCTTGGAACTAGTTTCTCTGGTGCCATCCTAATTAATCAATTTACTAATTGCTCATTGCTCATTTGAAAAACCGCCCCACAGCAAGGACGGTTTTTCATCTTTTTCATGTTTTATTCTTTCTAAATGTAGGGATCTTCTGTTATTAGGATTATACCATATTGAATTGCGTTCGCAATTAGTAAGTTATTGGGAAAAGCTTGTCACATGCTTTGAAAATAATACATAATAAAAATATTGATAAAGTACTATTAAAGTATTATAATAATTATTAAATAATACAAAAGATAATATTGTGCAGGTGTAAAAATAGCGTAAGATTATATCAGTGAAAGGAAGTGATATTCTGCTATATTCAGAAGAGGACTGTGAGGTTTATTGCCATATTTGCCAAAAGGTTACCAAGCTTAAAAAAGGGGAAGAAATCCCTGTCTGTTGTGGAAAGACAATGATAGAGATGTGAAAATTTTTCCCATCAAATTGATTTATTTCCTATTATAAGGTTTAACATATTCTTTACACAAAGTTTATGAAAGCGTAATAGAAATGGTTTATGATAAATACACCGAAGTGCACCAGAAAAATAAGAGAGGTGATAATGAATGAAATTGATTATTATCTTGGTATTACTTAGTCTGATTCCTTCTTTGATAAGGGGGTGGATATCAGTTGATCAATACTTAAACTAGTTGAAGTTTATGATAGCTAAAGCAGGATAACCAATTCGCTAGTTTAGCGGTTGAGATAAACCAATGGTTTTTATCTCCGAGCACCCGGCGGCTTTGAAGGATTGTTGCTGGATTGGAGGTCTAAGGTGGAGCGAGAATACGTAGTTATTGATTAGACTTTATCTATGAAACTATAGTGTGGTAAAAAAAGGAGGACATAATTTATGTTAGCGCAAAATCCTACATTCAAAACGAGCCCATCCCTTCGCTATCAGTACCAGTTCCAAGTTGGTGAACGCGTCGAGACGTATAATCACTGCAAAGGAACTGTTGTTCGAGTTGATATTGATGAAAGTGGAGTATTTATTGTCGTGCGGTTTAAAACTCAATACGGTGAATTTGCATACGATCCTTACGATCTGAAAGTAATTTAACGACATAGTTGTTCAGATAAAAGGAGACGTAGCAATACTTGTCTGGAAACCGCTTAAAGCCGAAAGGTTTTAGGCGGTTTTTTCTAGCGGGAATTCATTAGTGAAAAACTCTTAAAAGGTTTAGCGCAGATTTAGGGGCGCCAGCCATCACATAGCTGGATTTACCAATCGAATTAGGGTATTATTTTTACTGACAAATGATTTTGTATTAGCGCTATAAAACTGGTATTTATTACAAAATACTTCAGCTAAGATTTAGGAGTGTGTGTCTCTCTTGTCGAAAACTATTCTCAATTAAGGAGGGTGCTAGGTGAAGCGATTACTTCTGGAAAACTACATCGACATGGACACTGTCTTGTTCGATCTGAACGACTCCCCATACACGGTAAAAATGTTTTTGACCTTGCTCAAAGATCAAGGGACAACTAAAAACATCAAGCAAAAAATGATCCAATATTTTGGTAAACAGTTTAATGTTGAAGACAGAGAGAAAGTTCTCACCTATATGAAGGGTGTAGCTCATGGTGTTCTGGGGATTAGTGAAGATGCTGTTAAAGAATTAGAAGAACAGACTGGGGCAATGCTCATACAGCTAAAAATCCAGGTTGATAATGCCGAAGACTCCGTCGATTTCGAGGAGGTATCAAAACAATTACCCAACATCGGAACCATCGTAGGGATCTATACCAAGCTTGGTGGCTACTTTCAGACGTGTGCAGACTTCTTGGAACAGGCTGTTAGAATTCAGAATGGGATAGGGGAACATAAGACTGCAAAGTTAACCCAGAAGGCCTTAGAAAGCTATCTTAAAAAAGCTAAATGAAAGAAGAGTACAGTAATTCATGTAGGTAACGTAATCCCGCAAAGCGCGTTGTGATATGCTTGTCAGTGCCAGGCCCACCAATGATAGACACTTTGCTACCTTTGAAAGCAGCTTCTGAAACTGGGAAAGTTCCATCCTGATTTCATGTAGCAAATATCTCCTATCATCTTTGACTGGCAGGGATGATTTCTATTCTCATAGGGTGTAAAGAGAATCAATTCAACCACTCCGTCCACATGAACCCCATTTATTACTATTTGTGGTTTATTCTCCATGCTATTACTTTTATCCTTCCTGATCTGACTGTTTCGACACAACTTCTTCATATCTATAGCAAATTATCTGGAGTGAGCACTTTTGTCCCAGTCGCTGATTATGTCTTTACTCATTTATAAAGTATGTTTTCTCAATTCTTCTAAGGAATAAACTGTTCCTCGCCATTCGATGCCGCCTCTACTTAGAATCTTGATCATCGAGTTTAAAACCGCCCAAATGTACAATAAAGCTGATATTGGGTGAATTAAAAAATGCTTTAGAGGGACATTAACATAGTCCTTTGAGTAATAATAAATAGCAAACAATATAAGTATTGAAAAGCCACACAGTATTCTTGCCCACTCGGGTCCAATGAACAACCCAATAAACGGATATACATGCATAAAAAGAATAAACCAACAAGATATCAATGTGCCTAAAACACTGTAATTCAAAGCGGAAAATTGATTTTTCTCTATGCCTTTTATCATGGCAAAAATATTATCATACATTTTTACTGATATTAAACCTCTGCTGTACCCGAAACATTGTTTATACCCCTTCTTTATGACTAGTTTACCAAAAGAAAAGTCATCAACAGGCAGCATAGCTATTGCTCCATAACCACCAATTTCATCATATACTGATTTTTTTACTAAGTTGAAAGCACCGAGTCCAGCACTTTTGCTGGTTATGAATAAAAAGGTTATCACAAAGAAAAAGAATGACATAAGACCGCCATAGAAAAAACCTTTGTTTATGGTTTCAGGACTGATTGTTAAATGGTCGAGCTTGTTTTTCAAAGAGTAGCTAATAGTTTCCTTTAAACTGTCAGGGGAGAACATAACGTCGGCATCGGTAAAAAGTAACCACTCTCCTGAAGCATGTTTTACACCTTGATAAATAGCATGGTTTTTACCTAACCAGTTTGGAGGTAAATCACCAATAGTTATAACTTTCAATTGCGGGTATTGAACTTTAAGTTTCTCTAGAATAACTCCAGTGTTATCAGTAGAGCGGTCATTCATTACGATTATCTCTAGATGAGGGTAATCTTGACTGATTAACTGCCTAATAGCCTGTTCAATGGATTCTTCCTCATTACAGGCTGGAATTATTACAGATAATGATGGATAAATAATCCCCTTATCGGAACAATTGGTGCCATGGAAAATTGGTTTCTTCTTCAAATTACTAAACAACAAGAGCCCAAAATATATCCATATAACTGCATTTATAAAGGCCAATACGATGAAAAGAACATTCAAAACTTTACTCCTCCCTAAATAACATCTTTGTAATTCGCCATCAATAGTCTAATAGACTTTTATAGAACCAGGTGTAATTACCTACCAATTATCAATAACTAATACTTTTCTACAATAACCTTCCAATTCCTTTTTCTAAAAAAACTTTCTTTTCTTCTATCCCCTATATCCTTTCTGGCTTCAAAAGTTTTCTGTTTGTTTTTTCTCTTCCGAGAGTGTGACAAGTGGCACAAGCAATTGTAGCAGAATGAAAGGGCTTATCAACTCTTTTATCAGAGACATGCCCCCACCCTAAGAACTGCTTCGATGATATCGAACCTGTTTAACTTTCAATCGGGGGCAATTTTCACAATTAGAGAGCAGAATGCCGTCTGTTAGCAGTCAAACGACCGTAACGGCCACTGATAACAGCTACATCGAAAATGTCAAAGGACAGGAGGTTGGCCCTAGCAGTAGCATTTTTGAATGAAGAAACGACATTCGATTAAAGCAAATTCTTCAAGACAAGATATATTGTACAAAAGAAATGAAAAGAAAGGACTTTATTTTAAAGATTATTTTTGAACATCCAAAGACTAAAGTATCCTTTTCAGATATTTGCTATATTAACCCATCTTCTCTATGTGACTTAAAAATTAACTGTGGTGCATATATTGACGGTAAACTCCGTATGAATTTAGATCTCATTGATGATTGGGATACATTCAAGAATGACGATTTAATTACTATTTCAGATATCCATATTCAAAAGATAGGGATTAGCTCATAAGGATACGAATCCACAGCTGGCATGTCATAAAATGTCAAGGTCACCCCCGAGCAATTAATGCTAGAAGGTGACTTGTTTTTGTGCTCGGATGTGAAGTATAGATTTGTAGAGGAAATATGAGAGCACGGTAGTTTCTGTAGCAGGGTAGCTAGGGGCTAATACTTTGCTGATATACAAATTTTTCAATTTAAGCAGGGATATATTGGAACTATGTAGAAAGTATCTCTATTAGCCTATATAGTCCGATAACTCAAGAGGATTACGTCGAGTACCTTGCCAGAAGAGACAGGAGGAACGAAAGAATTATGAATAAACTGCTGAGCGTAGTTCTAGCAACTATACTGGTTTTATTCGGGACTGTAGTACCCGTGTCGGCAGAAACAGTCGATGGAACCAACACAACATCTCGTCTGGCTGGACAAAACCACTATCAAACATCCGTAGCCATTGCGGAAGATTACAACAATAACGGTGATTGTGGTAACGTAATACTCGCGTCAGGAGATAGTTTTCCTGATGCCTTGTCAGCCAGTATTTTGTCAAAAAAAATGAATGCTCCCATTTTGTTAGTCGGCACTACAGTAAACACTTCAAGTGATGCATTCAATTATCTCTACACACACGAATCCCGACAAAGGGGGACAGTTTATATCATTGGCGGAACTGGGGTAATTGGGCCAGACTTTGAAACGAAACTCGCGTCAATGATGTTCACTAACATCAAAAGGCTTGACGGTACGGATCGCTATGACACGAATATACTTATCGTAAATGAGGTTAATGTTCTTCAAGGGACGCCGGTGTTTATTGCTTCAGGTGAAAACTTTCCGGATGCCTTAAGTATTTCTAGTTTTTCAGGATCAAAACAATACCCAACGCTATTAGTTGGAGCAGATTATTTGCCGGAGCAAACTAAAGATTATCTTCTAAGCGAAAAGCCATCAGCTGTATATATTGCAGGAGGGACTTCCGTTGTTTCCCAAGACATTGAAAACCAAATTAATGTCTTAGTTCCAGGTTCTACCGTCACACGTATGGCCGGTGATGACAGGTTTGGGACAAATGTTGCAGTCTTAAAGGAATTTTCACCTACTCCTGATATAATTTATCTTGCTAACGGAGATGATTTTTCGGATGTCCTCGCAGGGAGTGCTTTAGCAGCTAAAACAGGAAAGCCAATTATGTTAGTAGATAATCAACTAACGAACTTGCCACCTGCAGCCGAAACTCATCTGAAAGAACTCAACGATTCAGGGATTCAGACTAATTTAATAGCTTTAGGTGGAACCGACGTTGTTTCGGATATCCTGTGTCAACAGTTTGAAAATGTTTTTTCAGGTAGCCCAGGCTTAAACGATATAAGCACTTCACGAGGAGCAACAGGTACTGATAACAGTGCTTTAATAGAAAAGCAACAAAAAGCTGGTCCTTCTAGAATTACTCAGGGACGTTGGACTTCCTATTATTTGGATTCCGGCGGCCATGTCTGGGTTTGGGGAGATGGAGCCCGTGGTGAACTTGGCAATGGGACGACGGGCACTCAATTAAATCCCTCAGATTCCGTAAATCCTATTTTTGGCTCAACCGTCCCGGTTGAAATCTCAAAACTCGCTAATATCGTTTCTATTGCTGCCGGAGGAAATACCTGTTACGCTCTCGACAACAGTGGTCACGTTTGGGCTTGGGGAGACGGAACTTATGGTCAACTTGGCAACGGGACGAAAGGTAATCAATTAAACACTGGCCAATATCCGATTTATGGTTCGACTGTCCCCGTTCAGGTCTCAAATCTCAAAAATATTGTTTCTATCGCCGCTAGCCAAGTAACTGGATACGCCCTAGATAGTTCCGGCCAGGTTTGGTCTTGGGGTGGTCAGGACATCTATGGTGAACCAACGACCGCAGCCGTCCCCACACAGGTCCCCACACTAATGGATATTGTTTCTATTTCTGCTGATGCTCAAGGGAATGAAGCCTTCGCCTTCGATAGTTCCGGTCAGGTCTGGGCGTGGGGACATTTTGGTAGCGGTATCACCGTAGGAGGGGTATATCAATCGACATCACGCACTCAAACTCCTGTCCCTATTCAACTCACAAACCTTAAGGACATTATAGCCATTGCTTATGAAGGGCTTGGGGATAATGGAATTTGGCATGCTAGTACCGGCAATGCTTGGGGTATTGAAACTGGCGACCAGCTTTGGTACGCACTTGATAGTTCAGGCCAAGTTTGGGCTTGGGAATTTGGCTATTTTGGGGCTAACGATTGGATCAAAACCACCCCTGTAAAAGTTTCAAATCTCTCTAATATTGTTTCAATTGTCGGGAGGGGAGAAGATTATAGTACGGATTGTTATAATTCCGGTTACGCCCTTGACAGTTCAGGTCGTGTTTGGTCTTGGGGAGATGGAGACTGTGATAAACTAGGTAAAGATGGCACGGTAACCCAAAATCAGTCGACCCCTGTCCGGGTAATATCTAATATCGTAAAAATTACAGGAAATAATGAGAACTGTTACGCTCTTGACAGTTCAGGCCGTGTTTGGGCGTGGGGACAAGGTTCTAATGGCCAACTTGGAAACGGAACAATAACTGATTCAAACGTTCCAGTCCAAGTGTTGGGTCTTCCCAAGTAGTGAAAATTAATTGAATGTTATCCTCAAACATTGTGCATAGACCAAGGAAGTTGAATCTCAAAATGTCTCAAGATGTAATAAAATGCCACAAGTCACCCCCAAGCAACGGTCTCAAATAATCAGACAAATCAAAAAGAGCCTCGTAACATTCACGAAGAATGTACGAAACACTTATATAGCAACGATTTAAGGTGTGACTGGCAGGGGATGCAGGAGTTGAACCCGCATCAGCGGTTTTGAAGTGCGGTATTTATCTTGTTTTAACTTAGTGCGAATTGCCGTAAACCTTGATATCAAAGGGTTTGTCCACTTGGTACTCGCTTAACTTTGAGTGTCTTTTTACCTTTTTTCGTGTCGATAGTCCCCAAATAGTCCCCAACATTCTGTGACATAAAAACAGCGCCTGAAGTTAAATTTCAGAAGCTGTTTTTCTCTATAATAACTCAATCAGGCCATCCACATCGAGACCAGCTTGATTTAAAATGCTTTTAAGCGTTTTAGGTTTAAGAATTTTATTAGTATGTACCGGAACCGTTACCACGTGTTGCCGTAAAGCCCCTAGCTTCAGCGATGGGGATATAAGGCAAATCTAAGGTCGCTATGGTATAATTAATACGTCAAGAAAAAGACGTTAAAACGGATAACAGATGAAAATCTGTGATAGTTGGTAACAGGCTATCAGCCTAGACAGCTATATGCTCTGGTCTAGGAGGGCTAATGGCATAGCCTTAACTTGGGGTCACACTCGATTGTCGGAA
>JARLHV010000167.1 GCA_031292055.1 Desulfosporosinus sp.
CCCGTTGTTATGTGGAAGTACAACTTCGTACCAAAGAAATGGACGATTTTGCTGAAATTGGTCCTGCCAATCATTTAGGTTACGAAAAGCGACAGGAAAGTGAAAGAGTTAAACGAGATGCAATTCCAAAAGGAGAAATTATTTATTTTGATGATGCTTATGAAAGAGGTATCATGTTGCAGCAGCTTGAATTATCAAAATTGGATGTAAATATGTTCTCAGCAGTGAATAATTCCCTTATTAACGATGGTTGTGGCCTCTACCGTGGAAGACTTATTCTTCCGTACGAGCATCTTTCAAAATTCCAAAATGACCTTATTGATTAATTAATTGCTGAGCAAGTTTACATAGATAAATCACGGAACAACAAGTTTCGCTGGATTCATAAAAGCAAAAAGAGCAGTTTCACCGCTACCATGGTGAAACTTGCTCTTCTCTTTTCCAATGTAATCATTTAAATGTCAGAATCTGGCCAGGGTCAACATCAAGGGCTTTCGCTATTCTGTATAGGGCAATCATAGATATTCCATAAGCAGAGGTGCTTTCAAGATGGCTAATCGTAGTATCACTAAGGCCTGAACTTTCAGCAAGTTCACTCTGACTAATACCTCGCTGCTTCCGAAGGAATTGAATTTTAAACCCTATATTTTTTAGAAACTGCTGTTCTTCTTTTGAGTACGATGAGTTGCTGCTTTTAGGGGGCATTTTGATTCCTCGATCACTTAGATAATGGTTCAATATAAGTTTAACCAAAATGCGATTGCAATAGAATGCAATTTAGGTATAATGTTGTTGACATGCTGCAAATTAATTAATGATTCTTAATTGTGTCTCCTGAAAAGACAGGGCGAATAAACTCACTGACCAAGGGTGACTTTGATCTGGAGCGCTTGTCAAAGCGAGACTATCTAATCATTCGGCTCTCATCGAAAACGGTGGGGGCCTTTTCTACGGAATTTCTGAATATAACTGAAGAGGAAAAAAAGATACATTGTGTTATTATTGGAGTTAGATAATGAATCGCATTTTAATCGTAGAGGATGGAAAAAAAAATGAGTGAGTTTTCGATTAAAGACGGGCTGGAGGGTTTAAGTTCCAATGAACTCATAAAGTTAATCATGAATCTCATCCAAAGAGAAAGACAAGTAAGATTGCATGTGCTGGAATGGCTCGAAGAAAATTGTGCTACCAATAAGAAAGCTTCAAATTCAAACAAGAAAAGTAAAGCTCCCAAAATTCATGATGAGCTATTATTAGAATATTGGCACAATGCTCAGAGGATAATTTCTGAATTTAATGACTGTGGAGGAGGACCTGAGGATGAAGAAGAGGAGGCTTATGAATGGTTAGAGAAGATTTCTGACTTGATAATGGAAAATGAAATTACACCTGAAGCAAAGCACCGTTTTATGGATGAAGCGTTTATTGAATACGATGCAGGTAATTCCGGTTTTGACGACGGTCTGATGGATCTGTTTTTTGAATTGTGCAAAGAAAAGGATGAATGGGAATTTCTTGTGCAAAAGCTTAATAGTGGGAAGTCTGATTGGGGAAAGAAGCTTGTCATGGAGATTTACAGGGATCATCTGAAGGATGATTCCAGATACTTGGAGGAGAGACTTAAAAACCTTCAATATGGAATGGATTATTGGGATTTAGTTCAATACTATACCGACAAAGGAAATGGGGAATTGGCGCTTGAAATAGCGCATAAGGGCATCAAGCATGGAAAAGGAAGACTAACCGAGCTGTATGATTATCTTATTGACCATTATTCGCAGCTGCGGGACAAGGACCGGCTGGAATCAATTGCAGAAACCGCAATGCAAAGAGAAAATGATGAAAGCTATGTTTTGGAAAGACTATTTACATTTTATAAGGATGATGACTATGAAAAGGCGAAAGAAAAGCTGATTCTGGTATATAAAACGACCAATCACAAAAAGTATTTTGAAGAATATAAGAGAATGAAAAATTATCTATCTGAATCGGATTGGGAGAAAATAGAACCAGAGATTGTTAATGAGGCCCAAAAAAATAACATGCATGACTATTTAAGTATTTGTCTTCAAAAGGGAATGAAGGACATTGTTATTAAAACTATCATATCCCCGCCGGTGAACCAATGGCGATATGCTGGTTTTTCTGATTTCGACATGTTTGCGCAAAAACTTGAAAAAGAATACCCAAAAGAAATTCTGGAGTACTATTACAACAAAGCATATGCTAGAATTCCAAATGGAAATAGAAATACCTACAAAGAAGCTGTAAAATATCTTGGGAAAGTTAAAGCAATCTATTTAAAGCATTTAAAGGACGAGGATAGCTGGACACATATGCTCAGTAAACTGCTTATGGAGTTTAAGAAAAGACCCGCATTTATTGATGAGATTAAGAAGAGTAAGTTATAAGAGAATGTGTTTGGAGGTCTTAATTTGCTGAACAAAGCGATTGAAATTGCCACTCGTGCTCATGCAGGACAAGTTGATAAAGCTGGAGAACCTTACGTACTTCATCTGTTAAGAGTTATGTTGTCAAGAGAAAATGATCTTGAAAGAATATGTGCTGTGCTGCACGATGTTCTGGAAGATTCGGATATTTCCTTTGATGTTCTTCGTAAAGAGGGATTTTCAGAGGAAGTAATAGTTGTTTTGGACTGTCTGACCAAGCGTAAAGATGAAAGCTATGATGAGTTTATTACTAGAATACTTGAAAATGAAACTGCCTGTCATGTTAAGCTTGCAGACTTATGTGACAATATGAATCTGAGCAGGATTGAAAATCCCAATGGGAAGGATGAAGCTAGAATAAAAAAATACAATGAAGCAGCTGAACGAATTATGGATGTTTTGTCTTTGCAGGATGAAATAAAGAATGAAAGACTTATTAAAGTTGAAGGTTGTGTCTCTATACAGCCTTTCATGAGCCAAGATGACTTCACAGATAGATTCATTAGTTTTATTGAGAAGCAAGGTTGGTATTTTGGTGGTGGCATAGAGGATGTAACAGATAAAGAAGACTTATAAATTGTGAACAAAGACAATTATAGTAGATGCGATTTAACTACCATTTTCAGTTCGCGGGTAGACATGTTTTTTAAATAATTTTTGAGGAGTTGAGTACTATGGGGCAGTACTTACATATTGGTCTATGTTACAAGTTAAGGGTTAGGCGCAAGCTTCTATCCGAACAAAAAATTACAGAAGCGGAACTTCTTCAGGGAATGACCAGTTTGTTGGATTTTACTCTTTATGAAAGACGGGATACAGAAAGTGAATTGATTTTTGTGCTTAGCCATGAAGAGTTAAAACAAAATTTAAGTATGTTCTTAGCTCAGCAAATTCAACTCTTTAAACAATCCAAGTTTAAACGAGAACACGCGCTGCGCACTCTCGATGCGATTGACAAGTGTGCAACAGCGGCCGAAATTATTGAACTTGCGAACACTAGGGATCTACTTAATCTTCAACGCCTCGATCTTGCGGATTCTCTGAATATAGGAATTTGGAACAACTATCTAGAAATCCATATCACAATATTAACCTTTGAATCCGTTGGAAAAGTGTTCATGGAAGAATATAAGGATTTTCTAATCTATCTTGTTAACTTGATTCGCAGCGCATCGAAAGGGAATCCTTTAGCAGGGGCTGTATATGCGACGATTTGTTGACAAGATTTAGTGGCAGCCTTCGAAAATAAAATCATGAAGCGACCGAAGCACAATTCAACATTCACCGCGATAACATGATCAAAGCTTATAATGAGCTGCTGAAAATGCTCACCACATTAGATAGAATGGACTTGGAGGTCGAGGTCCATTTCTAATACCGATAGGAAGCCAAAAAGCAATCCAGTCACAGCTCCCTATCGGTATCAGATTAACTCTGAAAAAATGCCGGGGTTGCGACAAATGTAAAAAAGTTTGCAAGGCCGAGGCGATTAGCGGAGAACGCGGGAAAGTGTATGTGATTGATGAAGAAAAGTGCACAAAATGCGGAACTTGTATGAAATGGTGCAAGTATAAGGCAATACAAAGATTGGATATGTACTCCGGAGAGCTGAAACAGTAGTCATTTATTCTTAAAGAAGTGATATTGCTTAACTTTATCAAGGAAGAAAGCGGCAAAATGCTGCTTAGCAACGCCGTCGAGATCAGACAGTGTCTGACGGAAGCCAAAGAGCCCTTGGGTGGAGTTCAAATGGTGCATCGATGCACCATTTGGGAGTTCAGCCTATTTTTAGGAAGCAGCCCAAAAGTTTGAAGACCTACTAGAGGGTAAGATCCAGGTTAAATTTCTTGAAGAAGTTTAATAAGTAGGGATCTACTGAAGAAAGCTTAGATTTGTGGCTTAGTGTTATAGAGTGGAACGGAAAGTTATTGTATTTCAGCTGATGTGCTGAAGATAGAACTGGAGAGAGTTTCAGTTGAGCGGATAATAAATAAAGGGAGCGAAACTAAGGGAATTGAACCTTAGGCTCCGCTCCTTTTTTACATAGTATTGTCTGAGCTGAGTGTTGAGCTTTACGCAGAGTAAGCTATGCAAGATAGACTATCAAGCAAAAGGTCCGTGCTAATAAATATTGATGCCTTTCATTATGATGGATATAGCTATATACAAATTTTTGTAAGCTTATGCCTAATATCAGTTGGACACCGGGTGAATTTACTTTTCACCCTATGGCATAATTATGGTATAATTATGCCATAGGGTGAAAAGGAGTTGACAGTTATGCCGCAAATCATCCCGATTCGAGATTTGAAAAATACAAGTGAAATCTCTCAAATGTGCAAAGAGGCAACCGAGCCGATATATATTACCAAAAACGGCTATGGTGATATGGTTATTATGAGCGTAAAAATGTATGAGGAAAAATTGTTTATGCTCGATGTATACAACAAATTAGTTGTTGCCGAAGCACAAATAGCGGAAGGAAAAGTAATGGATGGAGACGCCTCTTTAAAAAGTATACGAGAAAAATACAATGTATAGCCTAGTTGTTTCAGAGTTTGCTCATAGAGATTTAGATAATATCGTCTCATACATCGCCGTTCAGCTTGTAAACCCCACAGCAGCCACCGATTTCCTTGATGAAGTAGAAAAATGCTATGGCCATTTGAAAAGCAATCCGCTGATGTATGAAAGATGTCATGACGCCTTTCTGGAGAAAGAAGGCTATCACAAGGCGACAATTAAAAACTATCTTCTGGTTTATAAGGTTGATGAAGCAACTAAAACGGTTATCATTTATCGCTTTTTCTATGGTGCCCAAAACTATGTGCAGCTGATATAGAGCTAAATGGTTGGGTACGATAATAGCCCGCTCACTTGAAGAGAAGGAATTCAAGGAGCAGTCTGATAAGTTCGTGCGAAGTATTGAGCAGCACCCTCATGGATTCGTGCTATTTCTACGTGTACTCTAAATCGGATACTCGTAGAATTGGATAGTCTTAAGGTCAAAATGATTCTAATGCCTGCAGGGATACCGCCCGAAGTATATAAGCTTCTTTTATATAAAAGAGATGAGGCAACTGGCAAGACTCTTTCAAAACGCAAAATTGCTCCGTTGATATTAGACAAGGTTGAGAACCAGCGCGATTACGGCACCCAGATTGGGCAAGTGGTTGAAGGAATCGGTTAGCGAACGGCCGATAGGTTAATGCAGGTCTGCGAAGAGTATGGGATGAAACTGCTTGCTTCCCCCGACAGTGACGGCTTGTCAGATTCGTCACTGGTGACGAATCTGATCTACACCCAGGCACTCATCCTCCTTGGGATACAGGAAGAGGGGCGAGCACAATTCACCATTCAACGCGATAACCTGGTCAAAAGCTACGGTGAGCTGCTGAACATGCTCACCGTATTAGACAGAACGGATCCGGAGGTGAAGGGAAAATACAGGGAGACGGCGAGTAAGATTGTTGAAAACAAAACAGCGCTGCCTCTACCATAAGAATAAGCATATCGAAACAAAGGCTTCCCCGAGATTTATTTCACTCAGGGAAGCCTTTGTTTCATTGGAGGTCGGTATAGTAAGAATTTAAATAGTCTTCGACACCTTTTATTACCATTTGGACATCTTTAAGAGTTTTTTCAGCGTCTTGTTTACTAGCGAGATAGAAATCATCATAATCACTGGCTAATCTTAGGTCCTGAGAGCTTGCGATAATCTTTCGGTATTCTTTTGGAAATATTCCGGTCTTCACAAAATTAATATTAAACACACTTATTACCCCAGAATGTTTCCGCGAATCAAGTCCTAATGTAGCCAAAGCCGCCCTAGCCGCCTGAAAGAGGGAGTAGTATGCCTTGGATAAACAATCCCGGTGATGTTCCAGCTTAAAAAGATCCTCGGCAACTGCTAACCGTTCCGCTTAAATCAGCGTCCGCTGTAAGGTCAAGTGCCGTACGAACACGGTTAAAGATAGTAATGATTACAGGAAGGCAACCGGCGTGGATATTCATTTTGCATTTCTGGATTAACGGCTCTCCAGGGGCGGTGGTGAATTCTTTCAATCGGTTGGTTGCGCTGTTCATCATAGATAACCTCCGCCAGTTTTGTCAAAAAGGATTTACCGATAAATGAAGCGACAGGAAGCGCCACAGCGTCTCCCATAGCTTTATAACCGTCATTGTTAGTTCCGGAAAGGATGTAACTATCCGGCGCGCCCATCAGACGCGCGGCCTCGCGCGGGGACAGCAGCCTCGCGTGCAGTTCTCCATCTTTTTTGACAATCAAAAACTGTTTACGGCTACCGCCTTCCGGCGTCCTCAGGCAACCGCTATTCCGTCAAAACGGAGTTCTAAACACTGTTTTCCGTGCCTTGTGCGACGATAACCTGTTGCCACAATCTCGTCAAATTCATCCAGCTTTTTCTGATGATGGGGTGGTATAAGCTTCAATGCATCGTCTTTGTCATAGGGCAGATTGAAGTCAATCATGTCAACAAGGCTTTTTTTACGCTCAGGCGGTTTGTCGGCGCGCCACCATATCCAGTGGGGCAAAGTACGGCCAAGCGTAACGGCGGCTTGATTATGTAACCAGTTAGGCCCGGAGTCACATAATTCAGCGGGGATGGGCATGTCGTGCCTGATCGCAATCACAAAAACCCTTGGTCTGGACTGCGGAACGAAAAGCGCTGCGTTAATCAAGATGGCACCGCTCTTATAGCCCAATCGCAATAAGGCATAATGGATAAAGATCGAAGTGGACAAGACGATTTTTTTCCCACTCTACCCCTCTCCCATACCTTGCAATCCCCGTCAAAAAAGCTATAATTAGGAATAGGTGGAAATTAAAAAGTCGCCGTGACCTGAAAGTGTTGGAGCACTTCCAGGCACGAGCAGGTGAACCAGCACCTACACGTAA
>JARLHV010000168.1 GCA_031292055.1 Desulfosporosinus sp.
TGGCGCTACTGGCGCTACTGGCGCTACTGGCGCTACTGGCGCTACTGGCGCTACTGGCGCTACTGGCGCTACTGGCGCTACTGGCGCTACTGGCGCTACTGGCGCTACTGGCGCTACTGGCGCTGGATTATCAGAATTTGCCTATATTTATAATTTAGGCCTTCAAGTCGTACCGGTAGAAGGGGATATTTCACTCAGTGATAACGGAGTAATTGTAGGTAGCATTACCCATGCACCGGGGACAGCTCCAATTATCCTGGTTACTGCCGGAACCTATTCTATATGGTTCAACACTGCATGTAATGAATCAAACCAGTTTACTCTCTTTCAAAATGGCGCTGCAGTTGCTGGTACCACCTACGGTTCCGGGGCAGGAACCCAGCCTAACCCAGGTATGGTAATTATTACTGCCAATGCCGGTGATGTATTAACTTTGAGAAACCATACTAGTGCGGCGGCAGCTACCCTACAGACTCTAGCAGGCGGGACTGTAAGCAACGCAAATGCCTCTATCTTGATCCAAAAAATAAGTTAATGACAATTTAAGAAAAACCGAGGCTGCGGCCTCGGTCCTTTTACTGTTCTTGGATATCTTTTGTATTTCTCAATAATCTTATCTAATGATTCCGCTGCAGAAACCCCTTATTATGCTATTAATATCACGTTTTATTGTCATCCTGAGCGAAACGAAGGATCTTAAGCCCTCTAGATCCTTCGCTCTCGCTCAGGATGACACAAAAATAATTGCAGTGACTTGATATTTTATAACGTTTTAGACTTGTCGAACAGCGGTATCATCTAATTTATTTTAAAATAAAAATCAAGCCCATAATTTCCGCATAGATAATTTCTCCACATTCACTCTCCAATTTCAGCATCAGGTCAATTCGTTAACCTTCGTTATTTCCCAGTTCCCCTTCTCTTTTGCCAAAGAAAATACGGTATTAAAGACCGAATCAGACTTGCCCTCGGTACGCACTATTTTTTCTTGTCCCGCTATGTCTGCCGTGGCAGTGTCGCCGGTTACCATGAGCATCGGATCAGCGAAAGAAACGGAATAATCTTTTATTTTCAGTGGACTCCATACCTGAAAATCATGTCGCCAGTCGTTAACCCCGTCCCCATCTTGACCCGTTGGTAGGAGGTAACCATATTTCTGCGCCAAGACGGCAAGATCATTACTCTTTAGCGCCTCGCCAAAGGTCGCGTAATATTCCTTGACGGCCGCCATTATTTCCGTCTTTTTACTATCCGCGCTAGGTTTACACGGATTTTCAAGGTCAATATTAAGTACGACATCCTCCTGTCTAATCCCCAGCCTGGTTATTTTAAGGGCAGTATCCTTTAGGAGACCGTCCTTACCTGCTGGAAGTTCGCCTGTGAATATTAACATTTGATCTTGACCAAACGGCTTAGAGGCACCGTCTATCAATATCGGGCAAGGTATTTTATAATTATCAACCTTCGTATAAACACCGGCATCAATAGCCCCCGCCACCGGCTGACCTGTTGAATCCATAACACGGTAGTTCAACACCCAGGTTCCCTTGTCTTTTCCTCGGGTAAAAGACTTCAGATCAACGCTGTAGTTATCAACCGAAAATTTCCGATTGATATCGAGCTTATCCTTGACCCCGTCTAAAGGAATGATTTCATTCAGGCTGTAAAAACCGTAAAGATCCGTTAGTCGGACTTGAAGCGTATTGGACGTTAACCCATCAAAATAAGCACGTCCCACGCGCGTTTTCCCGTCCCGAGATATTCGGTAAGACGGTCCGAAACTAACGATATTAGACAGGTGAGGCTCAAGATTTCGGCCGTTAGCGGACAGAAACAAAATCTGAGGATAGCTTTTATGATAATAACCGGATAACCATCCGTGCTCGATTCCGTCATAGTTCCCCAGAGCAGTCAACTGGAAATGCAAGCCGGTTTCGCTTATCCCTTTCCCGATGGAGTCCACGGTCAACCGGTAGCCTTTTTGTTCCAAGGTTTCAGACAAGGGGTATTCTTGCGCAAATTTCCCTTCTACCGTCTTGAAATTAAGGTCTTTTAAGGTCAAACTCACATTTCCCCCATAGCCCACCGGACCGCCGAAAAATTCCAGGCGCAAGGTGGCAGGAGCTTCCTCAAAGGCATCGAAGGTGAGCAAGGTTTTGCCGGCGGGCAGCTTTTGGGAGAAGGTGCTTCTGCCCAATTCCTGACCCTGATCACCGAAAAGATCCACGGTAAGATAATCCATAGTTTTTATCTCACCATTAACTGCGGCAATCATAAAGGTATGGGTTTTATCCAGCAGTATTTTCTCTATAGTCACCTTAGTCCCCTTGCAATCCACCGATCGGTTTACCGTAACAAATTTTTCAGTAATAAAATTCTTCTCCTAAAACATATATAATCATGCCGATATTAAATCCAACCATACTACCTATAAAAGTGTGCCAATTAATTTGCCGAGGTAAGGGTGATGGGTATATCATAATAAATAACCAAGTAATAATAATGATAAACGCATTAAAATACCTACGATTACGTCTCCATTTACTCCACTTTTCCGAAACAAATTTCTGTTGTTCATATTCCCATAGTGGTTCCATAAAAGGAAATATTCTGATATAGAGAAGATTTCCAAGTTTTTGCCTGAATTTTATCGAACATAGAAATATTATCAATAGCAGATTGAAGGTGATACGTATCGACACGCCTAGGTAAAATGGCGCTCCAAATAACAAAAAGACTATTAGTAATATAAAATTTGCCGCAAAACCTTCGATGAACCTTAATCTTCTTAAAATACTTATATCCACAATGTCCCCCCCTCGTCAAATCATCTTGGAATTTTATGATTACTTCTATAATATAGTCACTCCACGAATCCTTTTTTGTCAGCCTTGTGATTCATACATCAGACCCTCAAGATAGACCTTATGCAAGATGACGTAATCATCTCATAATTTTCATCGCCCTGCAATTTGACCTCTGAGAGATGACCGTTTGTCACTGTATAAGCTGTTTGATTATCATAGACAATTATCTGCTGATTAACTCCAATAAGGGTACGAGTATTTTTATTAAAGGGAATCAAACCTTCCCATTCAGTTTTCAGAGCAGGGTTGTCTTTCATGATGCCTATTTTCATTAGTTGTTGGGTCACACCTTTCAGGGCAGTTAAGTACATCAGATTGGCAGCGGTCGAGACAACAAATTTTTCAACTTTTCCGCCCGCAGAAATCTCTTCGGATCCTTGACTAGCAATATAAAAAGATCATAATCGTTCCTAGCCGGATTTTCCGTATTTTCCTCATGATACCTCTCTTAATTTGCTGAGAAAATAGCATTTCATTCCATATCTTGTCCAAAGGGCATGGAAGTCTAGTTCTTTTTTATGCGCAGTTTTTTTCTGCCAATTGTTTGGCCGTCATGTTACCGATCACTAATTTCCCTTGGTCATTAAAGCCAACAATGTTGACAGCCTGGTCTCTTATGTTGTTATGGACTAGTAGGCCATCATGCATGGTTAAACCGTCTGGAAAAGCTCCGTTTCCCTTCCCGTCTGGGTCATAAAACCCACCTGCATTAATACCGGCGACTGCTCCCGTATCCTTAACAAAATCGCTGACCCGTTCTCCCGTGACCCCAATTTCTTGGCAGACAGCCAACTTGATTCGTTTCAGAGGTAAGCAACACCCAATGAAAAAAGCTAAGATAATTGGCCTGTAAAAGCGTCAGTATCTTCACTCTTTCCTTTCTTCAAGGAGTTGTTTAAGTTCTTCAATGTCGTCCTGAGAGAGTTTTTCTTCTTGAAGAAAAGTAACCAGCATAGGCTTGAGTGCTCCGCCAAAAACACGATTCAGAAAAGTCTTACTCTCTGCTTTGATGCACTCTTCTTCTGTTACTAACGGATAATAGATATAGACTCTTCCTTCTTCTTGGAAACTGAGCGCCCCCTTTTTCACAAGTCGGCCGATTAACGTCTTAATCGTGTTTGGTTTCCAATCGTTCGATTGTTCTAACGCCTTTACAATTTCATTGGCAGTACATGGAACGGATTTAGCCCAACAAATTTTCATAACTTCCCATTCAGCGTCCGATATATTAGGTGTTTCTTTCAAGTAAAGGACTCCTTTCAGTCTAAGTTTACAAATGTAGTTAATATGCATATTACAACTGTAAACAATTATTGCCAAACCAAATTATGCCATTACGACTACTATAACCGTTACGCTTTCAAATTTCTAAACACGACAAGATCATTTCACATTTGCTCGTTATCTTGACCACCGATTCTAACTAGTACAAAACAAAATCCCAGGCCGTTAAAACCTGGGACAAATTCATAGTGTTTTTTGTCTATTGATCGGAATTAAAAGTTTCTCTTTTTTGCTGACACTGCTCCTTCCGTAAGATCATCGTATTGGTCCGCCAGAAGTTTCAACCTCCGTATAATATCATACTAAAATAGGTCAGGCTATTAGGGCCATTGTTGTATTTAACGTTGCAGATCTGCGCCAACTGAGTAACTAAAATTCCAAACCCTTCTGTTGCAGGATACATACGTTCAGGAAATCTGCAAGGTTTCGCTGGATAAGTGCATGTTTTACACACTGTACATCCTTCTGTAGAAAGGGTTAGTATATTTCTAAATTCAGCATGAAAGACTTGTGTTACCCGATCAGTGATTTCTTCATGTATAATGCGGGCTTCAAGCCATCCCTTCACATTATACATATTTGTAAGGTGGGTCAATGAGGTAAACAGAAAAGCATTTTCAAACCCACTACATATTTCTCTGCATCGCTCCACACTTCCGACTGCAGGAGGACAAGCCCATGATGTACCATACATACCACAGGCATTCTTTTCACACAGCATTCTGACTTCATCCGAAAAAACTATCTGGCTTGATTTTATAAAAGCATATTCTTGGATATTTAAACTTTCTTTTTCTCTAAAAATTATTTTTTCAATTGCACTCATGACAAATTTCACCTCAAATCATCAAAATCATAGCCTGGCATATTGAGAAGAAGAACGCCAAGACAAATAACAATTAGCGTAAACCATTTTGACTTTATATTATAGACTTTATTTGAGTCGGCGATCGTCGATTCAACCATTGATAATCCTTCTTCCGATAAGTCAAGACCTCACTCATCTTCATGCGACCTATGATCTTTTCCTTCAAAACTTAAATGTTATTATTATGTGTATATGCACATAAGGTGCAAAAAAATTATTAACTTATTGTCTCCAATTTTTGAAGTTCCTCACAAGGGTAGTACGTTTACATTAAGTGTATATACACTTTTATATATTAACAGTCAATAACTTTTATGTCAAGGCATATAAGTATGGATCATCGGTTGCAACAAAAACGCTCTAAAACGCTATCCATTGGCCATCGAAAATCCCTCCTGTACTAAAATATAAGCTAATACCTTAGGGAACAGTCAAGTGCAAATTTTATTACCTAAAATCCCGCATTTTTTTATACCTACAAGGAAAAACACTGTAAATACGCCTTGGGGAATTCTGAACGGGGAACCACAGATTACACAGATTAAGAACGATTAGTATAGAAACACACAGACAAAGGATAAAGGGGATGGAGAATGTGGAACGGGATTCACAGGCCTATGCCATTATTGGTGCCGTTACTCTCTACTTAATTACTACAGCTATGCCACACATTGTTCAACAATCGTAAAATAGCCAAGAGCTCGCACTACTGTGCACCTGTGAGAGCCGCCAAAAAATAAGGGGAACTTTCAGGCGAAAAGTTGCGAAAAGGCGTAACTTTAGCTTAGAATTGAAGTTATTATTAACCACTAATATTTTGATCTTATTAGGGAGGCTAAAATCGTGAAGAGTTTTCTAAATTCTATTCAAGAAAAGGTTCTACTATATGATGGTTCTAAAGGTGTTATGCTCCAAAGGAGAGGTCTAACCGGAGCTGAAGCATCAGAATCATGGAATTTATCAAATCCAGAAGAGGTTAAAAATCTATATAACCAGTACCAAGTTGCTGGTTCAGATGTAATTCAAACCAATACCTTTCCAGGTAATCGAGTTACCCTGGGTAAGCATGGTTTAGGGGATAAAACGTATCAATTAAACTTTGCTGGTGTAAAATTAGCCAAAGAAATTACTGGCGATAGTACTTACGTTGCTGCTTCAGTGGGTCCGACTGGTGAGTTATTAGAGCCTTCAGGCACTTTGAACTTTGATCACGCCTATAACATTTTTACAGAGCCCTTGAAGGCCATTGAAGATGCTGGTGCAGATCTTGTTAATTTTGAAACCTTTGCAGACTTAAATGAATTACGGGCAGCTATATTAGCTGCGAAAGAGACTACAAATCTCCCTATTATTGCTTCAGTAACCTTTAACGCCAATAGTCGAACGCTGTTTGGTAATTCAGCAGAAGTATGTGCTATTGTCTGTCAATCACTCGGTGTTGCTGTCGTAGGTGCTAATTGTTCAGGGGGTCCCGATAGTTTAATTGAACCGATTAAAAAAATGCATTCTGTGGTATCTATCCCTCTTTGCGTAAAAGCAAATGCCGGGATGCCTGAACTAGTGAAAGGTCAGGTAATCTATCGCCAAAAACCCCAACAATTTAGTTTGTATACCAAAGAATTTGTGGAAAACGGAGTGCGACTTATTGGCGGATGTTGCGGAACTACCCCAGAATTTATTGTTGAGATTAAAAAGGCTCTTGCTGAGTTAGAAACCCCAGAGTTAACGTTGAAACTCAATCCAACCATTACTTCAGCTTATAATCATCTTGTTCTTTCCCCAGACAAAAACTATTCAGTTAAAAAGCTTTCACAAGAAGATGTTACGACATTAATCAACGGTAATTTTTCTAGCTTGGTACAGGAATGCAAGTCCGAACAACTTGATTACCTTTTATTAGATTTTGGTACTATCAATGCAACATTTGACGTTTGGAGCTTTGCCAGTAAATTCGGGTTGTTAATCAAAAAACCCGTTATGATAAAATCCGAGTCACCAGAAATGCTTCATAAATTTCTAAGATATTATCCCGGAAAGGCAGGAGTGGTTTTATCAGATAACTCCCCGCTATCTCTTTCTCAAATACAACACTACGGCGCTTTAATCGTAAATGCGGCTTTGAAGCCTAATTTCAAAGACCTATGATATATTTTGGTTTAAACATTTTCTGTAAGTAATCGACTCTATATAAACTGTAACCCATATCTGCTGTCCCTAACATACCTAGAACTAAAAGTATCCCTATGCCCAGACCTGTAAACCTAGCTCTATGAACGCGGTTTGGAAAAGTTTTTCTTTGAGAGGAGCAAACTCGATACGCGTCCTGTGTCTTGATGCGGTATAAGATTCTTCCAGGTAACCAGTTGATCGAGATCCTGCAGAAGCTGCTCTTCAGTGTACTCTCGAAAGTGCGGATCCTGCTTCAAATACTGCAAAATCTCTTCGAGATCTATGTAGTAACTTTACATAAGCACAGAATTCTTTCAATGTGTTTCTCTAATGCTTTAATAATTTTCATGCGACATCTCCTTAGCACCTCTTGTCTTCGAGTTTAAAGTACTTTCTAACCCTTCCGTTCCCCTTCACTCCGGTCGTTTTCCGTGCGCTGTCGGTCAATCATAAACCCTCGTGACCTCAAAGCTTAAGAAGCCTGATAAAGTTCATACTATGATTCCGCTGCAGAAACCCCTTGTTATGCTATTTATATCACGTTTTATTGTCATCCTGAGCGAAGCGAAGGATCTTTTGTCCCTGGAACCTTCGCTCTCGCTCAGGATGACACAAAAATAATGGCAGTGACTTGATATTTTATAACGTTTTTAGACTTGTCAAACAGCGGAATCATGGTTTAGTCCGGGGTAGAATTTGCACGAGGCATTAGGGTGAACTTTTAATATCTGTTGGTACCGGATTTCCTTTAAATACCATGCATAGACGAAACCAACCAATAGGGTCTGCTTTGCTATCTCTTCAGACATGACGGCGATGAAATCAAACTTGTCTTTAAGTGCTTGTATCTGCTGTAATGCCATTTTACCTTTTTTATTTTAATCTTTAACTTGATATGTAATATTAATGTGATATCATAATAATATCAAGTTGTTGAGTTGACTTGACAACAATCGAAAATAAATAGGAGATGAATCAATCATGGTTGAAAAGAAAGCTTGGGCGGTTAATGGTTATTTGGGCTTGATTGTTATACTTGCGCTGGGAATTGCAGGAACCCATTTCGTACAGCAAGAGAATCTATTTGCGGGTGTTCCGCTTCTCGGAATTGCTGTCATATTGCTATCGGGAATCATAGTAGTACAACCCAACAAGTCCTATGCGTTAGTCTTTTTTGGGAGCTATTTTGGAACGATTCGCGAACCAGGCCTATGGTTAACAGTCCCTTTTGCTGTTCGTAGAGGGGTCTCATTGCGTGTAAGCAACTTCAGTAGCAAAATTTTAAAAGTTAATGATCTGATGGGTAACCCAGTAGAAATTGCTGCCGTTCTAGTTGTACGTGTTGTAGATACAGCTAAAGCAATTTTCGACGTTGAAAGGTACGAAACTTTCATTGAAATTCAGTCGGAAACGTCACTTCGACACATTGCTACTCGTTATGCCTATGACGATTTCGAAGGAAAAGGCCTTTCTCTAAGAGGTAATCCTGACGAAGTATCTGCCGAGCTAATGACCGAACTCCAACAACGTCTTAATATTGCTGGTGTCGAAGTAAGCGAGGCTCGCCTCACTCATCTTGCTTATTCAACTGAGATTGCAGGAGCAATGCTTCAGAGGCAACAAGCCACAGCTATACTCTCTGCTCGTCAAATAATCGTGGAGGGTGCTGTAGGCATGGTGAGCCTAGCCATTGAAAGAATTGAACGAGAAGGTGTCGTTCAACTTGATGATGAGCGCAAAGCAGCCATGGTTAACAATTTATTAGTATCTATCGTGAGTGAGCGATCGGCTCAACCGGTAATAAATACTGGTACTGTGTACTAGAACTTAGCATATCTACTATTAATCTGGGTATAAGATATGGGATAACGGAAGTGTTAATTATGGCAACAAAAAAGCAATTTCCACTACGGCTTGATCCAAAACTTTATGCGGCCCTTGAAAAATGGTCTGCTGATGAGTTCCGAAGCGTAAACGCGCATATTGAGTATCTGCTAAGGGAGGCAGTGCGGCGGGCAAGCCGACTAAAAGATACCAATGATTCTGAAGTAGGCGTTGAATGATAATTATTCAATCGTTATTTTAGAATCCAAAGTAACTAGGTATTTAAAAGAATGGAGAGGTGCTATGAGTCTCTTTAAAGAACTTCTCATTAGAGTAATAATTATAGTTTCACTAACTAACATAATTGAATTTTATGTAATAAGTAGAAAGCATTTGGCAATAACACCGACACTTGTTATTGAAATCATAGTTGTTACGCTCGTACCATTGGTGATTAATATTTGGTATTGTCTTCATAAATTCAACTTGATTTAATAATTATATAAAGTACCACATTGTTAAACCCCTGTATCCCACATTCGGGAATATAGGGGTTTGTGATTTGTGGCAATTTTGTGACCTCTATACTACAGGACTTATGCAGTTCCAGTAAATAAATGGAATAGCATAACAAGGGGTTTCTGCAGCGGAATCAAGTCTGAATTATCTAAATCTTCTTTGTTGTATGCGATTCCCGAAAGACGAAAAAGAAGCTATTGAGATGGTCCGGTATGCGATCGACAACGGCGTGAATTATCTGGATACTGCCTCTATCTTTTCATTTATATTAGGGTCAAGCACGAATCACCTTACCGCCTTTACCTCGTGTATTCTTCATATGTTTCTTTGATTTCATCGCTTAAATCTTGGTTGCTAAAATCTCATAACGATAAGTAGTTATGTAATCATCTCCGTAAGGATATCTAATTTTACTCTCTGCAGACAGGCTGTTGAGTATTCGAAATATTTCTTCTCTGCTGTTTTGAGTGGTTCCCATCCTGTCGAACCATAGTGGCAATTCATATTGTTCTTTATGCAAAGATGTGTGATCTATTGTCAGCGGTAATTCTTTGAACAATTGATCCCACAAGCGTGGCGAATAAGAACACTGATGAGAACTATCTCTAAGTAACTCAATTCGATTCATTTCTTTCTCTGGTTCCGCCCCATCAATCACTGAACAATCGAAAATATAAAATTTGCCCCCACGCTTTAATACCCTACACATTTCTCTAAGCGCTCTATTCACCTCGAAAAAATGATGAACTGCAAACCTTGAGGCAACGATGTCAAATTGGCAGTCTGACATACTTAAGTTGTGTACGTCTTCTGCCCTAAATGTAATATTGCTGATGGCCTCTTGACTTGACGCAATTTTGGCCTCTGCCAACATTTCTGGGGTAATATCCAGTGCAACCACTTGCTTAACGTTTTTAGCTAACGCGATAGCGGTATGCCCTCCCCCTGTGGCGACGTCTAAAGCAATATCGTCCGCAGCAGGCTTGAGGAGATTAATCATTCTTTCCAGATCTGCTGGATTACCGTGAGTTGAACTTAATCTATATTCCGAAGCTCTTTGCCCAAAGTTTTTCCGCACCTCATTCTGATTGCTCATGCTATTTCCTCCTCAAATTAGGTATATAAACTTTTATGAACATTTTAGTTCACCGGAAGGCGGGTAAATTCTATTTTCGCAAGAAATTCTTCTCTTTATGAAAAATAATTCCTAGGGTCAACGATCTTACCCTCCAAAGCAGAAGCAGTAACCGTTGCAGGAGAGGCGAGAAAAATTTCCGACTTGGGTCCACCCATTCTGCCTAAAAAATTGCGGTTATTTGCAGCAATAACCCGCTCGCCATCCGCTACTATTCCTCCGCTCCTTCCGCAGCATAAGCCGCAGGCAGGTGGGTTAACAATCGCCCCGGCTTCAACTAAAATGCTGATAATTCCTTTTCTTACAGCTTCAGCATAGATACTCCGACTGGCAGGGGTAACGATAAGTTTGGTATAGGGGGCAATCTTCCGTCCCTTTAATATTCTAGCTGCTATTTCCAAATCCTCTAACCTGCCATTTGTGCAAGACCCAATAAAGCCTTGGTCTATTCTAGTTCCACGCATTTCTTCAGCACCCTTAATATTGTCTACGTTAGACGGACAGGCAACTAAAGGTCTCAATACAGTGGCATCATAGGTATAGACTTTTTCATAACCGGCATCAGGATCACTTCTTAAATTCTGATAGTCACCACCGTCGATCCCACTAAATTCATAAGTCTTTTCATCGGGTTCAATAACCCCAAACTTTGCGCCGGCCTCTACCGCCATATTAGAAAGTGTCATTCTCGACGCTATACTAAAACCCTCAATCGTTGTACCGCCGAACTCCATCGCTTTATAAGTCGCCCCATCAGCCCCGATATCGCCAATGATTCTAAGAATCAGATCTTTCGCAAAAACACCTTCTGGCAGATTGCCGTTTATGTTAAACTTAAGAGTAGGGGGAACCTTGATCCATAGCTCTCCCGTACCAAAAATAGCGGCCATTTCGGTATAGCCTATCCCAGTTGCCAAAGCACCTACTGCTCCATAAGTCGTCGTGTGAGAATCCGTCCCAAAAGCCACTTGGCCCGGAATCACATACTTCAATTCAGGCATCAATTGGTGGCAGACTCCATCAGAACGATGAACAGCCTTAATACCCTGCTCTGTCGCAAAACCATCCGCTATTTTATGGTGACGGGAATCTTCGCTAAAACTTGTCGGGACCAGATGATCATAGACAAAAACGATTTTGTCCGGAGCCCACACTTTTTGGAAGCCCATTTCCCTGAATTTCTCGATCACAAACGGGGCAAATAAGTCATGAACCATAACTTTGTCGGCCTTAACCGTGAGGAGTTCTCCTGCTTGGAGAGAACTTTTTCCTGTATTCCTCATCAGTATTTTTTCAGTTAGTGTATAACCCACACGATTACTTCCTTTCGCAGCCAACTTTATTAGCTATTGCGTTTTCTCATCATAGGGACTAGCCCTCCGGCTGCTAACATCTGCCACAGATCATCGGGGATCGAGGCTACGCTGAAGGATCTTCCCCCCAGTAATATCCGACTGGTTTCGAGATTTACGGACAACTCATCACCTTCCTGACAAAGATCATCCAGTTCATTATTTTCAAGCAGCAACAGACCATTGTTAAAAGCATTCCTGTAAAAAATCCTGGCATAGGACTTAGCGATAATACAACTCAACTTGAGCGCTGCCAGGATCTCCGCTGCCTGTTCCCGCGATGAGCCGCAGCCGAAATTTTTTCCTGCTACAATGATATCCCCCGGCCTAATCAATTCCGCTAAATCCGGCCTTAAAGGATTAAATGCATATTTTTTCATTTCCTCTACACTCTCCAGCGCCAAAAACTGGGTCGGTATGATAATATCCGTATCAATATCGTCACCTAATTTCCATACCCGTCCTGCAAAAATCCTACTCATCGAACAAACCTCCGGGGATCGGTTATTTTACCTGTCAGAGCTGACGCAGCAACAGTCGCCGCAGAAGCAAGATAGACACTGGAATCGGCATGTCCCGCTCTCCCTTTGAAATTCCTGGTACCTGTCGAGATCAGCGTTTCTCCTTCACCAATTACGCCCTGGCACCCACCCCAACAAACACTGCAGTTTGGATTCAGAACCATAGCTCCGCTGGCGACGAAAATATCGATTAGACCTTCATCTAATGCCTGCCTGAACACCTCTTTCGAAGCAGGGGAAATGAATAGTTTCACTAAGGGATCAACGTTTTGGCCCTTTAGGATTTGGGCCGCAACTCGGAGTTCTTCTATCCTGCCGTTATTACAGGAGCCAATAAAGCCTTGATCAATCATTACTTCGCCTATTTTAGAGACGGGAACAACATTGTCCACAAAATGAGGTCGAGCAACCATGGGCTCCAGTTCATCAAGGATGTAGCGATAGATCTTCTCATAAACCGCATCCTCATCACTTTTAAGCAGATCCATTGCCTGACGCCCTGCCGCTTGAACATAATTGACGACCTGCTCATCCGGCTCAATTAGACCACTCTTGGCCCCCGCTTCCACCGCCATATTGCAGAGGACTATTCTATCGTCCAGAGTAAACTTTTTGACAGCAGATCCGCCGAACTCCATAATCTTATAGTTTGCACCATTAGCTCCGATGTCCCCAATAATTTTCAAGATCAAGTCTCTGGCGTAAATACCGCTTCTTAAATCACCTTCCAGAACAAATTTTAACGATTCCGGGACCATCAACCATAGTTCACCGGTACTCAGCACAGAGGTAAAGTCTGTACAACCGACACCCGTTCCCAACGCTCCCAGTCCGCCATAAGCGCAAGTATGAGAATCAGCAGCTACAATTAACTGCCCCGGTACGACAAAATCCTCGACCATAATTTGATGACAGATCCCAGCGCCTTCGTAAAAAGGCAGATGATGCTTCTGCGAAAATAACCGCATTTTTTTATGGACTTCAGCCGTTTTAGCACTTTCCGCCGGCACATTGTGATCGATAATCAAGACCACCTTTTGCGGGTCGAAGACCTTTTCTGCCTTTAACTGTTGTTCGAAAATATCGATACTTAGATGCGTTGTCGCATCATTCGTCATGCACAAATCGACTTTAGCCGTAATTATTTCTCCGGGCTTAACAATATCCTTTCCACTGGCTCTCGCGAGAATTTTTTCTCCTATCGTCATTCCCATTATCTTGCCTCCTTCACCTTTGATTGATTTAATAAGCCGATCAATCCGTTGGCCTCCAAGATGTTCATCACATGTTCCGGCAATTTAGTCGCTGTGAACTGCTCCTTTGTTTTGAGATTCTTAACGCTCCCCTGCTTAACATCTATTTCTAAGACATCCTCGCTTTGGACACTGTCATAGATCTCTTGACACACAATAACCGGCAGTCCAATGTTGATCGCGTTTCTAAAAAAAATTCTCGCAAAGGATTTAGCAACAACGGCGCTAATCCCCAGAGCCTTAAGTACGAGAGGCGCTTGTTCCCGCGAAGAACCTGACCCGAAATTCTCTCCTCCTACAATAATGTCACCTGAACCTACTTTAGAGGCAAAACGTTTATCCAACGGTTCAAAAGTATACTGCTTCATTTCTTCAACTGTCGGAAGTAACAAATACTGTGAAGGAATTACCTGATCAGTATCGATATTATCCCCAAACTTCCATACCTTTCCCTTAATCATTCCTATCATTCCTCCTTTTCACCAATAGAGCTAAATCTGCATGTTCCTTTGATTGGATAATTTAACTTCAAGCACTGGAATGAATCTGAACAGAAATTTGCAACTTCTAATTAATCACTTGGGAAATTATTCTTTTACTTGGCCTAACTTAATAAGTAGTGATTTATAAGGTTCAACATTCTTATGTTTAGAACTATTGTTTTACGGTAAATGTATAATATCATTTAAGTATAGTATTATCTAATAGTTTTTTATCAATAAAGAGTATAGGTACTTGACTATATCTTCAAAGTGGAGGGCCGTATGGAAACGAGAAATCTCTATTATGTTTTATGTGTCGCTGAGAATAAGAGTATCTCCAAAGCTGCCGAAAAGCTGTTTATTTCACAGCCCACCCTCAGTCAACATCTGCAAAAATTAGAAAAAAAACTGGGTATTGCACTTTTTGATAGAACGATGACACCCTTGAAGCTTACTTATGCAGGCGAACACTTTGTCGAAATTGCCTCCAAAATATTAGAATTAGAAAAACAGTTAATTCAAGAGATGGAATATATCAATGATTCCTGTAAAGGAAGGCTTACAATTGGTATTTCCGCTATTCACGGAACGTCTCTTCTCCCAATTATTCTGCCCAAGTATAAAGAACTATTTCCGGGCATTGAAATAACGCTTGTTGAAGAAAATGCCCTTAAACTTCACGATTTAACAGAACAAGGCAAAATCGATGTTACAATTACTAATCTTCCCATCGAAAATGAACAGCTGACCTTTGAAGCGTTAACCTTAGATGAGATTATTATCGCAATCCCAGAAACTTTCCTTCCCACCAACTTTAATCAAGAAAAATATCAGGCATTTGATAAATTAGAACATCATAAAATCGAACTTTTACAGCTTAAAGACTGTCCTTTTCTCCTCTTAAAACAGGGGCATCGAGTCCGACAGATTTCCGATATCCTTTTTCAAGACGCAGGGATTAAACCTAAAATCATTATGGAAAGTATCAACATCGAAACCTTATATCGACTGACAATAACTAATATGGGAATTACTTTCCTGCCTAAAAGCCTTATTCTCCAATGGAATAAGGCTTTCGATAATTCTCAGCAATACTCACTCTATTTATTTTCATTGTCTAATTCTATTGCCAATTATGGTATGGTTGCCATCTATAACAAATATAGGTCTTTGCCTATAGCCGCTAGAAAATTCATTGCCCTTATCAAAGAAATACGCTGATTAAATGCAGCTCAAGGAAGTTGTCCTCCGGTTTTATCTAGACCATGATTCTGCTGCAGAAACCCTTTGTTATGTTATTAATATCACGTTTTATTGTCATCCTGAGCGAAGCGAAGGATCTTTTGTCCCTGGATCCTTCGCTCTCGCTCAGGATGACACAAAAATAATTGCAGTGACTTGATATTTTATAACGTTTTTAGACTATCTGCCCTTTCTGTTACTTTATTCACAGAATATGGGGGCAGGCTTATACGTGTGACAAACCTCATTTAAATGGCTTGTCCCAGAATCGGAAGCGGAAACGTTTTTATAGGTTAGACGCAATCTGCAATAAAAAATTGCCAGGCTACACGCTGACAATTTAAAGCTATATTCTTTTTTCATTTTTCCAGTATGGTTATGCTAATCCTAAAGTTAATAGTTCTTCAAAACTATCGATAACATAATCATATTTTTCTACATTACCAAAGCCGTATCTTGCATATACAAATGGAATTTCCACCACATTTGCTGACTCTGCATCTCCATTAGTATCTCCTACATAAATTGGTTTTTTTAGATTATTTCTTTCCATTATGATTTTATTGTTTTCTCCTTTTGATAGCCCTGTTACTCCCCAACATTCAAAATCATTGAAATATTTATCTAATTTATGTGCCTTGAAAAAGCATTGTATATAGCCATCCTGACAATTACTAACTATGAACAATTTTTGTTTTTCAGATAACTTTTTAAGTGTTTCTTCTAATTTAGGGTATAATATTCCACCATGTTCCTCTAAATAAACTTGTTCCGTTGCACAGAATTCTTTCAATAATTTCATTTGAAACTCGTCATCTAAATCCGGAAATAATCTTTTGCCTATTTCATTTATTGGAAGCCCCATGCATCCCTGCATATCTTCAGGTGTTACAACTTTTGTATCGGTTGGATAGTTTACCAAGATCGTTTTCCACGCCTTACAAATTCCTTCTAGTGAATTCCAAAGAGTGCCATCTAAATCGAAAATAATACTATCGATCTTCATTTATTATTACCATCCCCTTAAATAATATCAGATAAATTCATATAATAATCGAACTTATTAGCATAATCAATAATTTATCTGGCGTAATAGTACGCCTGAGGTTCGTCTGGAGCACAAAAGCCGATATCAATTGTTGCCTTCAGTTTTTGCATTAAATCATTTCCGAAATGCTCCATTAGAAGTTTTATTACCTCAAAAATACTAAACATATTGCTGAGGATACGCCTGTTTTGCTGCTCTGCTGTAGCAACTCGATAATCCAACAGCTTTTTACTCAGCATATTATCATATCCTGTCGTGTCTTCAACGGTCTTCCAATTGAGCGCCTTTTCTATGGAAGCAATTTAATTGTTGGCAAAAACATCAATTATCGGCTGATAGATGTGATTATCGACACTTTCCAAAGCATCTATATATTTTGTCCTGTCATCACGGTCAATTGAAAGAGGAAACAGGCCTTCCTTATATAAGGACGAAACTTGTCAGCAAACGCGCTATACGTCCATTTCCATCCTGAAATGGGTGTATCTGAACAAAAACATGATGAAGAAAAGCTGCTTTAACCAAAACATGTGAGTATTTCAGTTTATTATTAAAAGCAGAGAAAATAGGAATAAGTAACGAAGAAGTATTCTTCCGAAGTCAATCTTTCTTTTTGAATAGACTGTTGGTAAGCTTGGCTTCACCGCTTCCTTCATCTAATTTATAAAGATATGTTGTCCCTGAAACAGTTGCAGTTGCCCCAATACGCCTTGGGGAATTCTGAACGGGGAACCACAGATTACACAGATTAAGAACGATTAGTATAGAAACACACAGACAAAGGATAAAGGGGATGGAGAATGTGGAACGGGACAATAGTATGTCGGGTTATGTGTTTTAATACTCTTTTTATAAAAACCTACTTTATGTCAAGGCGTATAAGTATGAGTCGGTTGCAATGACAACGCTCTGTTTAGTAACGTGACTAGTCTTTACTTTTTTGTCATTACAGCATCGATAAGTCCATATTCTTTTGCTTCTTCAACTGTCATGTAATAGTCTCGCTCCATGTCCCTCTCAATCCTTTCTAACGATTTCCCGGTCAATTCACTATATATTCTGTTCAGCTTTGCTTTTGTTCTCTGCATCCAGTCAGCACGTATTTTTATATCTGTGGCCTGCCCTTTGATGCCGCCTTCCATCCAAGGTTGATGAATCAATACCTCGCTGTTTGGTAGCGCAAACCGTTTTCCTTTTGCACCAGCCGTCAGTAAAAAAGCTCCTGCACTTGCCGCCATCCCTAAACAGATAGTTGACACATCAGGTTTGATATACTGCATTGTATCATAGATTGCAAAACTCGCAGTAACCGATCCTCCAGGACTGTTAATGTAAAAATAAATATCTTTTACAGGATCTGAAGCTTCCAGAAACAGCAGCTGGGCAACAATCAGGCTGGCTGTTGTATCAGTAATGCTATCACTCAATACAATAATCCTATCGTTCAATAATCTTGAATATATATCATAGGAACGCTCTCCACGGTTGGTCTGTTCGATAACAATTGGTACCATGCTCATACACAATCACTCCTTTGACACTGATATATCATGTTTTTAAAAATATTTTCTCAAGCGACTCTACATAATATGGTACCCTCAGTCTTTCCACATCTGGAAATTTCCCTTTTAGCATTTCTGTAATCTCTCGGGCTTAGACCATATGCTTTCTTAAAAGCTCGTGAAAAGGACTCTTCTGAATTAAATTGGTATTTAAAGGCTATATCGGTAATTTTACTATGTGTCTCTGCAAGTTCAATTGCAGCCTCAGACAACCGCTTCTTTCTTACATACTCCATTACTGATGTCCCAACAGCTTTATGAAAAAGTCTATGGAAATGAAATTCCGAGAAATGCGACTGCTTTGCAATTTCACCCAATTTGATGTTCTCATGCAGATGCTTTTCAATATAATCGATAGATATTTGAATTTGCAGCTTGTCATTCATAGGATTCCTCCTCAATATATTTTCCAATGTATTATACGAAATTTATTAAAATATTACTTGACATTCCTTGCTAACATAATCGGCTATTGGCTGTCATGCAAAACAAAAACATCCATATGCACGTTCACATTCTGCTTTAGCGCCAAACTTTTCCTTAGTCCTTCCGCCAACGTGAAGGATACTGTGCCATCGTCACCTGATGTCAAGGCCACGACCAGGACTGTGTAGATGCTATGATCTATAAACTTAACGAATATTATTTGGAAACAAAGCGATTATCTTGTACCCAAAAACGCCAAGGATAGTGTACGGCTTCTCCTCTGTTTTGAATACCTATTCTAGGACCAACCCCAATAGATCCAATTTCTTTTCCTTCTGCGATAAAAAGCGGATACTCAAACATTGGCCTCCCATAATCTTCCTTTACTATGCCAAGGGCTTTCGTTAGTTTTCCTGGTCCATTGGTGAGCTCTAGTTCCTTTTTCTCTTTTCCGCGACGTTGATACATCAAGTCAATTCCATAACATGGTTCTAGGGCTCGAATCAACACCGCCTCTGGACACTCGATCTCGCCACCAACCACGTTAATAAGGCAATGAGTATGCATAACATAAGTATAAACATACCCAGGTGGTCCAAACATTACTTCTGTTCTTTTAGTCCTTCGATTCTCGAAACCATGTGCCGCACGATCTTCTGGTCCAATGTAGGCTTCGGTTTCTACTATCCATCCCGACACCATACCTAACTCTGTTTCTTTCACAAGTAATTTTCCCAACAAAGCACGAGCTAAACTAATCGTAGGTTGTTGGAAAAACGCATAGTTTATTGGTTGAAATACCATAGTCGTTACCCCATTATCTATATTAAATTCACCAATATTCCCTTTTGGCCCTCGACCAGTCTCCTTCGTAGAGAAGTATCCCCTCCTGAAGTGCGCGGAACTGTAAAGCAATAGGAGCATGATTCAGATTTACTAATTTAGTGATCTTAAAATTTAAATCTCTTCTGCATTCTTCGGTCATAAACCATGTTCCGCATTGTTCCTAATATTCCTGCTATAATAAAAATTTACCTCGTGTATCCTTCATATGTCTCTTGATTTCTACGAGGATTTGGCTAGCATTAAAGATCGAAGAATATGCTCCACTGAATACCCCAATTAGCATAGCCAAGGAGAAAACTTTTGTCGATTCCCCACCTAAGATAAATATCGAGAACAAGGCGATCAGAACCGTTATGACCGTATTGACAGATCGGTGCATAGTCTGCCAGACGTACTTATCAACCATGTCCTCATAACTGTCTCCACGCTTCATCTTGGCTTCATTCTCACGAATTCGGTCAAAGATAACCACAGTATCGTTTATGGAGTAACCAAAGATTGTCAAAATTGCCGCCACAAACGTTGAATCGATTGGCCACTGAAACAACGAGAAAAGTAGTATAGTATGACGACAGTTTTCAATGGTAAGCTTAATTGAGCTAATGCTTCATGTACCATCAGGTTGGTCACGCTTGTATCCAATTCGGAATTGGAATCCATGATGGTCGCACTTAATCTTTCCATATTTTGGTCGTCAACGAGTTGAAAGAAGTTGTGTTTTTTCACCATCCTCCAACCTGTTCTTACCAGAATCTTATAAATTTAAGTAAAACTATTATCGCGGCGAGTATACTGCCTATTAACAGCGACTTATTCTCCCTGATTAAGTATGAAAACCATTTCATTACCTCCGGCTCCCCTTATGTCAGATGTAATACATTTTCACTTGATCGTAACGGTTATTTCCTTAAAGGAAACCTTTTGAAATCCCGGGTTTTCAGGGAATGGTTTAACGCTTAAACGGAATTCCAGTTCAGAAACGTTATCTGGTAATGCCGGAGTAACTATAAAAGAGTGTTGCATCCCTTTTCCGTGGCCAGATCCATGGCTTTGTCTGCACTGATATTCCGGAGAAATAAACAATTCAAATCTAGCGTGTCCTAAAGTAACATACGGTTCAGGAATATTTATTTCAGTTTCTACATACACCACGCTAGCATTGCTGTATTGCTTCATATGTGTTACTGCATACGTCATATTGTCAATTTCTACAGATTTTAGGATAGGGACGAACTTCAAAAAGCCTGTTGGTTCAACTGGTGGTTGCAGATGCCCCTCGTAAATCATATATGCTGCAAAGATTCTCCGGAGCCAATTCTCGTTTAACCCATACTTTTGGCTCCATTCTGAAATAAGTTCAAGATTCGGAAACCCAGGATTATTATTAGAAAGTTCTTTACGCTTTGCCAACAGTTCACATATCTGCTCATCAATAGTAGCCAGATCTTTATAGTAGTAATCAGTAGGTGGCCGAAAAGGCATTTCCATCAAATTCATTACCCCCCATATTTCATTTGAATTTTTGAGGCACATCATTTTGACTAACGTATTCAACCTTATTTGTTACCTTCCACAACCAGTTTTATAAAACTGAAGGACTGGTCTCATTCCAAATGAGCCAAGGAGAATATTTGTCGTTCCTTATTAGGATAAACTCTTGGTTTAAAATTCCTTCCTGGTAAGGAACTTTTGCGTTGTCATAATCTACTGTATATTGACTGGAAACAACTAACATGTTTTCTGAAATAAATCTGTCAGACCATCCATAACTTCGAGCAAGATCACTTCCAGAGTACATTGCTTTCATTCGCTGCGTTTCTTCGTCCGAAACCTCGACTTTATTTATGGAGAGGCTGATGACACCGAGATCACCAGGTTTTTCAAATGATGGAGTGAAGCTTTGAGCATCTTTTTGAGCAGGCCATAATGTGGACTTCCAAACCTCATAATCGTTGTTCTTTTTAGCTTCAAGATTGTTCTCTACTACGTTTACGGCATTACTTTCTACAACATTTCCTAATTGACCTGATGGATTTCCACCCCATGCCCATACGGTTCCGTCCGTCTTGATGGCATAGCTGTCATAGTCAGCAGAGGCTATATTCCTGACATTCGTTAATTCAAAAATCTGTATAGGCACAGCACTTCCGCTAGTCGAGTTGTTCCCCAGGTTACCACCCCAAAGCCCACCCCACGCCCATACAGTACTGTCTTGCTTGAAGGCATAGCCACCTTCACTACGAGCCGCAATGGCTGCAATTCCACTCAACCCTTGTATCTGAACCGGTGGCTTCTCGATATTAGCTGAACCGCCCAGTTCACCTTCTCCACCCCATCCCCAGGCCCAGACAGTGCCATCATTTTTAAGAGCATAGCCGCTACTACCTCCGGCCACGATCGTCGTGATTCCAGTCAATCCCGGTATTGGCATTGGAACATGACTATTTGTTGTCCCATACCATGTCTGATTGGTCGGGCGCTCTCCCCACGTCCAGACGGTGCCGTCCGATTCTAAGGCATAAGTGGTACGCCCTGCGGTTGCGATCATGATAACGTTGTCAAGACCACTAATTTGGGCGGGGACAAGGCTGCCGGCACCGGAATCTTTCCCCAGTTGACCGTATTTATTGCCTCCCCAAGCCCAAACTGAGCCATCCGACTTCAGAGCATAAGCTACTCCATACCCACCGGCAATGGTTGTAACACCTGTAAGCCCTGACACTGGGACTGGTATATTACTGTTTAAAGTAGAATTATCTCCAAGCTGTCCAGATTCGTTCTTTCCCCAAGCCCAAACTGTATCGTTTGATTGAACTGCATACCCTGCTTCATACCCTGCCGCAATGACAGTGATACCAGTAAGGCCAGATACCTGAACAGGTAGGCTGCTGTTGACAGTTGAATTGTTTCCCAACTGGCCAAATGCGTTATTACCCCAAGCCCAGACACTACCGTCTGATTTCAGTGCATAGGCGGCTGAGTTACCGAGGTTCCCGTTCTGATCTCCATTCCCTGCGGCAATGGCTGTGATGTGAGTCAAGTCTTGAACCTGTATAGGGACAAGACTACCCTTGTTTGAGTTGTCTCCTGGTTGATCGCCAGTCTTCGAACCCCCGGCTTGAACAAAACTGAAAGGCTTTTGGTTTTGAGCAATACTGCCATTATTGTCATTGTACATGATCTTATTAGCAATAGCAGAATGCCCACAGCCTGATATTGCTAGTATTAACAATAAAACACCACACATTATAAAAAAGATTCTTCTCATTCTCTCTCCACTCCTTTAATGGAAGTCAAGGCTATGTGGCCAACCAACACGATACCCACGCCCACTTCCCCTTCAGCAAACCGTCAGTTTATCTTGCTCTCAAGAAAGCAATCGAGCCGTACAATTTTTACCCATCCCAGATCCTGTTTAATGGTTGGCTCTATGTGGAAATAGGCTAGGCAGGAATTATTCAAATCAAGTTCCCCAGAGCGGGGGCCGAGATAGCTACGGAGGCGAACTGGGTACTTGGTTCCAGAGTATTGGAAACAGTTGAGATCACTTCGTACTTCATTCAACTGTTCCTCAGTATACTTGGCAAAATATCCTTTTTCACTTAACTCTTTGAGCAGAGGTTTAGCAGTGTCTCCCCACGAACCAAAGGCAAAGTCCTCCCCACCCTTGATAACACCACCGTCACCAATTCCCTGAAAAAAGTCTTCGATTAAGCCTGAAAAACCATCAACAAACAAAAACACCTCATGAGTGTATTGTTCTGACAACAGAGGTAAACCTGTTATTTTGCCCAGAGTTATTTCAACAATAACTTGGCCTTTAATATCTTTTATATACGGAAGCCAAGGTTCAGGAGAATCCTCTAAGTTTTTTATCTCTCCCCTAAGAACAATTTCTTCGGGACGAATACTTGATTCCTTTTTCTCGATCTCTTCAGGCTTGATTTTATCTGTATTTATTAAGATCTTTCGAAACTTAGTCAAAAACTTATCCTCCTTTGCCCCCTGTGTTAGGATAGTTGACGTAGGGATTAAAGAAAAGCATCCTTAAATTAACACAGGAGGGGAAACAGCATGAGATATTGTAGAACTTTCCATTATTAGCCAAAATAGCTTCAAAGCCATTCACCAAAGACTTTATGTTGGATAATTAATGGTGTAGCATTTGAAGCGTAAGTCAGGATAGAGCTATTAAGCTTTCTAAGCTGTGCAATGCTGTTTCTCCCATTAACTTATATCCAGCAATACTGGGATGGACTTCATCAGCATAAAGTTTTGCCGCCTCGTTTACTTGAATAGCTGTGAAAAATGGTATCCAAAAATCGATGGACAAAATATTGGCTTCTTTGTTTATATAATCTTTTAGCCAATTCCGATATTGAGCCATTAACTTTTCCTCTGTTGGCAACAAGAATGGTATAGGTAGACCAAGGATTGGGATGATCCCTTGATATCGACTCATTTCTACCATTGCCTTAAAGTTATCACTTACTTTCCCCAGAGAAAAACCAGAAGAGGCGTCATTAGCCCCTCCCAGAATTATCACGTGTGTAGGGTTCTCTGAAAACACGTCCCGCTTAAAGCGAGCCCGCATCCCTTGCGTCAGATCCCCACATATTCCTCGATTCACTATTTCTAGTTTAAGTTCCTTAGTCACATATGATACCCATGAATCATCAGGGCTAAAAGGATATCCCTCTGTAATCGAATCACCTATAGCAACCATCTTCATTCAGATCATCCTCTTTCAAGAATCTTCAGGAATGTTCGACACTTGGACCGGCGTAATTGAAAAAGCATCTGTCTAATCGAATACACCTGCCGCAGCACTTTTGCGCACAGTTTTAACAAAACTCCCTGGGCAAGGGTTGAGGGCACTATGAAGCTAATTAATGATATTTAAATTCAATACTATTTAATTAGACGATGTATTTCCGCTTATTGGTGATTGTGTTTCTGTGTTTCAAGAAGCTTACGGATTTCATTAATATTTGTATTCATGCTATTTATCTTTTTCACAAACTATACGACAAAAACAATAAAATAAATAAGATATCGGAAATAGATTAAAGGGGATATTACTGATGGGGAGAACAACACAGCGCAAAATGGTCACGATTGCAATGCTTGTATCTATTTTAATGGTTGCTATTGATACGACCATCATTACTACCGCTACCGCCATGCCGCACATTGTTCAACAATTGGGCGGCTTGAACCTTACTTAGTTGGGTTTTCACTATTTATCTGCTTACATCCTCCATAAGCAATAAGCACACCAATTTATGGAAAATTTGCAGGCCTATTTGGAAGGAAGTCCATTTTCATCGTTGGTATCCTGCTTTTTGTCCTTGGTTCTATGATATCCAAAATGGCCCAGGGTTTGCACATGGTCTTTAGCTTAGTATTCGCCATTTCAGTGGTCACTTTGCTGATAAGTGCCTTATTACCATCGCATCGCAGTATAATAGCTCATCAAAATGCCGATTAAGATAATCGAAAGAAACCTGCAAAACCAATAGTTATGCAGGTTTAAAGTCACAACACAGCACTATAAATAATAAGCTTATCAATCAATAGTTTTTATCAGCGTAACCAACCCAGCCTTCTTCTTTGACAAGTGTCTTGTCAAACTCGCCGACTTTAAAATTAATTTCTTCTGATTTATCGGATGAAGTTACAATAATCGTATCTTTATCAAGGTCAATTGTTATTGAAGTGTCTTTCCCCGCGTAGTTCTCAAAAAGATATTCGATCTTATCCTGCGGTAATTCTATGGCCAGCATGCCACAATTATACATATTTTGCCTGAATATTCTGGCAAAACTTTCAGCAATTACGACATTGATTCCATTGACTTCTAACGCCCAAGGTGCATGCTCTCTGGAAGAACCACAACCGAAATTGGCTCTCGTTACAAGCACAGCTTTGTCCATAGTATCTTCTTTAACATTAAATCCGGCAAAAGACAAATCTTCCAATAAATACGGTTTCAGGGCCTCTTTAGTGATTTCAGTAAGATACTTTGCTGGAATGATTTCATCGGTATTGATATCGTTTCGATCTAAGAATAAGACTTTTCCGCTAAATCCTTTCATTTTTCCCTCCGATACTTACGCTTTATACAATAGTGAATTGGTTATTTTTCCTTCAAGAGCTGAAGCTGCAGCAGTAGCAGGACTCATCAGATGAACTGTACCGCCTTTACCCATTCTGCCGTTAAAATTACGATTTGTTGTCGACGCACAGGCTTCACCATTCGCCAGAACCCCATTACTCATGCCCAGACAAGCACCGCAAGTTGGGTTTGTAACGCAAAAACCAGCGTTCTGGAAAATCTCGATCAGTCCTTCTTTTAAGGCCCTGGAATAAATAACTGGAGTTGCAGGGCTGACAATGGCACGTACATCATCACTTATTTTTTTATCTTTAAGGATACTGGCCGCAATTCTCAGATCTTCTATGCGACCATTGGTACAACTGCCTATATAAACCTGATCGATTTTTGTACCGGACATTTCAGCGACTGTTTTTACTTGGTCCGGTTTGAACCCGAAAGTAACCATTGGTTCTAAAGTCGTAACATCATATTCATAGACTTTTTCATAGGAAGCATCGTCGTCCGAAATCCATTTTGAGTATTCTTTTAAAGCGTCTTCCTTGGTTTTAAATTCGTCTTTAATGAAGTCCCACAGGTATTCGACGGTTGTCATATCAGGGTAGCAGATTCCAGAAGTGCCCCCGGCTTCAATGGCCATATTACACAATGTCATCCGTGATTCCATGGACATGGCATCAATAGTCGGTCCTGTAAATTCTATGACCATGTTCGTTGCACCGTTTACCGTCAGTTCTTTAATAATGAATAGGATCAGATCTTTGGCATAAACGCCCGGTTTTAAGGTACCATTAAGCACAAATTTAATTGTTTTCGGAAAATGGAAGGCACATACACCCTTAAGTATACCTACTTCAAGATCAGTCGTTCCGACACCTGCAGCAAACGCTCCAAACGCTCCATGCGTACAGGTGTGCGAATCACCCATAATAACCGTGTAACCCGGTCTTACGAAGCCTTTTTCCGGGAAAATCGCATGACAAACACCATTTCTGCCAATGTCAAAAAAGTCTTTGATACCATGCCTTTTGGCCCAATCACGCAGTATCTTTCCCTGTTCAGCAGTTTTAGAATCTTTGGCAGGTGTTACATGGTCTATGACAGCCTTTATTTTCGTGGGATCAAAGACTCTGTCCATTCCTCTTGCCATAAGATCCGTGATTGCAATCGGTGTGGTAATTTCGTGACAGAAAACTCTGTCCAATTTTAAAACATGCGTATCAGGAAACGGCATGTTTACCCTGTGTGCATCAAATATTTTCTCAGCTGTTGTTTTTCCCATTTTCTTCTCCTTAATTTTTTCATCGAGATCTGTAAATTTGGGTTGATGGTGCAAACCCTGTATTCTATTTTATAATAAATTCTTGTAATATAAAAGGATAATTTACACTTGGTTAAAAGTTACCTCAGTATCATTTGTTTCAATTTGGTTTAGACACAAATGAGCTCTGTCCAAAGACAGAGCTCATAATATCGTATAAGGGCTTACCTTACCTTGCACCCATCATGCCGTAACCGCCGTTACTGCTGTTACTACTGCTTGTTCCGCTATAACTCCCCATCATTCCGTAACCACCGTTATCGGTTGTTCCAGTAAATCCCCCCATCATTCCATATCCATAGGGTGAACTTCCGGATTCGGAATTCAGTGGCATTTCATTAGCAGAGGTGGGTACTGAAGATTGAGTATTAAAGGTTTGCTGCATGAAGTTCTGCATTTGCCCAACCCACCCATTTCTTTGAGCTTGAGCTGTTCCGGCCAGAGCCGGTAAAGCCATAAGCCCCACTGCCAGTGTTGCGGTTCCTACGATTGCCATAACTTTTTTACCTAATTTTTTCATGATAGTTACCTCCTAAAAATCTAATTGAAATCAACCTGTTCAATCGAATCTATCTCGCTTCCATGTCCTTAGTGTAATCCTTTGATACGACTATCTCATGAAAAAGTTGTGAATTTCTTATGAATAAGAAGGAGGTAACAAAACAATTGTTTCATTACGTCCTTCTTTGCGTACTCCACCCTAATGAGATGAAGGTGCTGGTAGTTTCAGCCTCTAATTACGTAAAACCTCAAAGGTTCTGGTATATTTTTCAGCATAATCTTGGGCAGTCGACGGGGCGTATCCTCTAATCGTTGTTGCTGCCGGAATAGTATCAGAATTATCTTCTATCGTTGTTGCTGCCGAGGTAATTGTTATGCTAGTCAAATCTTCGCAACGCCCAAAGGCCTCTCTGCTGATACTCACGACTCCTGGCCGTATACTGATTCTGTTTAACCTGGTACAACCGAAAAAAGCACTGTCACCAATACTCGGAAGAAATAACGTGCCCAGTTTGGTTGATGCTTACACCCACCCGGTTGTATCTCCCGTTTTGGCGGTCATAATCATCGCCCTAACCAGGCATCCTTCTAAAAACGCCAGGCATTCAAACTCCATAAAGTGGGCGGCATTTTTATCAAACAAAATCTGAACTTCGCAGGGAAATTCCTCATCTCCATCATAATAAACAATTTGGAGCAGGATTTTCGGCAATGCTTTCAGAAACCAGGCATAACCGCCCGATTTCAACTTGCCGTCAAAAACCCCGCCTAATCTTTCCATAGCTGCGCTGAATGCTGCATAATCTCCACTGAATGTTTTGCCGAGCGGATCGGTCATCCATTTTATATTGGAGCTGAATACTGTGCCGGCAAGATTAGGACCCTCATAAATCTCTAGAAGTTAGCTAAAGTGTTCCCGTTCTCAGTTTATCACTTAAGACTATATCCTTTCAAATTGAATAATACTACTACTAAACAATTGTTCGATCTTATGAAGGGTGGTACAATATGGATAAAGAGAATAAAGATTTTGTGAGGGATGATTGTATGGCCATTGCCAAAGAACCAAAAACTAGTATCCAACAAAATACATCCAATGATCATAATAGAAAAATTTCTAAGGCTATCAAGGAAGTTACATCTCAACACTCAAAACTTCTTAAGAAATTAGCCGAGTAGTTATGGATAGCATTGAACTTTTATGTCTTGACGATGTCCTGGAAATTCATTTGGAAACAACAAACGAAGTCATCCGGCGCACAATAACTGGAAGTTTATGGTCTGAATCTTCCCATAATGACAGTATTATAATAGTTGCCATCTTTATGAATTCGGTCCTTTAATAAAAATCCTTCTTCTGTAAACTCAAATCTCTTATATAATTGAATTGCATTTATGTTTGTTTCTACCACTGTTAATGTAACCTTTTCAATCCTTTGATTATCTGCCCATAATAAAATATTTTTTAATAATTCCTTACCAATTCCATAACCCCAATATCCCTTTAATATGCATATTCCAAACTCTGCCTTGTGCTTAAATCTGCTAAGTTTATTCCCTATACACCGAGTGAATCCCACAATTTTTCCTTCTACTTCTGCAATTAAAAATAAGGTCTTTTTCGCTATTAAATCTTCATAAATAAGTCTTTCGAAATCTTCTCGCATTAATAACCCTTCTCCTGGTTCCCTATCAAGATATTCTGTTTCTCCATCTATCTTTTTTCTTAATTCAGATAGTTCCGTTGCATCATATTTTGTTGGGCAACGAATTATCCAAGTTAAGTTTTCACCTTCAATTCTTTTGTCTTCAATAATCATACATTACCCCTTAGTTCAAATTTATACATTTTAAATGATTTTTAAAAAAACAGTAAAAAGAGAGGGTTATCCCCTCTCCTGTGCCATAGCATTTTTGGCCCAGCCTGAATCTTTATAGATTGCTCTGCCCACCCCGACTAAATCAGCTTTTTGGTCCCGCAAGATCGCTTCGGCTTCATCCGCTTGGGTGATACCCCCCGTTACAATAACAGGAATCGCAACGACTTCCTTTATTGCTTTAGAAAAGGGAGAAAAATATCCCGGTTCTTGGACACCCGGAAGCGTGTAGCGACACATTCCTCCTGAAATATCCAGAACGTCTACTCCAGCTTTTTCAAAGGCGCAAGCGGCTTCTTTACTCTCCTCAACGGTTAAACCGCCCTCCATATAATCTGTCGCACCCATCCGCAAGAGGATCGGAAAGTCACCAAGCACTTCTCGAATCGCCTGGATGATTTCCAGGTGGATTCTGATTCTTCCTCGGATATCCCCTCCGTATTCATCGGTTCTTTTATTCGTCAGAGGTGATAAAAATTGGTTCAGGAGATATCCGTGAGCGGAGTGGATCTCCACACCATCAAACCCAGCCTTCTTTACTCTTTGCGCAGCTTCTTTAAAAGAATTGACAAGAGCCTGAATCTCCGGATTAGTAAGCGTTTTAGGAACCACTGCATTTTCCTTGGAAGGATTAGCCACGGCTGAAGGCCCTACCGGGTCTATACCCGTCACATCTTTGCTGGCGGAACTTCCGGCATGATTAATTTGCATAACGGTTAGAGAACCATTTTTATGGATCGTCTCGGACAGCGTTTGCAAACTGTCTATCAAATTATCTTCGGCAACGGAAACTTGTCTGTTGTGTGCCTTGCCCTCAACAGAGACATAACTATGTTCAACGATCACTAAGGAGATATATCCGCCCTTTGTCTTTTCATCATAATAGTTTAAGATATCTTGATTGATTCTCCCATCCGCTTCAGATTTTGCTGTAGCCATTGGCGGCATGACTAATCTGTTTTTTAAAGGCAATTTGCCATTCTCCAGTGGTTGGTTTAAATACTTCATCTTGAGCCCTCCTTTTTGGTTCCTTGCTTCTACTTTTGCTTATTCTTAATTCATTATCTTTACTTTCAGAAGAAAATATTCGATCGACATACCCTTAATTGGCGTCCTTCGATTCTATCCTTTGTTAGTTTTAACGACCGTTGCTGAAATGCTCTTCGCTGCAGGGTACAATCCACATATAGCTTCTTTGGCTCAAACAGGTGAGGTTGCCCGATATATGAGCTTTTACTCAGGTCACTAATATTCTGGGCCAAATGATCGGTCCCACAATCGGGGCAATTGGTTATGGCTGGGCAGGTTCCAAGGGTTTCGTCCTCATCCTCCGGGTCTTGTCGTTTTTGTCGTTTTTGACCTTTCTTAGCCTTCAAGTTCTTAAACGGCGGGATCACAAATGCTTGTCCGTTGAACTGCCAAGCTGACTCATTCAGCTGTACTTAACATCAGCTCCTCAGACTTTTTACCTTCTATGCTTTTACTTACACTAATCATATCATTACCCTTTAATTATTTCGTAGTTCGTAATGTTCCTACCACTGCTTCGCAACGTACGAATAATGCGCAGCAATTCCGTTGTCATTCTGAGCAACGCGAAGAATCTATTTGCCTCAGTTTTCGGACAAATTATTCCACTGTGGATTTATGCTTTCAATCAAAGCATTCTTTTTATTTCGTGTCCAACCTTTAATCTGCTTTTCCCTAGCAATTGCAGCTTTTATATCAGTTGTACTATCAAAATATACTAATTTATTGACATTATATTTCTCGGTAAATCCTTTGACGGATTTGTTTTTATGTTCATACAAAGACAGGCAGAATTATCTGGTTTATGGATAATTTGAAGTTCTCAATTTTACTGAGTGCCTTGTTTATTATGGGAAACGATACAAATTTGCTATACCCCTTTAATTTCCAATTCCCTAATGTTCTCTAAATTCCCCTTGAAGGCAATTTTATTGTTTTTAATCAATTCAAGTATCCTCCAGAAAATATAAGCATCTGAAGGATAGCCTTCGATATTATTGAAAACACTCCCTACTGTTCTGATACAACTTGTGAAAATATCTTTTGTATAATACATTATCATTTTATCAAAATAATCCTCCTGAACACTTATTGTTTTTTTATCTTTAATTATACGCAGATTGGTATTTTTTCGCTTTAATGTAAGCCAAGAGTTTATGTGCTGGTCTCTTGTTATCACTTCTAACTTTTCCTTTTTGTCTTTAAACCATTTTAACCTCTCCGGGGAAATTTCCCCAACCCAGGAATGCTTAATTATTGTGTTATTGTTGCTATGTATTTCTTCAGAAATATTAATAGTATAAATATTATTAATTCTATCTTGTAGTAATGATAAAGTGTAAAATAAGCCGCACATTTCCATGCCGTTTTCACCATACCAAATATAAATGTCTTCATTTTGTATGTTTTCAATATCATTTTGAAATTTATTATAATTTAATTCTATTTGTTTTAAAATAACATAATCTTTTGAGAAATTTTTTTGCCATGTTATTCTTTTATCAATTTTACTTAAATCATCTATAGGTCCATTAGACAAATTATCAATTAAATATATAATTTTAGCCTCTTCAAACAAGCTCCTGAAGCCTTGTTTCATAGCATTTAAATTTGCCATTGCACCTTTAGAAAAGCATATATGAACTATTCTTTTCATTTCTACCTCCAGGGTTTGTATCTATTAGAGCCTTCTCTAGTAGCCCAATTTATAATAACTTTCAAGCAATAATAAATATGGATATGGGGATTTGATTCGCCAGCAATAAATTTTACTTTTCTTAGTTTAGGTCTGATAAACTAAATCTTTTTGTTCGGCATTAAAAAGCAGCAAAAAATCTCTTCACAAAACTTGATTTCCTTTTAAATACAGACCATGTTCGGCTCGTATGTTTCAGCACTTATGATATTAGTATATCACTTAAAACCGCCTTCCTACATATCATCCCTAAAAAATGTCATTAAGCAAAGTTGAGGTAATGCCGTGATAAATACAGAAACCTACTATAAAATGAAGTTGCAAGATCTAACACAATAAACGATGAGTCCGGCCTTACTGTTATCCCTAAATATGATCCTTGGCGCGATGCTTTCCAGGAAACTAAGTAAAGGTTTAGAATCGTTGGCTTCAGGTAGGCGAGATTATAAAAATGACAAACCTCATTTAAAACATCCTTTCCCAAAATCGTAAGCAACAAGTCCACCAAGGAGAGACATCCTCCTTTACCGTCTTTGATTGCAGGCAGAATTTCGTTCATCTGAAGGTGGCAAACATTGATAACGAGTTCTTCAATCCTCGCAGTCATCTAAATATAATATTCTTTTTCTTTAGAAAATTAATCAGCAATAAGTTACACTTTTAATGACTTGTAACTTATTGCGTGACGTGTTATGATCTATCTTGTAAGTTACGTATTTCAATAAACGCAACTAACAACTTTTTGTTATATAGTCTACGTACAAGGAGGAACTATCCTATGGATTTGATACAGGTTGATCCGACAAAATGTATTAAATGTGGCAGTTGTGTCGAAGTCTGCCCGACGGGTGTTATAGGGATGGATGAACAGGGACCGAAGGTCATAGGACAATTTTGCATTGCCTGCGGTCACTGCGTGGCTATTTGTCCATCGGAAGCACTCGACAATGTGAAAACACCTTTAGCCAATCAAGTACCACTTGAAAAGGCAGCAGTCCTGGACGAAGATACTACGGCTCTGCTTCTCCGTCGCAGACGTTCCACCAGGGAATTTCAAAAGACGCCCGTTCCCAGAGAAAAGATTAGGCAGCTTCTAGACATTGCCAGATTTGCGCCGACATCTGGCAATTCACAAGGAGTTTCCTATCATGTCATTGATGATCGGGACATACTGCGTAGTATTACCTCTGTTGCCATTGACTGGTTGGAAGAGGCCTTACAATCTCCTCCTTATGCCGGCTCACGGTATGCGGCACCCTTTGCTGCGCACATAGCCAACTACCATCAGAACGGTCAGGATGTTGTATTGCGTGATGCTCCTTGTCTAGTGATACCCATAGTTGACCAAAATTCTTTGCCCATTGGTCGGGACAATACTCTCTTTTCATTAGCTTATGCGGAACTTTACGCACCTTCCCTCGGCCTCGGAACCTGCATTACGGGATTTTTTAACGCTTGTGCCGCTTCCGGCTATCAGCCACTGCTGGACATTTTAAACCTGTCAAAAAATATGCGGGTTACAGGTGGACTGATGGTTGGTTATCCGAAGTATATCTATCGACGTTTGGTCGATAGAAATCCGTTACAAATTTCTTGGCAATAGTTAGCAAACAACCTTATAGTTCATCTTATCACTAGAAGGAGGATATCATCATGCGCGTTTTCGTAACAGGCGCGACGGGATTCATCGGTTCCGCCGTTGTCCGCGAACTCATCGAGGCAGGGCATCAGGTCGTCGGCCTGGCCCGTTCGGACAAATCTGCCCATGCACTGAAGGTTGCGGGGGCCGAGGTGCATCGCGGCACCCTCGACGACCTTGACAGCCTTCGCAGCGGTGCCGCTGCGGCGGATGGCGTCATTCATCTGGCGTTTAAGCACGACATCATGTTCTCAGACTACAACGGGGCGGTCACAGCCGACCTGCGCGCTGTCGAGGCGATGGGGGCAGTGCTTGAGGGAAGCGGCAAACCGTTCGTGATCACCTCAGGGACAATGATGCTCACATTCGTGCTCCCGCCGGGGCAGCTCGGGACGGAGAAAGATATGGTCAACGCCTCAGTGCCCCGGGGCGCAGCGGAGAACGTGGCTATCGCGCTGGCTGAGCGCGGGGTGCGGTCAGCGGTCGTCCGTCTGGCACCTTCCGTGCACGGCGAGACAAAAGCTGGCTTCGTCTCAGTGTTGATCAACATTGCTCGTGGCAAAGGCGTCTCGGCCTACAGCGGTGACGGGTCCAACCGCTGGCCGGCCGTACATTACCTCGATGCGGCACGTCTGTTTCGCTTGGCGTTGGAAACCGCGCCAGCGGGATCTCTACTGCACGGGGTCGGTGATGAGGGTGTGTCAGTCCGTGACATCGCCCACGTTATCGGTCGCCACTTGAACCTGCCGGTGGTCAGCATTTCTAGTGAAGAGGCAAACACCCACTTCGGCTTTCTTGGAGCCTTTGCATCGACCAACAACCCAACGTCGAGTGCACTGACTCAAGAACGCTTGGGATGGCGGCCGGCGCATCCTTCATTGATCTCGGACCTCGAAGAAGGTCATTATTTCAACGACTGAACATCGCATCATGATGGCCGCCTTATTGGCGGCCATGTCTTGCCTTCAGGATTTATTTGTTGGGATTTTTAAGGCCTCTTAACAGAAGATTTACAACGGAATCTATATTTAGCTTTCTGTCTGGATCTTCGAATGAGTCTGGGTGGATAAAAACACGAGTTGCAAGATATACTGATTTTGCCTCTTGATGGGAAGATTCCGTAAAAAATATACCTTCTGTAATCCCTTGTAATATAATCTCCTCAATTTTATTAATCCCATCTTCTGTGACCTTTTCTATTACTTCCATTGAGTTACGGGCAAGTTTGATGTAATTGGCAAACATTTCCGGATCATTAATCGCGCTGAGACGCTTAGCTTCCGCAAAATTCTCGAGTAAATGATAAAGCTTAATATCGGCTGGACTATCTTCATTTAATATATCATTTGATGGAGCATGTAAACGTACGAGCCAGCGTTCTGTAACGGCATTCCATAGGGCTGTTTTTCCATTGTAATATCTATAAAAGGCAGCGTGGCTTACTTTTAATGATTTTGCCACGTCAGAGATATTCGCTTTGTCTGGTCCGAAACGGCGAATGACCTCTTCTGTTGCATTGAGAATTATTTCTTTATCTAACGAGATTTTATCCAAATTCATCACCGTTTCCTCTTTTAATAGTTCAATCATATCATGTTTGATTTTACGTTTCAAGTTACAACGATTGTAACAGAGCTGCTTGCTGCAAAGTATGATGGATCATATTGCTAGAAAAGAACATCACTTCACCTGAGAAATTCTCTCGGTGAAGTGATGTTAACTCTGTATTGGGCAGATAAACCAAGTTAAATGTTAAGTAAACCATGAAAGATCTGTACCTGTTCCAACTATCTTAGCCTCTTTAACATTAGTGCTGTCTTTTTCCGATACCTTTATATGCTTTGTATGTTGATCTTTTATCTCACCAAATAGTAATGAGAATGGAGTACCTTTAGTATCGGGGAAATATTGAACACTAAAACCCTCTAAAGTTGCATCAGTATGTTCTCCACCCCAGCTCCAGTGATAAATTAGTACGTGAACACTTTGTGTGGGGGGCATTATTCCAGTAGCTCTTTGAGCATCTTCTTGGTGTTATTAATAAAGGCCCGTGTAACTTGATAATGTTCGGTATCTTCATACGCTACAGTTTCAATTCCTTCTTTAATTTCGTAGATCCAGGCGTTGGGATACGCCATTATTATGGGCGAGTGGGTTGCAATGATGAACTGAGACCCTTCCCCAACTAATTCATGCATTATGGAAAGCAAAGACATTTGCCGCGTTGGTGATAAAGCCGCCTCAGGTTCGTCCAGAATGTAGATACCTTTACCGCCGAATCTATTTCGGAATAAGGCAAAAAATGACTCTCCATGGGATTGCTTATGCAGCGATAGGCCGCCATAGGACTTAATGATTGGCGGTCCACCGCCTTCAGAATCCAAGTCGTCTATATTTGAAGCGAAATTATAAAAACTTTCCGCTCGTAAAAAGAAGCCATCCTGGGGCCTTTGGGTGCCTTTGACTACTTTAATGTAATTATTCAGTTCCGAATGAGTCGCTTTGGACGTAAAATTAAAATTCTTAGTGCCGCCTTCAGCATTAAATCCATAGGCTACGGCTATGGATTCTAAGATCGTTGACTTCCCTGAGCCATTTTCACCAACAATAAAGGTTACTTGCGGATGAAATGATAACCTCTGTAAATTCTTAATTGCTGGTAGATTAAAAGGGTATTCGGAAAATGATGGAACTCTTTCTCTATCTAATTCGATATATCTTATGTACTGCTTGACACTGTTTAAGTCCATCAAATCATCTCCTCGAACTATATAACTCCAACCGCAACGACTTAACAGAGCAACACCCGCTAACCGTATACTTCATTCCACGGACAGCGCGCCCTTGGACAAGATTCCTCCTTCGTTTCATTCTTCAATTGTTAAAGCCATGGTTAATTATTATTATAATAATCCTTTAACTTAGCCATCCGTTCCATATACTCCTCATCAGTAAAATAAGCTATTTTTTTCAGATCACCAAGAACCTTAGTATACTTCTGTAATTGCCGGTATTCCTTATTCTCCATACTTTTATTGCTATATATCTCGATTATTTCTTTAAGCTCTTCATTATTCAATACTTCAATATCACGTAACTTAACTAATCCATAATCTTGATTATTTTCATCTATATCTGTAGCCATAGGTATCAAAGGGTTAATTGCCAATCTAACCGCTAAATAAATAACAATAAAAGCCACAAATGCAAATAAAAGAACAGTTTCCATGTATAATTACCTCCAATGATCTATCATCAAACTTAGTCAACCACAAGACCAAATGACCTAAAACAATTTCTATTATCTTTTTCAATTTCTCTCCGATGTTGCAAAACCTCTGTTATCAGACGGCGGACCATGCCCCGCAATTCCGAGACGACCATGGACGGGAGTCACTAAAACGTCTCCCGACTGAACTGTATTGATGAACTAAATGAGAAGAATGCGCAGCAATTCCGTTGTCATTCTGAGCAACGCGAAGAATCTATTTGCCCCAGTTTTCGGATAAATCATTCCACTGTGGATTTATACTTTCAATCAAAGCATTCTTTTTATTTCGTGTCCAACCTTTAATCTGCTTTTCCCTGGCAATTGCAGCTTTTATATCAGTTGTACTATCAAAATATACTAAATTTATTGACATTATATTTCTCGGTAAATCCTTTAACGGATTTGTTTTTATGTTCATACAGTCGCCGTTCAAGATTATTGCTTACACCAGTATAAAGGACCCTATTTGACCAACCCCAATTTGTCAATATATAAACATAGTACATACAGGTCACCTCATGGATAGATTCTTCACTTCGTTCAGAATGACAAGCGAGAAAACTAAGTCCTTACATTTACTTCGCATTTTTCTACTTATGTGTACTAATTCAAGCCCAACACGAACCCTTCCAATCCGGGCAAGGTCGCCCGGCCTCCCACATGGTCTGTAGCCTAACGTCCCGAGGGTTTGCGACGTCGGATTATTACATTCATATTCTTTTCGATGTTGCAAACCATCTGTCGGAAGTGTTCAGCTACAAAGAACACCCAAAAATACACACTTATTATATATAAAGGATTTTAGACTTTTTCTAAAATCCTTTATACGGGCATAATACTTATTGAATAGACTATTAAAGGTTGGTATTATATGGATATAGATAAGCCTCTCAAAAAGGAGGAAAAAGACATGTCATCAATTCCTAAAAAAGTTGAGATTGATCGGCAATCAGCATTAAATAAATAGAGCCTATATATAAGTGGAAAGATGCTGGACTTTCTCGCTTATCCTTTGTCAAAACATATATTCTTCATAGAATTGCCAGAAATGAACTTGGTACATATTGTGGAGAATTAGATTGGAACGAATTTCTTAGAGTCCTTGATAGAATAATAGAAGTAAACACATAAGACCTCTTGAAGGTATTTTCTCATTTCAAAATCAACCTCAAAATCTGATCTTACTCCGATATGAACATTTCCGATAATGTTTAAGAATTTGTGCCGCTTCACACAACATTCATACCAAACTGTATAACAGCTTCTCGATAAATTTTTTACGTTCCTTCATGTCGGTATCAATATCTGAAATGTGACCAATATCTAAGGAGAGTGTCAGTGCTGCTACATCCTTCGAACTGCCTCCCAGCGTTATACCCAACCAGGTGCGAGGCTTCCTTGCTTCACTCTGTTCTTTTCTACTCCCGACAATCACTACAATAGCACCGCTTAAGCGATCTCCTTGTTTCGTTGACCTAGCCATTTTTAACCCACCGGCAGAACTTTCACCAAATGCAAGTTCACTGAACGACCCTGCACTGAAGTACAGGGGTTCACGATTGCGACTGGAAGTCGCGATTACGGCTGAAGCCGTTTAAAAAGTGCGGACTGGAAGTCCTTATAAAGACTTAAGTCTTCTGAAAGACCTATTGCTGAAAGCAA